>JAAYTF010000035.1 GCA_012518125.1 Bacilli bacterium | reverse complement strand
GCTTAAACGCCGGATGAAAAATATCCGCTTAAGTTCACAACGCGTCTACGAAACCGGCCGGACGCTGCAAAAGATGGCGCGTGAGCTTGAAGGTTTGTTCATTCCGGCACATGTCTTTACTCCTTTTAAAAGTTTATATGGACGTGGCGTGCAAAAGTCGCTCGCTGAAGTGCTCGATCCCGAAAAAATTGACGCGATCGAACTTGGCTTAAGTTCCGATACCCACATGGCCGACAACGTGAAAGAATTGCATCGTTATACGTATTTGACGAATTCGGACAGCCACTCGTTGCTGAAAATCGGCAGGGAATATCAGAAAATAAAATTGAAAGATGTCAATTTTCAAGAGTTCGCCTTCAGTTTGCGCGGACAAGGAGGCCGGGGCATCGTCGCCAACTACGGAATGGATCCCCGCCTCGGAAAGTATTATCGCACCGTATGCCAGTCGTGTTTTCGCCCCGCACCGTTCGAAGCGCAACATTGCCCGGTGTGTCATTCGCCCCGGATTGTAAACGGGGTCTACGACCGAATCCAACAGTTGAAATCAGAGCGGACGGAACGCCCGAAACGCCCGCCTTACATTTATCAAGTACCTTTGGAATATATACCGGGACTCGGCAAAAAGACGCGGGAACGGTTGCTCTTGAAATTTGGAACGGAAATGAACGTCATCCATCACGCATCTTACGAGCAATTGTTGGGCGTCGTTTCGGAAAAAATCGCCGCTTCCATCATCGCCATGCGAAACGGGAAAGTTGCCATCGATGCGGGCGGCGGCGGCAAATACGGACGGGTCATCGAATAATTTGGACGAGTTTTGGCATGAAAACCGGTTATCCTTCATACATATTACTACGACGTTTTTTGGAGGATAACGAAGTTGATGGATCAACGAATTTTTGTCGATCATGTAAAAGCAAACATCACCGTCTATTTGTTCATGACGTCATTGCTCGTTACCGGCATCGTTTTCGGCGCCATCGTCGTCAATTCGATGACGTTCGTCCAGAAACAAGATTTATTTTTCCAGATTAATCAATATTTTCAGCGGATTGACGAAGGCGATCCGATCGTCAGCATCGATTTGTTCAAAAAAAGTTTCACTTTTCATTTGCAATATTTAATTTTGCTCGGTTTGTTAGGATTGACGATCATCGGCCTGCCGCTTGTTTGGTTGCTCGTGTTTTTGAAAGGGCTCGTCATCGGTTTTTCCGTCGGTTTCATCGTCAATCAACTCGGATTGAAAGGGCTCATATTGGCGACCGTATCGATTGCGCCGCAAAACGTGATCATCATCCCGGTTTACATCGTTGCGGCCAGCATGGCGAATATATTTTCCTTATTACTGTTTCAAAAAATTATCGCCAGGTCTTCCACCATCTCGATAACAAAGCCGTTTTTACAATACGTTACGGTGTTCATCGCATTGTGCATCACCGCTTTGTTCGGCTCGTTGTTGGAAACGTTCGTCAGTTATGAGGCGTTCAAAATCACGGTCCAATCGTTCAATCAATGAACCGATTTCATTTTTTTGCGAATTTTTATCAAATTAAAATGATTTTACTTTGACAGTTGTTTCATGGAAACATATAATAAGAATTGAAGATGGGGGTATTTCCATGAGACAGCGAATCAACCAAATAAAAAAGGAACTCCATGCACAAGGATATAAGCTGACACCGCAGCGCGAGGCGACATTAACTGTTTTGTTGGAACGGGAAGAAGATCATTTAAGCGCGGAAGAAGTGTTTTTGCTTGTGAAAGAGAAAGCGCCCGAAATCGGTTTAGCGACCGTGTATCGGACACTCGATTTATTAACGGAATTAGGGATCGTCGATAAGATTAACTTTGGCGATGGAGTAGCCCGTTATGATTTACGTAAAGAAGGCATCGACCATTTCCACCATCATTTAGTTTGTATGGAATGTGGTTCGGTGGAAGAAATCATTGAAGATTTGTTGGTCGATGTTGAAAAAATTGTTGAAGAAAAGTGGCAATTTCGTGTAAAGGATCATCGTTTGACATTCCATGGCGTCTGTAAAAACTGTCAAGAAGCGGCGTTGAAATCACGCAAAAAAGTTAAAATAGATTAAGGCGAAAGTTCTTCTTTTTGACTAAAAGAGGAACTTTTTCATTTGGTTCAAATGCCACCGGGCGATGTGAAGTTGACGAACAGCGTTTTGCAATAATATAGTAGAGGTGTGAAATTCTTTTCACGCACGTATATTTTTTTGTCCGTTTGGCATATCTTTCTAATAAAACGCTCTAAGCAGAAAGGGATATGCCGATGCGACGCTACATTTTCAACATCTTTAAACTATGTATTTTATTTTTGTGCTGTACATTGTTATTTTATTTGGCGTTACGGGCGATTCATTATGAATACGATTACTACCATCGTTACGATGAACCGGAAGGAACAGCGGTGAAAGTGTTTTTGGAGGAACATGACATCATCGATCATTTGTACGATTTTTTACGAATAGGAGAATGAGGATGCTCAATGAAGCATTGACCGATTATTTGCACTACTTAAAGATCGAACGAGGTTTGGCGGAAAATACGATTCTTTCGTATCGCCGCGATTTATTGCAATATTTGGAGTTTATCAAGTCGAAACAGATCAAAGACTGGAATGAAGTGGACAGGCATCATATTATTCAATTTTTGCAAACGTTGAAGGAAAAAGACCGTTCCACAGCTTCCATTTCCCGGATGATTTCGTCCATCCGTTCATTTCATCAATTTTTGACAAACGACCAAATCGTCTCCACCGACGTCAGCATCCATATTGAAATTCCGAAAAAAGGGCGCACGCTGCCTGACGTGCTTTCCGTCGGCGAAGTGGAAAAATTGCTGGATATAAAGGAAGATTCGCCGCTTTCCATCCGCAACAAAGCGATGTTGGAGCTTTTGTATGCAACGGGGCTCAGAGTTTCCGAGCTCATCAACTTGGAGATGAACGACATCCATTTGTCGATGGGGTTTGTCCGCAGTGTCGGAAAAGGGAGCAAAGAAAGGATCGTCCCAATCGGCAAAGTGGCGATCGAAGCAATGGAGACATATTTGCGCCACGCGCGCCCGGTGTTGGTGAAAAAAAATCCGCATGAAACGAAACTCTTTGTGAATCATCATGGCAAACCGATCAGCCGCCAAGGATTTTGGAAGCTGATCAAAAAAATCGCCCGCGAACAAGGGTTGAACAAAGAGATCACCCCGCATACGCTACGCCATTCGTTTGCCACGCATTTGCTGGAAAATGGTGCCGATTTGCGTTCGGTTCAAGAAATGTTGGGCCATTCGGACATTTCGACGACACAAATATACACCCACGTTTCCAAGACGAGATTGAAAGATGCTTACAAACAGTTTCATCCACGTGCGCAAAAAAAGAAGTAAGGAGCTAAAGCAAAGATGAATCGATTTAAACGCGTTTTCCTCATCGTGCTTGATTCAGTCGGAATCGGCGAAGCGCCGGATGCAGGATTATACGGCGATGAAGGGGCAAATACGCTCGGCAATCTTGCAAAATGGGCGGGCGGCCTCGAATTGCCGCAGTTAGAAGCGTTAGGATTGGGCAACATCGCCCCGATCGAAGGGGTAAAAAAAGTGGACGAACCGAAAGCGTTCTACACGAAAATGCAGGAAGCTTCCGTTGGCAAAGATACGATGACCGGACATTGGGAGTTGATGGGGCTCCGCATCACCGAGCCGTTCCGCACGTTTCCGGACGGATTTCCCGAATCGTTGATCGCTGAACTCGAACGCCGCACAAAGCGGAAAGTGATCGGCAACAAAGTCGCTTCCGGGACGAAAATCATCGAAGAACTGGGTTTGGAACATATGGAAACGGGCGCCATCATCGTTTATACGTCGGCGGATTCGGTTTTGCAGATTGCCGCCCACGAAGACATCGTCCCGCTTGACGAATTGTACCGAATTTCTGAGATGGCAAGAGAGTTGACGTTAAAGGAGCCTTATTTGGTAGGCCGCGTCATCGCAAGACCGTTCATCGGAAAACCCGGGGCATTCGTCCGAACGGAAAACCGCAAAGATTATGCGGTGAAACCTTTTCAGCCGACGGTGTTGAATTTCTTGCAAGATGCCGGCTTTGATGTCATTTCCATCGGCAAAATTTACGACATTTTTGACGGCGAAGGCATCACCGAAGCGATCAAGTCGAAAGACAACGATGATGGGATGGACAAGCTGATGGATGTGGCAAAGAAAGATTTTTCCGGATTATGTTTTTTGAATTTAGTAGATTTTGACTCAAAGTACGGTCATCGCCGCAATCCGGAAGGGTATAAAAAGGCGCTTGAACGTTTCGATGAGCAATTGGCAAACTTCTTGCCAATCGCCAACAAAAATGATTTAGTCATGATTACCGCCGATCACGGCAACGACCCGACGTTTCACGGCACCGACCATACACGGGAATACGTGCCGCTGTTGGTATATACGCCTAGCATTGGGTTGGGCCGAAAATGGCAAGTCCGGGATACATTCGCCGATGTCGGCGCAACGATCGCCGACAACTTCAACGTCCAAATGCCCCCGTTCGGTCAAAGCTTCTTATCCGATATAAAATAAAAGGCAGGTTGACAACGAGCCGAAAATTTGTTAAAAATTAATGATATATCATGTTGGATATGTTACAATAACGTTCAACCATAGTCGTCTTTGACAAAATAAGACACTATGGTTTTTATTTTCCCCATTTTTTAATAAAATGGTTAAAAATTGTAGTGGACAAGGGAGTGGGAAAAATTATTCGCTTTGAAAGGGTAACGAAACGTTTCAAAGACGGAACGGAAGCCCTTAAAAACATCACGGTTGACATACCAAAAAATAAGCTGACCGTCATTATCGGCCCCTCAGGAAGCGGGAAAACGACGTTGATGCGGATGATCAACCGCTTGGAAAATCCGACGGAAGGCGAAGTGTTCATCGACGATAAACCGGTAAGTAAAATGAACGTCGTCGAACTGAGGCGATCGATCGGCTATGTGATTCAACAAATCGGGCTCATCCCGCATATGACGATCGAAGAAAATATCGCTCTCGTGCCGAATTTGCTCGGCTGGGACAAAAAAAAGACGAAACAGCGGGTGCAGGAACTTTTGGAAATGGTCAATTTGCCCCCCGAAACATACATGCACAAATATCCCGTCGAACTTTCCGGCGGACAGCAGCAGCGTGTCGGCGTCATCCGGGCGCTTGCCGGCGATCCGGACATCATTTTGATGGATGAGCCGTTTTCCGCGCTCGACCCGATCAGCCGGGAACAATTGCAACATGAACTGAAATTGTTGCAGCAAAAAATTCATAAAACGATCGTTTTTGTCACGCACGATATGGATGAAGCGCTCGATATCGCCGATTACATCATCATCATGCGCGATGGAAAAATCGAACAAATGGCAATGCCGGAAGAACTGATCAAACGGCAGAAAAATGCTTTCGTCCGTGAATTTATCGGTGAAAAACGGCTCGAAAATATGTGGCCGGTTGCAGAAAGGCCGATCCGTGAATTTAAACACGTCTTCAAACGCAATCCAATCGAGCCGTACACTTCCGTCCTCGACACGGCATCGATCAAGGAAGCGGTCCGTCTTTTGGAGAAAGAGGACAAACATGCCCTAGAAGTAAAACGGAAAGATGAGAAAGTGATCGGCTACGTCCATGCGGCCGATTTGTTGAAAGCCATCACGGGGGTGAAAGGATTCGAATGATGAATGTATTAATCGATACGATCCGCGATCGTCAAGATTTGATCGTCGATGCGTTTTTGCAACATATTTTCCTTTCGTTTATTGCATTGGCCATTGCGGTTTTGATCGCCTTGCCGCTCGGATTGTTCGTTTCGAAATACCGGAAGCTGGCCGAACCGATCATCGGTGTCACGGCGATATTGCAGACGATTCCGAGCTTAGCGTTGTTCGGGTTCCTCGTTCCAATCATCGGCATCGGTTCGAAGACGGCGCTCGTCGCACTCGTCATTTACGCATTGTTGCCGATCGTGCGCAACGTCTACACCGGAATTACGAGCGTCGATCCGGCAATCATCGAAGCGGGAAGCGGCATGGGGATGACGCCGAATCAAGTGCTGTTTAAAATCGAACTACCGATCGCCTTGCCATTCATCATGGCTGGGATCCGCACGGCGACGGTGCTCACCGTCGGCATTGCGACACTGGCGACGTTCGTCGGTGCCGGAGGTTTAGGCGACATCATTTACCGCGGTCTGCAATCGTACAATAACGCGCTCGTCATCGCCGGGGCAGTGCCGGTTGCGCTGTTGGCCATTTTGTTTGATGTGTTGTTGAAGCTCGTCGAAAAAGGCGTCACGCCGAAAGGATTAAAAATATAAGGGAGATTGTGATGAAAAAACATCTTTTATTTGTGACAGTTGTTTCATTTTTGTTCTTGTTGGGAAGCTGCAGCCAAAAAAACGAGGAAATCATCATCAGCGGCAAACCATGGACGGAACAATATATTTTGCCGTACTTGTTAGGTTATGTGATTGAAGATAAAACGGATTATCACGTCGTCTACAAAGAAGGTTTGGGTGAAGTTTCGATCTTGACGCCAGCGATCGAAAAAGGGGAAATCGACCTTTACGTCGAATATACCGGCACAGGGCTCATGGATGTATTGCAGTTGGAAAGCGAACCGGGAGAAAGTCCGGAAAGCGTCTATGAACGCGTCAAAGCAGGTTATGAAGAAAGGTTCAACGTCACTTGGCTCGAACCGCTCGGCTTTGAAAATGCCTACGCGTTGGCCTTTCGTGGCGACAGCGATTTTGAGGCGGAAACGATTAGTGAGCTGGCGGAAATTTCCAAAGAAAGAGAATTGGTCTTTGGTGCACCGCACGCGTTTTATGAACGAAAGGGAGAAGGTTACGACGATTTGGTTAGAGTCTATCCGTTTGAATTTGCGGATACGAAAAGCCTTGACCCCAACATCATGTACGATGCTTTAAAAAATGGTGAAGTCGATGTCATTCCGGCCTTTACAACGGATAGCAGGATCCAATTGTTCGCGTTTAAAACGGTAACGGACGATCAACATCTGTTCCCTGTATATGATGCGGTGCCAATCGTCAGAATGGAGACGCTCGAAAAATTCCCTGAGTTGGAAAAAGCGTTGAATCATCTAGCGGGGCAAATCAGTGAAGAAGATATGTTGAAGATGAATGCGCGCGTCGACATCGATAAAGAAAAACCGGAAGATGTCGCACGGGAATTTTTGATTGAAAAAGGAATCATCGAAAAATAAATGGTAAAATGATGAAGGGAAAGACAAGGGACAAACTGGTACCGTTCAACGGTGGAAGTTCAGATTGCTGTCATTAGCCAATCGGTTGAATTTTGGGAGAACATGGCGCTGTAATCCTCGGCCATAAAACGGAACAATTTTCCAAACCATAAGTGATGCTTAAACATTTGCACCGTTTATGGTTTTTCGAAAATCAAGATTCATTGTTTCATATAGAAATTTAACAGATGGACGTACATCGTTAACGTCACCGTCCCTCTGCATGAACGAATAAGGAAGCTGGTGATTCATCGTGCGCATGTATGACATCATCGTAAAAAAGCGTGACGGATACCCGCTTGCAAAAGCGGAAATCGACTTTTTCGTCCACGGATATGCGAATGGCGAAATTCCCGATTATCAAGCGAGTGCGCTGCTTATGGCCATCTATTTTCAAGGAATGGACGATGAAGAAAGCGCCCATTTGACGATGGCGATGGCCCGATCGGGCGACATGTTGGATTTGAGTGAAATCGACGGAGTCAAAGTCGACAAACACTCTTCCGGCGGCGTGGGCGATAAAACGACGCTTTGCCTGATCCCGTTGGTCGCTTCTTGCGGTGTGCCGATTCCGAAAATGAGCGGCCGGGGGTTGGGGCATACCGGCGGCACGATCGACAAATTGGAAGCGATAGAAGGGTTCAACGTCGAAATGACGAAAGAACAATTCATCAGACAAGTAAATGACATCGGGCTCGCAATCATCGGCCAATCGGAAAATCTAGCTCCGGCTGACAAAAAATTGTATAGTTTGCGAGATGTCACCGCCACCGTCAATTCGATCCCTTTAATCGCGAGTTCCATCATGAGCAAGAAAATCGCATCGGGCGCCGACAAAATCGTCCTCGACGTCAAAGTTGGCAGCGGTGCATTCATGAAAGACGTCAATAGTGCAAGAAAGCTGGCAAAGACGATGGTCGAAATTGGAAAAAACGTCGGTAAAGAAACGGTTGCGCTGCTTACCAACATGGATGAACCGCTCGGTTTTGCCATCGGAAACGCCTTGGAAGTAAAAGAAGCGATCCTCGCACTGAAAGGGGAAGGCCCGAAAGACTTGACGGAACTGATGTTGGAATTGGGTGCTCACATGGTCGTACTAGGCGAAAAGGCCGACAGCCTCGAAGAAGCAAAAGCGATGTTAAAAACGAACATCGAAAACGGAAAAGCGTTACAATACTTTAAACGTCTCGTCGAAGCGCAAGGGGGCAATGCCGAAGTAATCGATACGTTATCGTTCAAAGAGGCAACCTATCAAATTGATGTATTTGCGAAAGAGGCAGGTTATGTCGCGGAGATTGCCGCCGACGAACTCGGCCGGGCGTCGATGCTCTTAGGCGCCGGCAGACGGACGAAAGACGATGTGATCGATTTGAGCGTCGGACTGTACTTGCATAAAAAGGTGGGCGATCGTGTCACAAAGGGCGAAGTGTTGTGTACGATTCATGCCAACGACGAAAACATCCGTCATATCAAAAAAATAATAGAAAACAGCATACAAATCAGCGTTGAAAAGAAAGGGAAACCATTGATCATCGATGTCATCAAATAGTATGACAAACGTATACCCGTCGCGTTAATGCGGCGGGTTATTTTATTTGTTTTTATTCTTTTAAACTGTTAGACATGGTAGAAAAAACGGTTATAAATTTAAAGACATTGGGAAAGCTAAATAATACATACGTTTTTTGGAGGGAATCACATGAAAAAATTTTTCTACATAACCATTAGTTTCACCATCTTTTTCTCCTTCATACTAAATGCTAATTTTAAAGTGTTCGCCACGGAAAAGGAAGATGAATTGAAATTGACGGAAAACGCCCGAGCATCGATTTTGATCGAGCGCGATACCGGAGCGATTTTGTATGAAAAAAATGCGCATGAAAAACTGCCACCGGCAAGTTTGACGAAAGTGATGACGCTCCTTTTGGTCATGGAGGCGATCGCTGAAGGCAAGTTGAAGTTGGATGAAATGGTGACGGTCAGTGAAAATGCGGCATCGATGGGCGGGTCGCAAGTGTTTTTGGCCGAAGGTGAACAAATGTCCGTCGAAGATTTGATCAAGGCGGTGGCAATCGCTTCCGCCAATGACGCGAGCGTCGCTTTGGCCGAAAGGATTGCGGGAAGTGAAACCGCGTTCGTCAAACGAATGAACGAGAAAGCGGAAGAGTTGGGTTTGAAAAATACGTCATTCGCCAATGCATCCGGACTCCCTGCGCCAAACCACTATACGACCGCCTACGACATGGCGTTGATGTCAAAAGCGTTGTTGAAATATGAAGATATTACGAAATTCACTTCAATTTACGAAGATTACTTGCGCAAAGGAGAGGAAAACGAATTTTGGCTTGTCAATACGAATCGATTAGTCCGTTTTTCCCCTTACGTTGACGGATTGAAAACGGGATATACGAAAGAAGCGAAGTATTGTTTGGCCCTAACGGCAAAAAAAGATGGCATGCGCGTCATTTCCGTCATAATGGGAGCCGACTCCGCTAAAGAACGAAATGCAATGTCGATGCGTTTAATCGATTATGCCTTCAGCCATTTTGAAACGGAAAAGATTTTTGAAAAAGGCGAAACTGTCGGCCAATTCAAACATATGAAAACGAAAAAATATGCATACGACTTGAAAACGAGCGAACCGATCAGCCTGTTAAAGAAAAAAGGTGAAAAAGATGTGGCGTATACGACGGAAATAAAACTGTTCGATAAACCGTTGCCGATCAAAAAGAACGAAGCCGTAGGTATGATCGTCATCCGAACCAATGACGAAACGGTATATGAGTCGCCGCTTTACGCTTCCGAAGAGATCGAATTCGGTTCGATCGTTGCTTTGATGAAACGGGCTATGTGGTCGATTGTGAAATATGATTGATTTCGTCTAGTTTTGTCTAATGAAAGGTATTTGGCTCCCTGATATCGAAAATGAACATACAACGAAGAAAAGGAGGAATGTCATGATGTTAGAAAAAGAGTTCATCCTGCGGGATAATGTGTTAGTCGTCCGTTTAAAAGGTGAAATCGACCATCATGAAGCGACGATTTTGCGCAACGAATGGCAGCGTTATTTACATGACGAAAACTTAAAGCACGTCATTTTAAATATGGATGCAGTGACCTTTATGGACAGTTCGGGTATCGGTGTGATATTAGGCCGCTACAAGGAAGTGATGACCAAGGGAGGGGAGTTCGTCGTCTGCGGTGTACATGGTTATATCGATCGGTTGTTTTCGATGTCCGGTTTGGTGAAAGTTGTCCGCATCGAAGAAAATGAAGAGGACGCTTTATTATCTTTGGGGGTGGCATCGTGAAAAATGAGATGGAATTGAAATTTTTAAGTGTCAGCAAAAATGAATCGTTCGCCCGTTCGACAGTCGCTTCGTTCGTGGCGCAAATCGACCCGACGATGGATGAATTGACGGAATTGAAAACGGTCGTTTCCGAAGCGGTGACAAATGCGATCATCCACGGCTACGAAGAGCGGGAGGACGGCTGGATTACGATCCATTGCAAAATTTTGGACGAAAATGTCGTCGAATTGACGATCCGCGATGAAGGGGTCGGCATCGAGAACGTCGCTTTGGCGAAAGAACCGTTATATACGTCAAAACCGGAATTGGAACGCTCGGGCATGGGATTTTCGATCATGGAAAGTTTCACCGATGAACTCGTCGTGGAATCGGAAGTGGGGAAAGGGACTACAGTCACGATGAAAAAACAATTCCATCAAGTAAAAACGGTTTGCCATTAGGTGAAAACCATGAGCGATTTGCAAATGCACGATAAGGAAAACCGCCATCTCTCGAACGATGAAGTGCGGGAATTGATTTTACGTAGCCAGCAAGGCGACCAGGAAGCGCGCGATTACTTGGTGGAAAAGAACGTCCGACTCGTCTGGTCGGTCGTGCAGCGCTTCATCAATCGGGGCTATGACCCGGATGATTTGTTTCAAATTGGCAGCATCGGTTTATTGAAAGCGATCGACAAATTTGACTTATCATATGACGTCCGTTTTTCCACGTATGCGGTTCCGATGATCATCGGTGAAATTCAACGGTTCATCCGCGATGACGGAACGATCAAAGTGAGTCGCACGTTGAAAGAATTAGGCAACAAGGTGAAACGTAAAAAGGAGGAATTGACGAAACAATTAAAACGTTCGCCTACGATTTCGGAAATCGCAGCGGCGCTCGATGTTGCGCCTGAAGAAATCATTCAAGCGCAGGAAGCGGTGCGCAATCCGCATTCCATCCATGAAATCGTCTATGAAAACGGCGGCGAACCAATCACATTGCTCGATCAAATTGCCGATGAAGACCGCTATTGGTTTGATAAATTATCATTGGAAGAAGCGATTAATAGCTTAACAGAAAGAGAAAGATTAATTGTCTATTTGCGCTATTATAAAGATCAAACGCAGACGGAAGTGGCGCGCCGTTTGGGGATTTCCCAAGTGCAAGTGTCGCGCTTGGAAAAGAAAATTTTGCAAGAAATGAAAGAACAGATGAGTGGCTGATGTGAAACTGGGAAAATGAAAATGCGAGATGAGAGAAATCCAGATTTAAAGCTGGATTTCTTTTTTTGCGGACGATTTTACATTTTGTAATTTTTCGGTAACTAATTGTCAAAATAACATTCCTTTTTTATCGATTTATATGGTAAAGAAGAAATATGATAAAAACAAAATTATATCATATTTTGACAGATTTTTTAAATTTTTTTAGTAAATTTTGAGGAGAATCGCGATGGTTACGTTTCGCAAATCCCTATTTCTCTCGATGTGCCTGCTCCTGTTTACCATGCTTTTCCACGAACCGATTTATGCGAACCAATCCGCATTGGATGATGATCGCGCAAAGTCGGAAGGAAAGGAGTTGAGCCTGGTTGAAGACGAAGAGCATACCGTCGATATAGATGTAAACGAACGCCTTTTATACGACGAGCAGAATCTACATTTTGAAATTGAGGTTTTAACAAGTCATGAAAATACGAAAAGGGACCAAACCAATGAAAATGAAGTTGAAACCGAGAGAGACGATGCCGTACTTACAGATGAAACTTTGGATTTTGCATTAGACAGGGAAATGAATATCCAGGAACAAGACGAAACCGATGTAGAGGATAAAAAGAATCCAGATGAGGAGCAAATGATGGAAACGAACACATCGTCGCCGCATGAAAACGGTCGAACCAACGGCGAAATGGGACAACCAGAGATGGCTGAACGTACTGTTCAACAAACAAAGCCCCAGCAATCGATCACCCCGCAACAAGGCTTGCTCGGAGTAACCGTCTTGAACAATCCGACGCTCAATGCCTCACTTTCCTATAACCAAGAAGGGAAACCAATTGTCGTTTTGCACTATCGCGGAGAAGGTTTGATCAATTTAAACCTCATTTCTTCGACATATATCATTTTTCTAATGCCGCAGCCGATCGTCGAAATCATGTCACAAGAAAACATGCGTGCGTTTTATGACGTTCCTGGTTTAGGATTGTTAGGGATCGAGATTCGCGCTACAGGAGAGTTTGACACGGATGAAATTCAAATTGTTGGCAATCAAGTCGTTATACGCTTCGATCAATTGCTCAGTTTGAACTTATTAAACTATACGTATTACGGATTTGACCTTCATATGGAGCTCCCATACATTCCCTACACCCCTTCCGGAAGCTATACATTTGTGAGCCAAGCGACAAAACAAATCATCAACTTGAGCATATTGGACGATCCGCTTGCCATCGGTCAATTGGCGTGGACGGGCACGCTCCAGTTTCATCAGGCACCGGAAACCATTTCATTTGAAACGACGTCAATTCCGTACGCGCCGCTATATGCACACCGAAAAGAAGATCCATTTTCCATATCGATTCAAGATACGAGAGGTTATGATGCTCCTTGGAGGTTGGAGGCGAAATTGTCGCGGCCGCTTACGTCGACGACGGACGAATCGGAAATGTTGCCGGATGCTTTGAAGTTCCGTTTGAAAGAGGGAATGGAAATAACCCTCACCGAAGAAACGGCGACAATTTTTTCCGGCACGACGAAAGAAAACCCGATTACCGAGTTGACTTGGCAACGGGAGGAAGGGCCGCTCATTTTTGTCAAGCCGAATGAAGTGAAAGTTGGTGATTATCAAACCGAAATTATTTGGACGTTAGTTGATGCGCCTTAAGAAAAAAATGTCAATCAAACATAGGAGGAAAAATGATGAAACGAAAAATTGGTTTGTTCATGTTAAGTGTATTGCTTCTTGCGCCGTTTGCATTGTTTTCTGCGGCAAAGGCTTTTGCTCAAAGTTCGTTTACTTCAAATGCTTCAATCACATTTGTGCCCGGCGAAGGCACTCCCCCGGTGCTCGATCCGACAGACCCGACACAACCTTTTGAACCAGGCGTAGAGCCGGGAGACCCGAGTGACGATCCGACAAATGACGCCGGACCGTTGACATTGGACTACGTATCTTCCCTTGATTTTGGTTCGCATTCGATCGAAAGCGAGGCGACCATTTATGAATCGACCGTTTTGCGTCCGTTCATCCAAGTGACGGACCGGCGCGGAACCGGGGACGGCTGGCACGTGACCGCACAATTGTCCGCGTTTGCCAATGAAACCGAAACGACACTGCCAGGAGCCGTTTTGACGTTGAAAAACGGATCGGTCATTTCCACGACGACCGGCGGTGAACCGACCGCAAACGATCCGGTTGCCTTATATGCGGGTGGAGCAGCGGAAATCGTCGTGAACGCTCAAGAAAACGAAGGACTCGGGACATGGATTACTCGTTGGTTTCCGGTAAATCCGTCAGTTCCGAATGTAAACGACAGTGTAACGTTGGAAATACCAGCTGGTGCCGCAACGGTTGGAGACCACCAAGCAACGATCACATGGACATTGCATGATGCACCTGGTTTTTAAGCTTTCACGTTTAGAAGGAGAAGGCGCATGAAAAAAAGTTTGATATGGTTCGCTTTGAGCGTGGCGCTTTTCAGCTTTGTTCTTTCCTTACCGATGATTGCTTCCGCCGAAGAGGGAGATGTCGGTTATTCCGTCAGAGCAATATTGCCGGAAAACCAAATTGAAAATGGGCATTCCTATTTCAACTTGCGCGTGAAGCCGAATGATCAGCAGTTGTTGGAAACGGAAATTTTTAATCATGAAGCAAAACCGATCACGGTCCATTTATCCGTCCGGAACAGTTCGACAAACGAAAATGGTTTAATCGTTTATGAAGATATGGAAAAACATTGGGACGATGACGTACTGCAATTGACAGAAGTGCTCCAATTTAGAGAAGAAACGGTCGTCGTGCCGCCAAAGGGCAGCATAAAAGCATTCGCCGAATTACAAATGCCTGATCAACCATTTGACGGTGTCATTTTAGGAGGGTTGCATTTTGAAAAAGAGGCGGACGACAAACGAACGGAAGGTGTATCCATTCAAAACCGCTACGCGTACGTGATTGGTGTTGTCCTTTCGCAATCTGACAAAGAAATCCCGATCGATTTACAGTTGAAAGGTGTAAGAGCGGAACTCGTCAATCATCGGACGGCAAACGTCATTACGTTGGAAAACCGTTCTCCCAATATCGTCGAAGGTTTGGCCATCGATGCAAAAATTTATCAATCGGACAAAACGGAACCTGTGAAGGAGAAAATGAAAGAACAAATCAGCATGGCGCCATACACGACGATCGATTTCGTCATCGATTGGGACAATCAAAAGTTGGAACCGGGCAGTTACACGGCCGTCGTTGAAGCAAAAGTCGAAACGAGTCGTTGGAATTGGGAGGAATCATTCACAATAGAAGAAAACGAAGCTGCCACCATCAATAAAGAGGCGGTGAAACTGGAAGATGACAAAGTAAATTTAAACGGATTCGTCCTTACATCGACATCCATTTTACTTATTATCATCATCGCTCTTCTCATCTATATCCGCAAGCTGAAAAAAGCGCAAGAATCCTAAAATGGCGCGCTCGGTGCCGCAAAATCCTTAAAAACTCAATTCGAAATTGGGTTTTTAAGGATTTTTTCTTGGTTTGCAAGCTGATTGCTTGCGCCTGCCATACATAATTGAAGTTTTTTTGCCAAAACTATTTACACGGCTTACTCTATCGAGAAAGGAATCTACATGATGACTCGGGTTTATGTGCGAATGCAAAAAAAAGTGAAAGCGAAATATGCTGACGAGCTGAAATTAGGCGATATTGCGTTTATCCAAGCTCCAGAGGACATCAAACAAAAGTTTCAGAAGGTTAGCATCCATACCGTAACAAAAAAAGACGGTGAATTTATCGTCATCGAAGGGTTCTTATTGCTTTCAATCTTGCAAAAAGTTTTTCCCGATGTTGAATTCGAATTGGTCGGACCGACAGAAACGATCATACAAGTCGAATCGAGGAAGTTTAAACCTTCTGTCGTGTTCGTTTTTGTCGTTTGGGTTGTCTTATTCATCGGCACGGCGATGTCGATCATGAATTTTCATTACGATGTCGGCATGCCGGAAGTGCACGAAACGATCCATTATATTTTCACCGGTGAACGGACGTCCCAACCGTTATGGATTCAAATCCCGTATTCGATCGGCCTCGGCATCGGCATGGTTTTGTTTCTGAATCATTGGTTTAAAAAGCGCATCAATGAAGAACCAAGTCCACTTGAAATCGAGTTGTTCAAATACGAACAAGACATCGACGAGTATATTCGTCATTACGAAAACGATTTGAACGATGACAGACGTCATTTTTAAATTGCTGGAAGCGCTCGTCGGCTTTTCAAGTGGATTTTTGTTCGGTGGCGTCTACATCGGTTTGATGATCGTTTTGGGCGTCATTCCACGGATGGTTCAACTGATCCGTCTGCGCAGATTTGTGACGTATTTGATCAGTTCGCTCATGCTCGGTGTTTTTACGGGCACGGTTTTTTCATTTTTCGATTATCATACGAACTTCACGCCGTTCGCTTTAGTGTTTTGGGGATTTTTTCACGGCATTTTCAACGGCATGCTCGCAGCGGCATTGGTTGAAGTGTTGAACGTATTTCCACTGCTTGCAAGACGCCTTCATTTGGAAAGATACATGTTGATGCTACTTATGGCCATCGTTCTAGGTAAAATTTTCGGATCGCTCATACAGTGGCTGTTTTTGAATGAGATTATTAAACAATTCATTATTTCATCCTAGGGGTAATGGTGATGACGTATTATTTCGTACAGAAGCAATTGGAAAAAAATGCCGAATATATGATAAACGAAGTGGGTGCGACGAAATCGTTCGACTTGGGGTTTCGGGAAATCGTCGTCCTCGACCGCAAAGTCCAAGTTTATTTTGTCAACGGGCTCGTCGATGATTTGACGGTGATCGAATTGTTGAAAACACTCGTTTCGATCAACGACGACGAAGTGGAAAAAGAAAAAGTCGTCGAAATCATAAAAAATCGCCTCGTCAACCTGCAAGTAACTCCGGAGCAAGCTTTGGACAAAGCGACCGATGAGTTGCTTTCAGGGTTGATCGTCATCTTCATCGACGGCGAGGATGAAGCGTATGTCGTCGATGTCCGCATGTACCCGGGCAGACAGCCAGAAGAACCGGATACCGAGCGCGTCATCCGCGGCTCGCGGGACGGTTTCACCGAAAATATCGTTTCAAACACGGCCCTCATTCGCCGTCGCATCAAAGATAAAGGTTTGCGCAATGAAATCGTCAAAGTCGGAAAGCGTTCGAAAACGGAAATATGCATCAGTTACATCGATTCGATCGCAAATGAAAAGTTCGTAAAATTGGTGAAATCGAAATTGCAAGAAATCGAGATTGACCAAATTGTCATGGCGGATAAAGCTTTGACGGAACTGTTTTTCAAAGACGGGTGGAATCCATTCCCAATCGTCCGCTATACCGAGAGGCCAGATGTCGCGGCACATCACATTTTGTCGGGATATGTCATCTTGATCGTCGACACGTCGCCGAATGTCATCATGCTGCCGACGACGTATTTCGACCATTTGGAACATGCGGAAGAATTCCGCCAAACGCCTGCCGCCGGGACGTTCATACGCTGGATACGGATCAGCGCCGTGTTGGCGTCGATTTTGTTGGTTCCGGTTTGGTATTTGTTTGTAAAAGAGCCGTCGCTCCTTCCCGAATCGTTATCGTATATCGGCCCGAAAGAAAAAGGGAATGTGCCGATCGGCTTGCAGCTCATTTTGGCGGATGTCGGTGTGGAATTTTTACGGATGGCCGCCATCCATACGCCGACGCCGCTTGCGACGGCGCTCGGTTTGATTGCGGCGGTGTTGATCGGGGATATCGCCATTCAAGTCGGTTTGTTCAGCCCGGAAGTCATCCTTTATGTGGCGATCAGCACCGTCGGTTTTTATGTCACGCCTAGTTATGAATTGAGCGTCGCCAATAAAATCATGAAAATGTTCATCTTGATCATGACGATTTTCTTCGGCGTAAACGGCTTTTTAATCAGCTGCACGTTGTCGGTGTTGTTTTTGGTCCAGTTGAAGACGTTGGAAATTCCATATATGTGGCCGCTAATTCCGTTCAACTTGCCGGCGATGTTCCGCTTCCTCTTCCGCATTCCGATCAATTTGGACAAAAGGCGGCCGCGCATCGTCCGTCCGAAAGATATGTACCGCCAATCGTGAAGGCTTAAAAATCAAGCTTGGCAGTGGAATATTTTCGAGATGATGCTTTCGTTTTCCGCTTTATTATGTTAAATTATTTCTATTGAATAAACTAAAAATCGAAAGAAGTTTGGTGAGAAAGTCTTATGGTTGTTGAACATCATCATTTCAGCGTTAACGATAAAGGCCATCTCGAAATTGGCGGAGTGGATACGGTGGAATTAGCGGAGCAATTCGGGACGCCGTTGTACGTATACGACGTCGGACGGATCCGGAGAAATTGCCGTTCGTTCGTGGAGACGTTTAAACAATTAAACGTAAAAGCGAAAGTCTCATACGCAAGCAAAGCATTTTCTTCACTTGCGATCATTCAAGTGATCGAAGAAGAAGGACTCGGGCTCGACGTCGTTTCCGACGGAGAATTGTACACGGCGATAAAGGCCGATTTTCCACCCGAAAAAATCCAACTTCACGGAAACAACAAAAGTGTCGAAGAACTGGAAATGGCGGTCGATTATAACATCGGAACGATCATCATCGACAACTTTTATGAAATTGAATTGTTGGAAAACATTTTAAAAAAGAAGAAGAAAACGATGAATGTGTTGATCCGCTTGACGCCGGGGATCGAATCGGGGAACCACCGTTATATCATGACCGGGAATGAAGATTCGAAATTCGGGTTCAACATCCAAAACGGACAAGCAGATGAAGCGTTCAAACGGCTCCATCAACACCCGTATTTAAACTTGCGCGGCATTCATACGCACATCGGTTCGCAAATCTTTACGACAGAAAGTTTTACATTGGCAGTGAAATTGTTGTTTGCCGCACTTGAAAAATGGTATAAAGAAAAAGGGTATCAAGCAGAAGTCATTAACTTGGGCGGAGGTTTCGGCATAAGATATACGAAAGAAGATTTGCCGCTGGCAAACGAGGCGTACGTAAAAGCGATCGCAAAAGCAGTGGCAGAAGAAGCGAAACGCATAAATATGCCGATGCCGGAAATTTGGCTTGAACCGGGCCGGGCGATCGTCGGCAATGCCGCCATTACACTTTATCGCATCGGTTCGATGAAACATATTGAAGGGGTCAGAAAATACATATCCGTCGATGGCGGCATGGCGGACAATATACGACCGGCATTGTACGATGCAAAATATGAAGCAGTGATCGCCAACAAGGCGCTCGATGAGCCGGTGGAAACCGTTTCTGTCGCGGGAAAGGCATGCGAATCAGGCGATATGCTCATTTGGGATTTGCCGGTCGCAAGCGTCGAACACGGCGACCTTTTAGCGGTTTTTTCCACCGGGGCGTACGGGTATTCCATGGCTAGCAATTACAATCGCCTGCGCAGGCCGGCCATCGTCTTTGTCGAAGATGGAAACGCAAAATTGGTTGTTAAAAGGGAAACGTTAGATGATATAATAAAGAATGATTTGCCGTATCGATAAACTTTCTGGATTATCGGAACTGAATTTTGTAAAATATCGTTAAGATTTCCAAGGAGTTGTATAAGATGAAAACAGGTTATATATTAATGGAAAATGGCAATAAAATCGAGTTTGAATTGTACGAAGATGCGGCTCCGAACACGGTGGCAAACTTCCAGAAATTGGCGAACGATAAGTTCTACAACGGATTGACGTTTCACCGCGTCATTCCAGGCTTTGTGAGTCAAGGCGGTTGCCCAATCGGCGATGGCACCGGAAACGCAGGTTACACGATCAAATGCGAAACGGAAGGAAACCCGCACAAACATGTCGAAGGTGCGATTTCAATGGCGCACGCTGGAAAAGACACGGGTAGCTGCCAATTTTTCATCGTGCACGAACCGCAGCCGCATCTGGACGGGGTGCACACCGTTTTTGGCCAAGTGACAAAAGGCATCGAACATGTAAAAAGCATGAATCAAGGAGATGTCATTAAAGAAATCGTC
The DNA here is from genome assembly GCA_012518125.1 of Bacilli bacterium. GTDB lineage: Bacteria > Bacillota > Bacilli > Bacillales > Amphibacillaceae > Pseudogracilibacillus. The sequence continues at coordinate 18,168 of JAAYTF010000035.1, read as the reverse complement.
GTATTTGATGAATAAGCAAACGGGTGATCACTTGAGCCTATTTGTTTTCATCGTCGTAATGGTTCCTTTAAGCCTGTTTTGGCATGAGTTGGGCCATGTCATCGGAGGAAAACTCGTCCGTGCGACGCATATCACGGTGACACTCGGACTTGGCAAACCGCTTTTCCGCCTGAATGTTGGCAATATGACATTTGATGTGAGGCGCATCTTTTTCGTCCATAGTTTAACCGAAACGAAAAAGAACGATTCGCTGTCGAGGCGGGAAATCGTGATCGTCTCGATGATGGGTCCGCTCAACAGCCTCGTCTTGGGCTTATGCTTTTATGCTGTCCATCAGTTGGCCATGCCAAGTTTTGTCATCTATTTGATGTTTTTGTTCAACATATGGATCGGAATTATCAATTTGCTGCCTTTTAAATGGAAATCGCGGCATTCCGACGGATACGCGATCGTAAAAGCGTTGTTTTTCCATTGACCACTTGGCATAGACAACGATCATCATCAAGAATCATTCATGATTCGAAATCTTAACGAGGAGTTTATTATGTTAATACGATATAAGAAAAATCAAGAGAAAATTGCCATGGGTTTATTGTCTTTCATGCCCGATGACAACGATGTGAAATCATTGCAAGAAACGATTAAAAAATACGAAACCGATGACGATTGGCATTTATATTTATGGAAATACGACGACGATATCGTCGGGGTCATCGGTGTCCGCATCGAAAATGGCATCAAAGCGGTCATCCAACACATTTCCGTCAATCCATCGTTCCGCAACATGGGCATCGGCCGTAAAATGGTTGATGAAATCATCAAACTTTACGGCGACAAATACGATGTCGGCGGAAATGAGCAAACGAAGCAATTTTTCGACAAATGTAAAAACGATCTTGAAAAATAAAAACCAGCAAGCATGCTGGTTTTTATTTTCTTGCCTATGAAGTTTGAAACAGTGCCGCCCAAACGATATATTAGAACCACGCTGCCCCAACAATGATGAGAAGGATGAACAAGACGACGATCAATGCAAAGCTGGAGCCATAACCCTGATATGTTCTACTCATACGTAATTCCTCCTTATTCGTCAATTAAATGTATCTTCTACAGTAATAGCGTATGAGGCGAATATAATTATTGTATAGGCAAACATATCAAAACCTCGTATAATTGTAATAGTTGATCATTTACGAAAGAGGATTAAGATGAGCCACATTTATGAAGTGAAGCTGGACCAGTTCGAAGGGCCGCTCGATTTATTGCTTCATTTAGTCAATAAACTTGAAATCGACATATACGACATCCCGGTTGCCGAAATAACCGAGCAGTATCTCGCCTACATCCGGGCGATGGAACGGATTGAATTGAATATCGCGAGCGAATATTTGGTCATGGCCGCGACGCTATTAGAAATAAAAAGTTCGATGCTGTTGCCGAAAAAGGAAGTCACACTCGACGGCGAAGATGATGAAGATCCGCGCGAACAATTGATTCAACGGTTGATCGAATATAAAAAATATAAGGAAGCGGCCATGCACCTTAAGCAGAAAGAATTGGAAGAAAACCAGCTTTACACGCGCCCTCCGGCAAATTTCGATCATTTGTTGAAGGAAGCCGGAACGATTTCCGGCGAAGTGACGCTTTATGACATGTTAAAAGCGCTCGAGAAAATGTTCGAACGAAAACGGTGGAACCGTCCACTTAAAACGACGGTAAACCGGGAAAATTTGACGATAGAAGAACGGATGGACGATATCATCAAAATCGTTTCAAAAACGGATGGTCCGGTGCCTTTTGAAAATTTGTTCCCTTTTCCATCGAAGCCTTATATTGTAACGACACTGCTTGCCATTTTGCAGCTCATGAAAGCGAACAAAATTGAATGTTATCAAGCGGACCATTTTGAAGCGATTTACGTATCGAGAAAGGAAGTCTCATAGTGGACCGTGTCAAATTGAAAGGAATCGTTGAAGGGTTGTTGTTCGCATCCGGAGATGAAGGCATCACACTGAAACAGTTAAGCAAGGTCACGGAAGTGGATGAAGAAACGATCGCTTACATTCTTGAAGAGTTGATGTTCGATTATGAACATGAAAACCGCGGCATGATGATCGTACAATCGAACGAAGTGTTCCATTTGACGACGAAACCGGAACATAATGAATATTATAAACGTTTGCTTGAAACCCCCCGGTCTTCAAGAATGTCGCAAGCGAGCCTTGAAACGCTGGCAATCATCGCTTACGAACAGCCGATCACGAAAGCGGAAATCGATGAAATTCGCGGCGTCAATAGCGATCATGCTATCCAGACGCTGCTTGCCCGTTCCTTGATCGAGAAAGTCGGCAGGAAAGACACCGTCGGCCGTCCGGTTTTATATGGCACAAGCAAAGAGTTTTTAACGTATTTTGGCTTGAAATCGCTCGATGAACTGCCGCCTTTGCCGAAGGAAATCGACAAAGAAACGGTCATCGAAGAGGCGAGTTTGTTTTTTAACGATTTTCATGAATCCTCCTAAAACGTAAAGTATTGCTCATTCATATGTCGGATGAACGAGCATACACTTTACTAAACCGTTTTTGGGAGGATTTTTTTATGAAAAGATTGCTGCCCATCGTCTTCATATCGGTCTTGCTCCTCTTATCGAACCGTACTGTTTTTGCCGAAAGCCACATCAATGTTTCGGCGCAACATGCCGTCTTGATGGAAGCAAAAACCGGACGAGTCATGTTTGAAAAAGATGCACATGAAAAACGTCCGATTGCAAGCATTACAAAAGTGATGACGGCGCTTCTCGCCATCGAATACGGCGATTTGGACGATGAAGTGACGGTGAGCAAAAATGCTTCAAGGGCGAGCGGCTCATCGATTTATTTAAGGGAAGGCGAAAAAATGAGTTTGGAAGATTTGCTGTACGGATTGATGCTCCGTTCGGGAAATGACGCGGCGATCGCCATTGCAGAACATATCGCCGGCAGCGTCGAAGGTTTCGTTTTTCTGATGAATCAAAAAGCGATGTATCTCGGAATGACAAACACGAATTTCAAAAACCCGCACGGCCTCGATGAGGACGATCATTACTCCACCGCGTACGATATCGCCCTCCTCATGCGCCATGCGATGGAAAACGAGACGTTTCAAAAAATCCAAGCGACAAAATCGTATCAATCGAAACAACGCGACTATCGCTGGTACAACAAAAATCGTTTATTGACCGGATTGTATCCATATTGCACGGGCGGAAAAACGGGTTATACGAATAAAGCAGGGCGAACGCTCGTGACGACCGCGGAAAAAAACGATGTAAGGCTCATCGCCGTGACGCTCAATGCGCCGGATGATTGGAACGACCATATACATATGTACGAATCGTTGTTTGAGCGGTTGAAAAACCGTATGCTTGATGACAAAGGCCCATACGATTTTTTTGTCGATTTTGAAGAGGAATTAAGCGCCTACATGAAAGAGCCGGTCATCATTCCCGTGCTTGATGAAGAAATCCCTTACTTGAAGAAAAAGGTCGTTTTGTCGCGGGCCGATGATGAAGAAGCCCGGATCGGGAAAATTGTCTATCAGGTGCGCGACGAAGAAGTATTCCAAGCGCCGCTTTACCGCGATGAAGGGCTGTTTCGCTTTTTTGTGAAACAAATGGGCGATGTTATCGGAAAAATGGCGGGGTATCCGTAAGATGGTCAATTACATCTGGGCGGTTATGGCCTTGATCGGCATCATTTATGCGATGTTCAACGGCACGATGGACGAAGTGAACGAAGCGCTCTTTACAAGCGCCCAAGAAGCGGTGCAATTGTCATTCAGTTTGATCAGCGTCCTCGTTTTTTGGTTGGGGATGATGAAAATCGCCGAGGAAGCCGGCATTTTAAAAGCGCTCAACAAATTGTTCCGGCCGATCGTTGAACGCTTGTTTCCCGAATTGCCGAAAGACCATCCGGCCATCGGCTACATTTTGGCGAATTTGACCGCCAACATGTTCGGTTTGGGCAGCGCCGCCACACCGATCGGACTAAAGGCGATGGAAGAAATGAAAAAGCTAAATCAATCGAATGTCGCTTCACGTTCGATGATCACGTTTTTGGCTTTGAATACGTCAGGGCTTACACTCATTCCGACGACGGTCATCGCCATCCGCATGCAATACGGTTCAGCCAATCCGACGGAAATTGTCGGAACGACGCTCTTGGCTTCGGCATGCACAACGGTAGCCGCGATTTTATTTGACAGACTCTTTTATCATCTCGACAAAACGAAGTTGCACAAATAAATTTGTTTTGAAGGTGTGAATCCGTATGGGATGGATAACCACTTTTAGTACGTGGATCTTGCCGCTTTTCATTTTGCTCATTTTGCTCATTGCGACGAAAAAAAAGCTCCCCACTTACGAACTGTTCGTCGAAGGCGGGAAAGACGGCATCAACATGGCGTTTTCCATCTTGCCGTTTTTGCTCGGGATGTTCGTGGCGATCACCATCTTGCGCAGTTCGGGAGCGTTGGATGCGTTCATCGGATTGATTAAACCGGCGTTGATGTTCGTCGGCATCCCTCCGGAAATCGTCCCTTTAGGCATCATCCGGCCCATTTCCGGTACGGCTGCCTTAAGTTTGACGGCGGAATTGACGCAAAATTACGGGCCCGATTCATTCATCGGCCGGCTTGCAGCGACGATGCAAGGCAGCACCGATACGACTTTGTATGTGCTGACCGTCTATTTTGGCGCGGTTGGCATCACGCGGATGCGTTACGCGCTGAAGGTGGGATTGCTCACCGATCTTGTCGGCATCATCGCCTCGATCGTCCTGACGAAGTTAATTTTCGGTTATTGAAAACCGGTCTTTTTTTTGGTTATGTGTGAAAAATTTCACAAATTCTTGGCCGGAAAAATTTTAATCATTCAAAGTTTATTAACAAATTGCTTTAATAATAATGGATATTAAATACAAATGATTTCTTTATCACATTTTAATATGTTATTATTAGCAAAGGAAGGATTCGACTGTAATTATATAACATGCAGGGTGATGCAGGGTGAAAAAAGAGCGTCTGCAAAAGGTGATTGCCCAAAGCGGTTTGACTTCGAGGCGTAAAGCCGAACGGTTGATTTTGGAAGGAAGAGTAAAAGTAAATGGCGAGCTCGTGACCGAACTAGGGGTCAAAGTGTCGCCGAAAGATGAAATAACGGTCGATGGCATTCCGCTAGAACGTGAAAAAAAGGTGTATTATTTATTGTACAAACCTCGTGGCTATATTTCCGCCGTCACTGATGACCGCGGCAGGAAAACGGTCATCGACTTGATGCCGGAAGTCGAGGAACGCATCTATCCGGTCGGAAGGCTCGATTATGATTCTTCCGGTTTATTGTTGTTGACGAACGACGGTGATTTCGCCTATAAATTGATGCATCCGAAATTTCATGTAAGCAAAGAATACATCGTCAAAATCGACGGCATCATCCCGATGGAAAAACGGGATTTGCTCCTTGAAGGCGTCAAGGTCGACGGGGAATTATTGAAAGTGTCGAAGTACAAAGTGAAAAGAGTCGACCGCAAAAAACGGACGATGCTGTTGGAGGTTACGTTGCATGAAGGGAAAAACCGCCATATTCGACGTTTGTTTGAAGCGCTTGGCCATCCTGTTCTAAAATTAAAAAGAGAGAAGTACGCCTTTTTGACGCTCGACCATTTGCAGCCAGGCGAATATCGCCCGTTGAAACCGAAAGAAGTGCACGACCTGCTTCAACTTGTCAACAAAAAGATCGAATAAATGATCATGATTCATTTAGGAGAGATCGGCATGAGTTTAGAGGAAGCGCGCAGAAAAAAACATGATAAAATGAAACGACGTTTTTTTTATCGGTCCGTCGTTTTAGCCATTTTAGTAGGAGCATTGCTATTTGCGTTGATTTCCAATTTCAACCGCGACAAAGAAGTTTATCGGGCGGGTGATGAAGCCCCTGACTTCGAGTTGGTGCAAATCAATGAAAATAACGAACTGGAAACGGTCCGTCTAAGCGACTTGCGTGGCAAAGGCGTCATGTTGAACTTCTGGGCAACGTATTGTCCGCCGTGTGAAAAAGAGATGCCTTACATGGAGTCGCTTTATCCGAAATATAAAGACGACATCGAAATTGTCGCCGTTAATCTCGACCAAAGCGAACTCGTCATCCATAAATTCATCAACAAACACGATTTGACGTTCCCGGTCGTTCACGATAAGAATAATGACGTCATGGATTTATATAAAGTAAAACCGCTCCCGAGCACGTTTTTCATCGATCCTGAAGGAATCATTGTCGAAAAAGTGGAAGGGGCATTGACGCTGGAGAAACTCGAAGAATATTTCCAAATGATCCAACCATAACCGACTGAATGAGGGATATGACATGAATAAACTGAAATGCGAATGCGGCCATTTTAACCCGGAAGGCACGATTTTGTGCGAATCGTGCGGAAAGCCGATCGAAGAAAACCAACATCTTGATGGCAATGACAAGTCGAAATTGTTGAACATGCGCTACGAAGGTTCGGCGAGACGTTCGCTCACGTACAATCGAACGATCGTCGATAAAATATGGAACTTTTTCTCATCGGTGAGAAACGGTGTCATTTTGATCGTCATTGCACTGATTGCATCCGGAATCGGCACGATTTTTCCGCAGGCGATGTATATTCCGGCGAATGCGCCAAACCGTGATCCGAGCGTCTATTATGAAGAGACGTACGGCATTTTGGGCAAAATTTATTATCAACTCGGTTTCCATGAATTGTATAGTTCATGGTGGTACATGATTTTGATCGCATTGATCGGTGTTTCGCTCGTCATTTGCAGTTTGGACCGCTTCATTCCCCTTTACCGGGCGTTGAAAATCCAAAAACCGAAGCGCCATTATTCATTTTTATCGCGTCAACGTTTATTCAGCGAAACGCCTGACTTCTCCCCGGAAGATAAAAAGAAGGTCGTCGAAAATTTAAAAAACATGCGCTATAAAATTTTCGAACAAGATGGACAAGTATTGGCCGAAAAAAACCGATTTTCCCGCTGGGGTCCTTACGTCAACCATATCGGATTGATCATCATTTTGATCGCTGCTCTTTTAAGGATGACGCCATTTATGTTCATCGACGATTACGTTTGGGTGAGGGAAGGGGAGCGAAAAGTCATCCCGAGCACCGATGGACAATATTACATAGAAAACAAGAAATTCCATTTGGAATATTACGATGAGGACGATGAAAGATACAAAGAAGCGATGGAGCGGATGGGCCAGCTCGTCGTAAAAAATTACCAAACGGACGTCGTCATCTATAAAGTCAAAGGCGAAACGATCCCGGGTCAAGAACCTGAACTGGAAAAAGTGACGGAAGATGCCATCCGTATGAATGAACCGTTAAAATTCGACGGCTACCGCTTATATCAATCTGGTTATCAAGAAAATGAATTTTCGACGATGACATTTGGTATCTTCGCGGCGAACGATGAAGAAAAATCGTTCGGCGAATTTACGGTCGATCTGATGTCGCCAGAGGAAACGTATGAATTGGAAAACGGCTTTAAAGTTGAAATCAGCCAATATTTTCCGGATTACATCTTACAAGACGGCGAACCGACGACACAATCGAAATTCCCGAAAAACCCGGCTTTCGTCTTTCGTGTTTATCCGCCTGACAGCGATGAACCGGAAGTGAGTTTCATCGGGATCGGCAGAAATATCGACCCGACGGGGGAAAACAAGTACCGTTTAGGCATCACGGATTTTTCGACGCATTATGCAAGTGGATTGACGGTGAGAAAAGATTTGACGTTGCCGATTTTCGTCGTCGGTGCGGCGATATTCATGATCGGTGTCATTCAAGGCATGTACTGGCAGCATAGACGTGTTTGGATCAATGAAAAAGAAGGTACATTGCTGTTAGCCGCTCATACGAACAAAAACTGGTTCGGCATCAAGCGCGACATCGAAAAAGCGCTTGAAGGCACGGAAATTAACATGGTTGTCGACCAAGAAGAGGAAGACTTGGAAAAAGTGGAACAAACAGCTACACAAGAATGAGAGAGGTGGAGAGGAAATGAGTGGAAGCATCGCGGCATTTTACGTGATTGGCATCGTTTTATATTTAATCGCGACCTTGTTTTTTGGCAATACCATCCGCGATAAAAAAAGTAAAGAAAAACAGAACAAATCCGGGAAAATTGGTTTTATCATCACGGTTTTAGGGTTCATCTCCCATATCGTCTACTTTATTTTGCGATGGATCGCCGGCGGCCATGCACCGGTCAGCAACATGTTCGAATTCGTCACATTTCTCGGCATCAGCGTCGTGTTGGCGTTCATCATCTTATATTTGATTTACCGCATCGACATCCTTGGGTTGTTCGCCGTACCGACGGCATTGGTGCTGCTAGCGTATGCGAGCATGTTCCCGACGGAAATTACACCGTTGGTTCCGTCGCTGCAAAGTCATTGGCTGTATTTGCACGTCATTACCGTTTCGATCGCACAAGGCATTTTGGCGATCAGTTTCGTCACAGGAATCATTTATTTGCTCAAGGCCGTCGATCAGTCGAGACGTTCAAAGCGGACGTTTTGGCTTGAATTGGTCATGTATGCCATCTTTTTGGTCATCGGTTTCGTCTTTTCAACCGTTTTATTTAAAGCGCTCGATTACAGCGCATCATTTGCTTACATTGAAAACAATCAGTCGGTCGAAGTAGAATACCATATGCCGCCAATTGCCGGTCCGAAAGAAGGCGTTGCGTTGCAGGAAAACCAAATGGAACCTCTGATTGAAACGCCAGGTTGGATGCAAGGCAAAGATGCGCCACGCAAATTCAACACCGTCATTTGGTCCGTCATTTTCGGAACGATCTTCTATTTGATCGCCCGGCTCATCATGCGAAAACGCGTCTCGGCTTGGATCCAGCCATTCTTGAAACATATTAAATTGGACATGCTCGATGAAATTACGTACCGTTCCGTTGCCATCGGATTTCCGCTTTTCACTTTAGGAGGTCTCATTTTTGCGGCAATTTGGGCGCAAATTGCTTGGGACCGTTTCTGGGGATGGGATCCGAAAGAAGTGTGGGCGCTGATCACGTGGTTTTTCTATGCCGCTTTCTTGCATTTGCGCTTGTCGCGAGGTTGGCATGGCGAAAAATCGGCTTGGCTTGCGGTGATCGGCTTTGGCATCATCATGTTTAACATCATCGTCGTCAACTTAGTGCTTGCCGGATTGCATTCTTACGCTTAATATATAATTAACGCCAATTTTTTAAAAATTTAGGGAATGATGCTTCTTTTTGTAGATTATTTGGCAAGGAGGAACAAGCATGAGCGAAGAAAAAAGCGAAGGGAAGAAAGTGCTGATCGTCGATGATGAAGAAAGGATCAGACGACTACTTCGCATGTATCTAGAGCGCGACAATTTTGTTGTCGAAGAAGCGGAAGATGGAAAAACGGCGCTGAAAATGGCTCTAGATAACGATTATGACGTCATCTTGTTAGATATCATGATGCCGGAAATGGATGGAATAGAAGTTTGTGAGGAAATTCGCAAAGAAAAAATGACACCGATCATCATGTTGACGGCCAAAGGGGAAGAATCGAACAGAGTGCAAGGGTTCGAGGTAGGGGCCGATGACTATATTGTCAAACCATTCAGTCCACGTGAAGTCGTCTTACGAATCAAAGCCGTTCTGAGACGGACCGGCAGCGCCTCATTAGGAACTGCCAACAAAGCGAACAATTTGATCGTATTTCCACACTTGACGATCGACCTTGACGCTTACCGTGTCACATCAAACGGCAAGGAAATTCAACTGACGCCGAAAGAATACGAACTCCTCGTCTTCTTGGCGAAATCTCCCGACAAAGTGTTCCGCCGTGAAGATTTGTTGCGCGAAGTGTGGCAATATGAATTTTTCGGCGACTTGCGCACCGTCGACACACACGTGAAACGTCTGCGTGAAAAATTGACGAGCGTATCGGAAGAAGCGGCGAAAATGATCGTTACCGTTTGGGGAATCGGATATAAATTAGAGGTAGATCAAGGATGAAATTTTGGCGAAGTGTAGTTGGGAAACTAGCAGTAACCATTTTATTGCTAGTTTCCTTTGTCTTGTTTATCCTGACAATCTTGTTGCTTGAATTTTTCGAAAACTACCACGTGAAACAGGCGGAAGAAAATTTGATGAACACGGCGCAAAACATTTCCAAAATCGTCAACCGCTCGGAAGAACGCGATATTTTGTTGGAACTGATCGAAACGGTGAAAGAACCGACGAGCAAAGTCATCATTTATTTTCCGGATGGCACAAGATGGGTATCCGACAGTTCCAGTTTATTGCTTTATGATATGGAAAATTTATTGGAAACAGAATACAAATCGTTGATTGAAGAAGTGTTGCAAGAAAACGACAACGTCAATAAACGGATCCGCATCGAAAATGATGCAACGGAAATCATGGTTGTCGGCATGCCTTTTGAACATATGGATGGCGGCATTTTTATTTTCCAATCATTAAGCGTCATCAATGAGACGCGAGCACAAACGACAAAAATCATCGTGCTTGCTGCCGGCATCGCCATCGTCCTTACGACCATTTTCGCCTTCTTTTTATCCTCGCGCGTCACAGCGCCGCTTATCAAAATGCGTGAAGCGGCGAGTGGATTGGCCAAAGGCGAATTCGAAAAAGAAGTGCCCGTTTTGACATACGACGAAATCGGCGAACTGGCGGTCACCTTCAATCGGATGGGAAAACAGCTCCATTTCCATATGAATGCGTTGCGCCAAGAAAAAGAACAGTTGTCCAGCCTCGTCAATTCGATGGCGGACGGGGTGATCATGTTGACGCGGACGGGCGAAATCACCGTCATCAACCCCCCAGCGGAACAGTTCGTCCAAGATTGGTATTTTACGAAAAACATCAATGCCGAAAAGAAAGTGAAACAGCTCCCCGAAGATTTAAAGGAAATCTTGTTGAAAGTGATCGACAAACAAGATGAAATCATCGAGAAAGTCGATTTGAACGGCAGGCATTGGATGTTGATCATCACGCCGTTGTTTGATGAAGACCATATCCGGGGTGCTGTCGCCGTCCTGCGCGACATGACCGAACAGTACAAATTGGATAAATTGCGCAAAGACTTCATCGCAAATGTTTCGCATGAATTGCGGACGCCGATCGCCCTATTGCGCGGCTACAGCGAAGCGATCGTTGACGATATCGCCCAAACGGTCGAGGAGAAAAACGAATTGGCTTCCATCATCCATGAAGAATCGTTGCGGATGGAGCGCTTGGTGAATGAATTGTTGGACTTAGGCCGCATCGAAGCGGGGCATATCGAGTTGAACATTGAAAATGTCGATGTTGAAGAGTTGATCGATCGGGTTTACAAGAAGTTTGTCGGCCACGCCGAAGAACAAAAAATCGAACTACGCTTGAAGAAAAACATTAAGAAAAAAATCGCGAAATTCGACCCGGACCGGATCGATCAAGTGTTGACAAACTTAATCAGCAACGCGCTCGGTCATACGAAGCCGGGCGGCTATGTCCAAATTGAAGTCCATTCCGATGAAGAAAGGTTGTACATGGAAGTGCAGGATAATGGAAGCGGCATTCCGGAAGAGGATTTGCCGTTCATATTTGAACGCTTTTATAAAGCGGACAAATCGCGCAAACGAGACCGGAAGAAAAAAGGCACCGGTCTTGGGCTGGCGATTGCCAAACATATCATCGATGCACATAAGGGAAACATTTCTGTAAAAAGCAAAGTGAATGTCGGATCGACGTTCAGTTTTTCGATTCCGCAGACGAAGTCGAAAGAGAAAAAACTCGCCAATTAACCGATTGTCGACGATGGGAAGTTTCATTCGCTTTCTTATCGTCGACAATTTTAAAATGGATGAAAAATGAGGGAAGCGCCTTGTTGTTGGAAGCGATCATCTTGTATTGTCTGAAGCAGATCGATCGAGAGCGGACGATCAATTCGATTTATCATTTGCTGTTGGGCAAGCCATCGATCCAAACGATCCAAGATGCACATTTATACGGATTGGAGCGATTTTACGCTTTATATAAAACGCTTGACAAACGCTCCTTCGCCGAACAGGTGAAACAGTTGAACGAAAATAGCTATATCGAACATGTTTCGCATGAGCACTTCGTCGTTACCGTCAAAGGAAAGACGATGTTGGAAAAATTCGACTTGGCAAAATATTATTGGAACGGGATGAAATTCCACCAAATCGATTCCGCTTTTTTTGAACGGCTGCTGTTGTTTATTCAAGTGTGGACGAACGCGAAAAACCATAACTTTCGCTATATTCCGATCGTCGAAAACCCGAAAACGTTGCATTGGGCAAAACGATTGTTCCATCGAGAACCAAAAAACTATGACGTGCGATTGAAACAATTGTATGAAGAATTGGTTCGCATTTTTGATAAATTGCCGCCCATTTATCCAGAGATGTTCATCCGACAAATCACGACGGCAGAAAAGATCGGGCTGACGTTTGAACAATTGGCAAACGCTTTGAAAAAACCGGTGAGCGACATCCGTTTATTACATATGAATTACGTCCATTTCATGCTGGAAGAACTATCGGCATACCCAAAACAATACCCTCTATTATCCTCGTTTGTCCAAGGCTTGAACGACGCGACGAACGAAACAACGTTGACAAATTCGGCAAACATCACATTATCATACATCAAACGAGGATTTCCTTTAGCGGAAATTGCAAAACGGAGAAAGTTGAAATTGAACACGATTTACGACCATATCGTCGAAATCGCCCTTCACGATGATAACTTTCCGATTGAACCATTCGTTTCCCGAGAAAAACAGGATGAAATTTTTAAGGCAGCTGAAAAGTTGAAAACGCGAAAACTGAAATTGATCAAAGAAGCGGTCGGCGAGGATATCGACTATTTTCAAATTCGCCTCGCCTTGACAAAACGACACCGGTCGAATGGAGAGAAACGATGAGCGATTATTTAACGAAACAATTACAACGTTATTTCCGATATGATTCGTTTCGCCCTGGTCAAAAAGAAATTATCGGAGACGTTCTAAAAGGGTGCGACGTATTGGGGATTTTACCGACCGGCTCGGGAAAATCGCTCTGTTATCAATTGCCGAGTCGTCTGCTGTCGGATTTGACGGTAGTCGTTTCCCCGCTGATTTCGTTGATGGTCGATCAAGTGCGCGAAACGAAAGCATTCCACTTCAAAGAAGTCGCCGCACTCCACAGTTTATTGTCGTATGAGGAACGAACCGACATATTGACAAATTTGCATCGGTATAAAATCGTCTACCTGTCCCCCGAGTTGCTCCAAAACCGACAGATCATCGGCGCGCTTAAAAAACGTAAAGTGAGCTTGTTCGTCATCGATGAAGCCCACTGCATTTCTCAATGGGGCCACGATTTCCGGCCGGATTATTTGCGCCTCAAACTAGCGATCGACCTTTTGGGAAATCCGCCTCTATTGGCGCTTTCCGGAACGGTCACGGCGGAAATTGAACAAGATATCCTCGAGCAATTGGAGCGGCCGGCAATGAAAGTCCATCGATATCCGCTCGAACAGAAAAACATTGCGCTTGTCGTTGAAAAACTAAAGCGAAACAAAACGAAAGACGAGCGTCTCGTGGAAATTTTGCGACAAAAAGACGTTCCGACGATCATTTATTTTTCCAGCAAACAGCGGGCCGAAGAAACGGCGCGTTTGCTAAAGGAACAGTTGCCGGACCGTGAAATTGCCTACTATCACGGTGATTTAGATCCAGAGTCGCGATTGAAAATTCAGCAGCAATTTTTATACGATCAAGTAGAAATCATTTGTGCGACGAGCGCCTTCGGGATGGGGATCAACAAACCGAACATCCGTCTCGTCATCCATTACCACATGCCACCGGACAAAGAATCGTTTATTCAAGAAATTGGCCGCGCCGCTCGAGACGGCAAAGAAAGCGTTAGCATCTTATTGTTTGAAGAAGGCGATCAACAGCTACCCTTTAAGTTGATTGAAAGTGAATTGCCGACGGAGCAAGAAATCCGCAAATTCCTGGACTTTTTGTACATTTTGCATGAAAGAAATGAACCACTGCCCAAAGATTACGTCCATGTAAGCGAAATGTTACATATTCATGAAACGAAGATAAAATTGTTAAAATTTCATTTTGAAACTCATGGTATAATTGAGGATAACAAAGTTTGTTTCGATGAGGCATCTTGGAAACGGACAATGGCAAAGATAAGACAATTGATCGATGCAAGAAAAAGGGTGAAACAAAAGAATGTGATGAACATGTTGCATTACGTCCACAGCGAGCATTGTTTGCGTCAAGAATTGTATAAAGGGTTCCAGAGGAGAACCGAAACGGAAAAAGCAAATTGCTGCAGCGTCTGCGGACTTTCTTTGCCGGACGTTTTTAAACGGATGGATGAAACGAAAAAACCGAAAACGCATCCGGAAAAGTCGTGGAAACAACGATTAGCCAAATTATTAGAAGTAGGGGAATGAAATGAGCCAAGAAGAAATCGTCAAACAATTGTCATCGAAAGAATTAGCAAGAGCTGTTTTCTATTCGCAATTATTCTTCTTTTTCACCGGAATTTTCTTGTGGTTTTTGTTTGTCCGTGATTGGGAAGCGACGAAAGCGATGTTCCAATTCCGTTTAACAGACATATTTTATTACGGCGTCTTAATGGCATTGTTGCTTGTCGTCGTTGAAATCATCGTGTCGAAATGGGTGCCGAAAAAACATTTCGATGATGGTGGCATAAACGAAAAATTGTTCAAAGGTCAATCGGTCCCCGCCATCTTCTTCATCGCACTTGTCGTCGCCATTTCTGAAGAGTTTCTTTTTCGCGGCGTGCTGCAAACGACATTCGGTTATCTTTTCGCCAGCGGGCTTTTCGTCATCGTCCATACGCGTTATTTGAGGAAGCCGGTATTGTTGTTGATGATCATCGTCACGAGTTTTTTAATCGGTTATTTGTTTGAATTGACGAACAATTTGC
This sequence comes from Bacilli bacterium, assembly GCA_012518125.1. GTDB lineage: Bacteria > Bacillota > Bacilli > Bacillales > Amphibacillaceae > Pseudogracilibacillus. The sequence goes on along the minus strand of JAAYTF010000035.1, from coordinate 3,130 downwards.
TCGTTACGATGACGTTTCATTTCCTCGTTGACTTTTTACTAGGTTTATACGTTAAGTTTTCGAAGTGAGGTGGAAACAATGAATGGACACAATCGCCGCCACCAAGCGGATAAATTGATGGAATTGTTTCAAGAAGTGGCCAATCACCAACCCGATGATAAAGAACCGATGGAAGATGAAGAGATGAAACGGGATGAATACGTAGAACTTGACGTATTGAATCTACCCCCGCGCCGGGAAGTGCATGGGAATAAAAAAGGGAAATATTCATTCAGCCTCGCCCGGCCATCCGTCCGTCTGTTTGTCGTCATCGTTTTTGTCATCGCCATTTTATGTCTGGTTTATTACTTTAACAGGGAAGCGCTACTTACGTTCTTCTACTAAATTCGTCGGCTACATATATTGAAAATAAGATAGCACCTCGTTTCGAAAAGTGATATGATATTAGTAATAATAGGAATGTTTTTTGGGTACTAAATTTCGGTAAGACAGGAGAGTGACCGATGAAAATTGCGGTACTGTATGGCGGTGTGTCCAAAGAGCGTGAAGTTTCCATCTCCACGAGCAAAGGAATCATGCAAGCTTTGACAAATAACGGACACGACGTCATTGGCATTGATTTTCACCCGAAAAAACTTGAAGAAATCATCCAACTGGACGTCGACTTAGTCTTTATCGGTTTACACGGCAAGTTCGGCGAAGACGGTTCGATCCAAGCAATGCTCGACATGCTGGAAATTCCTTATGTCGGCTCAGGCGTATTAGCATCCGCTTTGGCAATGGATAAATATAAAGCGAAACAACTGTTTCAATTAAATCAGATTCCCGCGCCGAAAGGGCAGTTGTACTACATTTCGAAAGATAGCGATTTTGATCGTTTGGCCGCGAAAATAAACGAAACGTTCACAGCGCCATTTGTCGTCAAACCGAACCGGGAAGGCTCCACGGTCGGCCTTTCCATCGTCAAAGACGCTGCCGATACGAAAGAAGCTCTGAAGAAAGCCTATGAAAGCGACAATTACATTTTAATCGAAGAATATATCGACGGCATGGAGCTCACCGTTCCGATTCTAGGGAACAAAGGTGAAGAACAAGCGTTGCCGATCATCGAAATCATTCCAAAGAATGAAATATACGACTATGAGTCAAAATATAGTGAAGGCGGCAGCGAACATATTATCCCTGCACGCATCAGCGATGCGCTGACGAAACAAATCCAACGATATGCGGTTTTGGCGCACCGCGTTTTAGGGTGCGAAACGTATTCGCGAGTCGATTTTTTATTAAAAGACGGGAAGTATCCGTACATTTTGGAAGTGAACACGCTGCCGGGCATGACTCCGACAAGCTTATTCCCTGATTCCGCGAAAGCAGCGAACATGAGTTATGACGAAATGGTTGAAAGATTGGTGCAGCTGACGTTAAAAAAATGATGCTTCATTAAGCTGATCATAGACAGTTCGATGTAAATATTTAGGAGGTAAAAAAATGGCATCCGACAAAACCGCTCATTTTCAAAACGAAACCGATTCAAGTGAGTCAAGCGCTTCAAATCTTCTAGAATCGACGCGAAAAGTGATCAAAGAAGCGCTGGAGAAGCTCGGATATCCTGATGAAGTCTACGAGTTGTTGAAAGATTCCTTAAGGATGTTGAAAGTGCGCATCCCTGTAAGGATGGATGATGGTTCCGTCAAAGTTTTCACCGGATACCGAGCCCAGCACAACGATGCGGTCGGCCCTACAAAAGGCGGCGTACGCTTCCACCCGAACGTGACGGAAGACGAAGTGAACGCCTTGGCAATTTGGATGAGCATCAAAGCGGGGATTGTCGATTTGCCTTACGGCGGAGGCAAAGGCGGCATCGTTTGCGACCCGAGGGAAATGTCGTTTCGGGAATTGGAAAACTTAAGCAGGGGCTACGTACGGGCGATCAGCCAGTTTGTTGGCCCGACGAAAGACATTCCTGCGCCGGATATTTTCACGAACTCGCAAATCATGGCTTGGATGATGGATGAATACAGCCGCATTGACGAATTCAACAACCCTGGTTTCATTACCGGGAAGCCGATCGTCCTCGGCGGTTCGCACGGCCGTGAAACGGCTACGGCCAAAGGGGTGACGATTTGCATCGAAGAAGCGGCGAAAAAACGTGGTTTGGAAATAAAAGACTCGCGCGTCGTCATCCAAGGCTTCGGAAATGCCGGAAGCTATTTGGCGAAATTTTTGCATGAAGCGGGAGCGAAAGTCGTCGGCATTTCCGATGCGTATGGCGCGCTTTATGATCCTGAAGGGTTGGATATCAATTATTTGTTGGATCGTCGCGACAGTTTTGGCACGGTGACGACGTTGTTTAAAAACACGATTACGAACAAAGAATTGTTGGAGTTGGATTGTGATATTTTAGTCCCGGCCGCAGTGCAAAACCAGATTACGAAAGAAAATGCACATAACATTAAAGCGGACATCATCGTCGAAGCGGCAAACGGTCCAACGACGATCGAAGCGACGAAAATTTTGACGGAACGCGGAAAATTGATCGTTCCAGACGTGTTGGCGTCGTCCGGAGGCGTCACCGTATCTTACTTTGAATGGGTGCAAAACAATCAAGGTTACTACTGGTCCGAAGAAGAAGTGGAAGAAAAGTTGCGCAAAGTGATGACAAAAGCGTTCGAAACGATTTATAATACGGCGCAAACGAGAAACGTAGATATGCGCTTGGCTGCATACATGGTCGGCGTAAGAAAAATGGCCGAAGCAGCGCGCTACCGCGGTTGGGTATAAACACAGCCATTGAACGCCTTTCAATGATGAAAGGCGTTTTTTTATTGGTTTCCATGAGAGAATTGTCCGTTAAAGATTCGTTGAGAAATGTATAAATTCAATTGTACATCAAAAAATAAGCGTAGAACTTCGATGGAGGTAATGGTGATGAAAGGTAAACGAGTACTCTTTTTGTTGTTTCTGATCATTGTCTGTTCTTTGTTCCCGGCCGGGGTCAATCGGGAAGCAAAGGCATTCAGCGAACAAGTGATCCAACATGGGGCATTTGGCGAAGACGTCATCGAATTGCAAGCTCGCCTTAAGTATATCGGTTTTTACACTGGTGAAATCGATGGCGTATTCGGTTGGC
>JAAYTF010000034.1 GCA_012518125.1 Bacilli bacterium | reverse complement strand
ATCCACATGCCGGATTTCCTCCGCTTGATAAATGTACATTCGCTCCACCCTTTCAACAAATCGCTCCGCCAAAATCAGCTGCCAGTTCTTATCCACTTTCATTGTAACATCATTTTCCAAGGTGTTTTGCGGAAAACCGGCAAGTTTTTTGAACTTTTTACGAAACGTTCTAGCTTTTTTGAACGAAGGTTCATATTTTGACTCCGCTTTGAAAAACACCTTTCTAACATCGACATTCATTTCAATGGTTTGTTGTATTTTCATGTATTACAAGATAAAAACATTGTCAAATCAACTCTTATAACACTATCTACCAATGGTTAAAAAATTGACTTGACATTCAAATTTTAAACCGCTAAACTTTACTTAGTTTCGTTGATGGCAGAGAGAGGGGGCAGCATCATTGTCTTTAAGAGAGAAAAAAGCGGCACTGAAAAGGGAAGAAATCATGGAATCCGCCATCGCAATCATCGCGGAAAAAGGGTACCACGGCACGACGATGGAAGACATCGCCTCTCGCTTGTTGATGACGAAAGGTTCACTATATTACTATTTCAAAAACAAGCAAGAACTCGTCTTCGAAAGCCAAATCAAATTATTGAATGAAAGCCTCGGCCATTTTTCATTCGTGGAAAAAATGAAAGCGAATGCAGAAGAAAAGTTGATCAAAATGATCCAATTGCACACGGAACACCTCGTGTACAACAAAGCAGGGTTCGAACTGATGATCAAACCAGAGGAAATTTTCACCGAGGAACAAATCAACGAAATATACCGCCTCCAAGAAAAATACGCGGAAAAATATGATGTATTGTTGAAAGAAGGCATCAAAGACGGATCGTTCAACATCGCCGAGGACGAAATCAAAATCGTCAGGAACTTGTTGCTCGGTGCGTTGAACTGGATGATGCAGTGGCATTCGCTCGAAGGTAAAAAGAACGTCGAAGACTTTACAAAAGTGATCACGAAATACGTCATCCGCATCGTCAAACCGGAGTTATCTAGTGTAACTCACTAGTTTAAATAAACCATCACTACCTAGGCGAAGGAGAGATATCGTTATGGAATTGAAAGAAGTTGTAGCCATCGTCACCGGCGGAGCTTCCGGTTTAGGTGAAGCGACAGTCAGAAACATCGTCGCCAACGGCGGAAAAGCCGTGATCGCCGACCTCCAAGAGGAGCGTGGCCAACAATTGGCAGAAGAACTTGGGGAACATGCTTTATTCGTAAAAACCGACGTAACAAATGAAGAAAGCGCGCAAAACGCCATCAATCAAGCGGTAGAAAAGTTCGGAAAAGTAAACGCCCTCGTCAACTGTGCAGGCATCGCCATTGCCCAACGCACCGTCGCCAAAGACGGCCCACATCCACTCGACGCATTCAAGAAAGTGATTGACGTCAACTTGAACGGCACGTTTAACATGATTCGTTTGGCAGCGGAAAAAATGCAAAACAACGAGCCGAACGAAGAACAAGAACGCGGCGTCATCGTCAATACAGCGTCGGTGGCAGCGTTTGACGGACAGATCGGCCAAGCGGCATATAGCGCTTCAAAAGGCGGTGTCGTCGGCATGACGTTGCCAATCGCCCGCGATTTGTCAAGATTTGGCATCCGTGTCATGACGATTGCGCCAGGATTGTTTGAAACGCCATTGTTCGCTACATTGCCGGAAAAAGCGAGAGAATCTTTGGGCAAAATGACCCCATTCCCGCAACGTTTGGGACGCCCGGCTGAGTATGCAAAATTAGTGCAAAGCATCATCGAAAACCCGATGTTAAACGGCGAAGTCATCCGTTTGGACGGTGCAATCCGCATGCAGCCTAAGTGATGGGATCGGTTTTTCCATATTCGGACCTGACCTTTGACAAATGCCAATGTTGCTTGAACGCGACAAACCGGATAAACTGCTGTCAAGTCCAAAATGATTTGGAATGGCATTCAATTTTTCATGATGCTTCAGCAAATTCAACCTCATTTTGGACTTGACTTTACATGAATACCTGCATGAGCGAAAAAGGGATTTTTAACATCACATGTTGGAAAGGTGAATAAAGTGACTAGACCTTATCTGAAACAAGAACATGAAATTTACCGTGAAGCGTTAAGAAAGTTTTTGGATAAAAACGCACGACCTTACATCGATGAGTGGGAGAAAAACAAAGAAGTGCCACGTGAGTTTTGGAAAAAGATGGGCGCCGAAGGGTTCCTTTGCCCGCAAGTTGATGAAAAATACGGCGGTGTCAATGCGGACTTCGGCTTTGCCGTCGTCACTGCGGAAGAATTGGACCGCGTAAACGTCGGGCTTGTCGGCGTCAGCTTGCACAACGATATCGTCATCCCTTACATCGAATCATACGGCACCGAAGAACAAAAAGAAAGATGGTTGCCAGGTGCTGTATCAGGCGACTTGATTTCAGCCGTGGCCATGACCGAGCCAAATACCGGCTCCGATTTGGCAAACATCCAAACGACCGCGGTAAAAGACGGCGACTACTACATCGTCAACGGTGAGAAAACGTTCATCACAAACGGCCATATCGCCGACATTTACATCGTTGCGGTCAAAACGGACCCAAACGCCAAACCGGCACATCGCGGCATCAGCCTGCTCGTCATTGAAGCAGATACACCAGGTTTTACAAAAGGGAAAAAACTGAAAAAAGTCGGTCAACACGCAAGCGACACGGCGGAATTGATTTTCCAAGACGCCCGTGTTCCAAAAGAAAACTTGCTCGGTGAAGAAGGAAAAGGTTTTTACTACTTGATGGAAAAATTGCAACAAGAACGTCTCATGGTCACGATCCAAAGCTTGACGAGCTCTGAAGTGATGTTGGAAGAGACGATCCATTACGTAAAAGAGCGAAAAGCGTTCGGGCAACCGATCAGCAAATTCCAAAACACGCAATTCAAACTCGCGGAAATGTACACGGAAGTCACCATCGCCCGCACGTTCGTCGACGATTTGATCGTGAAGCACATGGAAGGAAAAGATGTCGTCACACAAGTTTCCATGGCAAAATGGTGGGTCACCGATTTGGCGAAGAAAGTTGCGACGGAATGCATGCAGCTTCATGGCGGGTATGGTTACATGGAAGAGTATGAAATCGCCCGTCGTTTCCGCGATGTCGCCGTTTCATCCATCTATGCCGGTTCAAACGAAATTATGAAAGTCATCATCGCGAAAAACATGGGTTTATAAAAAATGAATGTAAAGGAATGATGAATGATGGTTGAAGCCGTTATTGTAGAAGGAGTGCGCACTCCTGTCGGCAAGCGCAATGGAATGTTGAAAAATTACCGACCGGAAGACTTGGCTGCCGCGCCGTTAAAAGAATTGGTCAAACGCACGGGCATCGACCCGGCAATCATCGATGATGTCATCATGGGTTGCGTCACACAGTCAGGGGAACAAGGTCAAGTCATCGGTCGCCAAGCAGCATTGATTGCCGGCTATCCAATAGAAGTTCCAGGTATTTCCATCGACCGTCAGTGCGGTTCGAGCCAACAAGCCGTCCACTTCGCTGCACAAGCGATTTTGGCCGGCGACATGGATGTCGTCGTCGCCGCCGGCGTTGAAAGCATGACCCGTGTACCGATGTTCTCCAACCGTGAGGGCGTGGACTATACGGAAAGCCTCACATCCAAGTACAAAATGGTCCACCAAGGTGTTTCTGCGGAAATGATTGCGGAAAAATGGGGCTTTTCTCGTGAAGAATTGGATGAATTCGCACTTGAAAGCCACCGTCGTGCCCTCGAAGCCCAAGATCAAGGCTACTTCGAACGTGAAATCATGCCGCTTGAAGTGACGCTCGATGACGGTTCCACTGTCACCATGACACAAGACGAAGGGCCACGGAGAGATACTTCTTTGGAAGCATTGTCCGGATTGAAACCTGTGTTCAAAGAAAACGGTGTCATCACTGCCGGCAACTCAAGCCAAATGAGCGACGGTGCCGCGGCGCTTCTCATCATGTCTGATAAAAAAGCGAAAGAACTTGGCTTAAAGCCGCGTTTCCGCATCGTCGCCCGCACCGTGGTAGGATCCGATCCGACACTGATGTTGACAGGTCCGATCCCTGCCACGGAAAAAGTGTTAAAACGCGCCGGCTTGACGATCGATGATATCGACGTCTTTGAAGTGAACGAAGCATTCGCTTCTGTTCCACTCGCCTGGTTGAAAGAGACAGGCGCTGATCCGAAGAAATTGAATCCACTCGGTGGAGCGATTGCGCTTGGTCACCCGCTTGGCGCGACCGGTGCTCGCCTCATGGTCACGATGATGCATGAACTCGAGCGCACTGGCGGCCGTTACGGTTTGCAAACCATGTGCGAAGGCATGGGCATGGCCAACGCGACAATCATCGAAAGACTTGATTGATTGTAACACGTCACTTAGCACCTTCCTATTTGTCCGTACATATGCCTCGCCATCTGATCGGCGGGGCATTCGGCTTTTTTTGGGCGGAACCTTGGAATGAAAGCTCACTTCTTGCGAAATATACATATTTTTTTAAAAATTGAAACGATTAGCGGAATGCTTTAGAATAAAGAATAATACTCCCTTTAGAAAGGAAGATTACATATGCCGCTTTCCAACATCCGCGTGCTCGATTTGTCGAGGCTGTTGCCCGGCCCTTATGCGACGATGGTTTTGGCCGATTTCGGCGCGGAAGTGATCAAAATCGAAGACCCGTTCCTCGGCGATTATGCGCGCGATTTCGAACCGAAAGTCGCCGGCCAAGGCGTGATGTTCCACTCTTTGAACCGGAACAAAACGTCCGTCACCCTCAATTTGAAAGATGAAGCGGACAAAAATACGTTTTTGGAAATGGTAAAGGAGGCGGATGTCGTCGTCGAATCGTTCCGCCCGGGCGTCATGGACCGGCTCGGCTTAGGTTACGAAACGTTGAAACAACATAACGAAAAACTCATTTATTGCGCCATCACCGGCTATGGCCAAACAGGGCCTTACCGCGACAAACCGGGGCATGATTTGAACTACATAGGTTATGCAGGTTTGCTCCAATTGATGGGCACAAGCGACCAGCCGCCCATTGTGCCAGCGACACAAATCGCCGATATCGGCGGAGGCGCTCAACCTGCAATCATCGGCATTTTGCTTGCCCTTTTCCATCGTGAACGTACCGGGGAAGGCCAGTTCGTCGACATCAGCATGTTCGATAACGTCCTGCCTTGGCTGCAGGCGCTCTTGCCAGGTTATTTGAACGCGGGCATTGTACCTGAGCGCGGTGAACAAATGCTTGATGGCGGGACAGCCTACTACAATGTATACGAAACGAAAGACGGCCGCTACTTGGCGGTGGGAGCTGTTGAGGCGAAGTTCTGGAAAGTGTTCTGCGAAACGATCGGACGAAAAGATTTCATCGCAAGACAACTCGAACCGAAAGAAAGCCAGCGTGAAATGAAAAGAGAAATTCAAGCCATCATCAAAAAGAAGACGCTTGAGGAATGGACGGAAATTTTCGAGCCGCTCGACGCTTGCGTTTCGCCGATCCTCACCTTCCCTGAAGTCGTGGAAAATCCGCAAGTGAAAGCGCGCAATATGATTGAAACGATCGAAGACGAAGAAATCGGCGCCATCAAACATATCGGCATTCCGATCAAATTGTCGAAAACGCCTGGAAAAATTCGCACCCTTGCCCCGAATCGACAAAAATAAACATAAAATTTCTATTCCAATCTTGCATCAATTCATGTAAAATAAAGAATAATCATAGGTCTTTCACCAAGTTAGGAGGGAGAATTCCGGATGTGTTCTCCCTTCTTGACATCATATGTTGCAATGGAGGTGTGCCCATTTTTCAGAACAAAATGACAGCGCTTACAACTCGTTGAAATCGAGTATCAGGAGGGATTTGAATGAATATCGGAACGACGTTGATGCGTAACGCGAACCGCATACCGGACAAACTTGCCTTCAAGTTCGGTCCGAAAACGTACACGTACAAGGAAATGAACGAATATGTCAATCGGCTGGCCAACGGCCTCCTCGCCCGCGGCATTGACAAAGGCGACAAAATCGGCATCATGATGAAAAATTCCGACTTGTTCGTCATGGCGTTTTATGCCATCATGAAAGCCGGGGCGGTTGCAGTGCCGATCAATTTCCGGCTTACGGAACGTGAAGTCGAGTACATTTTAAAAGACTCGGATTCCGTCGCCCTCTTTTTTGATGTCGATTATGCCGATATCATCCAAAAAGCGACGGAAAACAACGACAAACTGCGCCTGCTCATCGCCAAAGACCACGTCCTTGAAAACCAACTGACATTCGAGGAAGTGTACAGCTCGAACAAGGACGAGCCGGATGTCGTCGTTTCTGAACGCGACGATGCGGAAATTTTGTACACATCCGGTACAACGGGAAATCCGAAAGGCGCCTTGTTCGATCATTTGCGCGTATTGCAAGTCGGCATGAATGTCGCCATCACTTTTCAACTGAACGCCGAAGACAATTTGCTCCATCTTGCACCATTGTTCCACTCCGCACAATTGAATTTGTTTCTCATCTCAGGCACTTACGTCGGAGCGACGCAAGTCATCCACGAAGAGTTCAATCCAATCAAAGTGTTGGAAACGATAGAAAAAGAAAAGATCACCTTCTTCTTCGGCATCCCGACGATGTACAACTTTTTGCTGCAAGTTCCCAACAAAGAGGATTACGACTTGTCCTCGATCAAACGGTACGGTTATGGAGCCGCGCCAATGCCGACCTCGCTCATCGAGCAGACGATCAAACTGTTTAACAATAAACAAATATACAATTTGTGCGGCTTGACCGAAGCGGGGCCGGGAGGCATTTTGTTGCATCCGGAAGACCATGAACAATATGCAGGTGCCGGCGGACGGCCGATTTTGGGGACGGAAGTGAAAGTCGTCGATGATGACGGAAATCCGATAAAGCCCGGCGAAGTCGGCGAACTGTTGATCCGAAGCGACATGGTCATGAAAGAATATTACAAAAAACCGAAAGAAACGGCCGAAACGCTCCGCGATGGCTGGCTTTACACGGGCGACTTGGCGACCGTGAACGAAGTCGGCATCTATACGCTCGTCGACCGGAAAAAAGATATGATCATCACCGGCGGCGAAAACGTCTACTCGACGGAAGTCGAACATATATTATACCGTTACCCTGATGTGCTGGAAGCGGCGGTCATCGGCGTGCCGGACCCGACTTGGGGCGAGCGGGTCGCAGCTGTCGTCGTCCCGAAGGAAGGCCGTAACATCGATTACGAAGATTTGCGCGCTTTTTGCCGCGAGCATCTGGCCGGCTACAAAACGCCGACGATCTTCTTTGAGGAAAAGTTGCTTCCGCGAAACGCATCGGGCAAAGTGCTGAAATACAAGCTGCGTGAACAGGCATTAAAAATGGAACCGGTGTTAAAACATGTATGAGGGGGATGATGTAAGATGATGGACACACCTTTATCGATCGTTTCGATGATCGAACGTGCAGAAAAACTGTTTCCAAAAAAAGAAATCATTTCACGGACGCATAGCGGCATTTTCGAGTACACGTACAAAGATATGGCGGAACGGACGCGAAAACTGGCGAGCGTGTTGAAACGATTGGGCGTGGAAAAAGGCGATCGTGTCGGCACGTTCGCTTGGAATCACCACCGCCATTTGGAAGCATATTTTGCCATTCCTTCGATCGGTGCTGTGCTGCATACGATCAACATCCGTCTTCCCGGTGAACATATCAGCTACATCGTCAACCACGCCGAAGACAAAGTGCTTATCATCGATATCGATTTATTGCCGCTCATTGAACGTGTCAAAGATGATTTAACAACGGTGAAGGCGTTCATCGTCATGGCGGATGATACGGAGCTTCCGGAATCGACGTTGGAGCCGCTTTATTCATACGAACAGCTCATCAGTGAGGGTGATGCGGAATTTCAATTCAGTACGAACATCGATGAAAACGATCCTGCGGGCATGTGCTACACGTCGGCCACGACCGGATTGCCAAAAGGTGTCGTCTATTCACATCGCGGCATCGTTTTGCACAGCATGGCGGCTGGACTCGTTGATACGTTGGGCATCTCCGAATCCGATCGTATTTTGCCGGTCGTCCCGATGTTTCATGCCAATGCCTGGGGGCTTCCGTTTGCTGCGACATGGTTTGGTTCTACCCAAGTATTCCCGGGTCCGCAAATGACGCCGCAAATCATTGCCGAGTTGCTTGAAAAATACAAAGTGACGATCACGGCTGGTGTGCCGACCGTATGGCTCGGTTTGATGCAAGTGTTGGAAAAAGGTTCGTACAACATCGATTCGATCCGTGCCGTCGTTTGCGGCGGTTCAGCCGCACCGAAAGAAATGATCCGCAAATTTGAAGTCGATTACGGCATCCCGTTCATCCACGCATACGGCATGACGGAAACGACGCCACTGGCCACCGTGGCACGTCTGAAAAGTTACCAACAAGATCTGCCGGAAGATGAACGGTTGGAATTACGTGCAAAACAAGGTATCATCGTCCCCGGCCTAAATATGAAAGTCGTCGACGATAAAGGAAATGAAGTCCCGCATGACGGAAAAACGATGGGCGAACTATTGCTGCAAGGACCTTGGATTGCGGATTCATATTACAAGGACGATCGTTCCAAAAACGCATTCGTTGATGGCTGGTTGAAGACCGGTGACGTTGTGACGGTCGATGAAGAAGGGTTCATCAAAATCGTCGACCGAACGAGCGACCTCATCAAAAGCGGCGGCGAATGGATTTCTTCGGTCGATTTGGAAAACGGCTTGATGGCGCATGATGATGTCATTGAAGCGGCCGTCGTCGCCGTGCCGCATGAAAAATGGATGGAACGGCCGGTCGCGTTCGTCGTATTGAAAGAAAATGCCCAAACGACGAAAGACGATCTCCTCCATTTCTTGGAGCATCAATTGAAGTTTGCCCGCTGGTGGCTGCCGGATGAAATATATTTCATCGAAGAAATACCAAAAACTTCCGTCGGCAAGTTTTTAAAACGCGAATTGCGCGAAATCGCCAAAGAAAAAATCAAACAGTAAAAAAATTCGGGACAAAGCGGAGCGTTTCTCCCTTTGTCCCAATGTTTTTTTATTGATGTTTCTCAATCAACTGAACGAACGCGTCAACGAAACCTTGCAAAAATTCCACCGTATCTTGGCGCGTGATTTTCCCATTGTCGTCCAACAGTTCATGGACATTCGCCAAATAGCATTCCGGCTGCTGCAACACTTGCATGTTTAAAAATGCCAACGGCTGACGCAGATGGTGGTTGGCGCCAAAACCGCTCAAATTGCTCGGGGAGTGGCTGATGATCGCTGCCGGCTTTCCATCCCACACATTTTGTCCGTACGGGCGCGATCCGACATCGAGCGCGTTTTTCAAAGCCGCTGGAATCGAACGGTTATGCTCTGGCGTCACGAACAAAATCGCATCCATAGATTTCACTTTGTTGCGGAACGTCGTATATTCAGGAATGTCTTGTTCGTCGTAATCTTGGTTATAGAGCGGCAAGTTTGCAATATCGATGAATTCGAGTTCGTATCCGCTCGGGAAAAGTCCGACGACATTGTCCGCAATGCTTTTCGAAAACGACCCTTTTCGGATACTTCCCACAACTACTCCGATTTTTGCCATGCAACATTCTCCTTTGCTTGATGTTTTTGCTAATATTTTCCTTATGTTCCATCCAACAGTATTATACCCGGTTTCCGTATCCACATTCGCGACATGAGGCAAATTTTTGTACGAATCATTTGCTTTTTCGCTGAAAAATGAATAAGATAACAATAAATAAGAATATTTTGAACGATGATAAAGGAATAGTATGCAGATGTACTATGCCAGAGAGTGGAATTTTTAAGCTGGAAGATTCCATCATAGGAACCTGCAGAACCTGCCTTTTAGTCTGGTCTAAAAAACCGGCGTCTTCATCACGTTACGATGCAGAGTGGAATGTGGCTTCACATTCAAGTCAAGGTGGTACCGCGGAAAAGTAAGCTCTTTCGTCCTTGCATGAGGATGAATGGGCTTTTTTTTACGAAATCAATTTTCATTTGGAGTAGGAGATTGGGAGCATGAAAAAACAGACGGTCGTCGTAAAAATCGGTAGCAGTTCGCTTACGAACGAGCAAGGTGAAATTGACGAACAAAAATTGTCCGATCATGTTGCGGCAATCGCCTCTTTGTATCATCAAAACCATGATGTTGTCATCGTTTCATCAGGCGCGGTTGCTGCAGGATTTAAAAAGTTGGGTTACCCGAACCGGCCTGTCACCGTAAAAGGGAGACAAGCCGCAGCTGCCGTCGGGCAAGGGCTGCTCATCCAAAAGTATACGGAAGAGTTCCAAAAATTTGGCATCGTTCCCGCGCAAATTTTGCTGACACGCAGCGACTTTTCCGATCGCGTCCGCTACCGTAATGCGTTTCAAACGATCATGGAACTGCTCGACCGGAGGATCATCCCGATCATCAACGAAAACGACACGGTCGCGGTCGAAGAATTGACGTTCGGCGACAACGACATGTTGTCCGCGCTCGTAAGCGGCTTTATCCACGCCGATCAATTGATTATCATTACGGATATCGACGGTATTTACACCGATAATCCGTTCAAAAATCCACAAGCGAAAAAATACCATTTCCTTGAAGAAATTACCGATGAAATTTTGGAGCGGGCTTCAAGCGAAGGTTCGAAAGTCGGCACCGGCGGCATGCGTTCGAAACTCGAAGCGGCAAGGACCGCCCTTTCACTCGGCGTCTCCGTCTTTATTGGAAAAGGTGAAGGCAGCGATTATTTGGCGCAAATTTTGGAAGGTCTTGGTGACGGTACGTACATCAGCAACAAGTCGGTTGAGGCGATCAACACGAGACGGCAGTGGATTGCACTCCATTCCAAGCCGTACGGCAAAGTGT
>JAAYTF010000033.1 GCA_012518125.1 Bacilli bacterium | reverse complement strand
GCTTTCGGCTTCCATTTGACGACGCCCCGCAATTCCGACGCGGGCAGCCGTTTCAACAAATCGTTCACTCTTTGGCCGAGATGCGGAACAGCTTTCGTCGGCGCAATTTCGTTTAAAGGCACTAAGACAAATGCCCGTTCGTGCATGCGCGGATGCGGTATTTGCAATTCATCTAAATTTTTATTCTCGTCATTAAACAGCAAAATGTCAAGGTCGATCGTCCGCGGGCCCTTTTCGATTGCCTTTTCGCTGCGGTCCCGGCCTAATTCCAACTCGATTTGTTGGCACAGTTTCAATAATTCCATGCTCGATAACACCGTCTCAATTTCGACAACCATATTTAAAAAACGGTCTTGGTCAAAATAATCGAGAGGCTCCGTTTCATAAATGGAAGAAGTTTTTTTGATATCAACCGCTTCGTGCGTTTCCAACCGTTTGAGCGCCTCATTTAAGTACGTATGGCGAGGTTCAATATTCGATCCTAAGCCGATATATGCGACGTTCATTCGTTTCGCTCCCTATGAATTTCAACTGCCACCGCTTCATAATGTCCCCTAATCGGCGGATTCGGTTTGACAACTTCCACATCTAACGCTTGAATCAACGGAAATGTATCGAACAGATCCGCGGCAATTTGTTCCGCCACTGCTTCAAGCAATTTTTTCGGTTTTCCTTCGACGATTCGTTTGACGGCTTCATACACATCCCCGTAATCGACGGAATTTTTCATCTCATCCGTTTGCCCGGCCTGCTTCAAAGGCAAATACATCGTAACATTTACGACAAAGCGTTGTCCGAGGCGGTTTTCTTCCGGAAACACCCCATGGTAGCCGTAAAACGATAATCCTTTCAATTTGATTTTATCCATCAACACCAATTCCCTTTAACATCGCATCCATCATTTTTGCCAATTCGACATTTCGTTTCACATCGTGCACCCGAACGATGCGCGCCCCTTTTTGAATACCGAGGCAAGTCACCGCGCCGGTTGCATTGTCGCGCGCTTGTGGCGGTATATCGAGCACTTTTGAAATGAACGATTTTCTCGACGCCGCCAACAATAGTGGATAAGGAAAATGTTGTACAATTTTTTCCAAATGACGCAGCACGACGTAGTTGTCCTCCAATGTTTTTCCAAAAGTTAAACCGATGCCGGGATCGATGATGATTTGCTCGTCTTTGACACCGCGTTCTTTGGCGATTGCGACACTTTCTTCCAAATCGGAAATCATCTCTTCAATTAAATGGCTGTACGTTTTATTGTCGCGGTTATGCATCAAGATGATCGGAACATCGTATGCCGCTGCAACATTGGCCATTTCGGGGTCGTACTTTGCCCCCCAAATGTCGTTGATGATGTCGGCACCCGCTTTGATCGCCGCTTCAGCCGTTTTTGCTTTGTACGTATCGATCGATATCGGGACGGATACGTGTTGTTTCAATGCTTCGATGACAGGAACGACCCGCTCGATCTCTTCTTCGACAGAAACCGGCTCATGTCCAGGACGCGTCGACTCGCCTCCGACGTCGATGATATCGGCTCCTTCTCGTTCCATCTTTAATGCATGTTCGACTGCTTTTTCAATCGTCGTGTATTTCCCGCCGTCCGAAAACGAATCGGGCGTGACATTCAAAATGCCCATGATATGGGTCCGCTCATTTAATTGCAACGTTTTTGTTTTCGTTTTTATTTCCATTCCCATTCACCAATTCCTCTTTTTTAAATATTAACGTTCACATATTCACATATACATTATAGTTTACCATAACTGCACGGAAAAGCATGATGCCGATAAAATAAAAAAAGCGATACGACCAGTATCGCTTTTTTTACATTATTCGTCGAACTGATATAAAGCGGTGGATAAATAACGTTCCCCATTGTCCGGTAAAATCGCAAGCACTTTTTTGCCTTTTCCGAGACGTTTCGCCACTTTTTTCGCTGCGGCGATTGCCGCACCTGATGAAATGCCGCCTAAAATGCCTTCTTTTCGTGCGACTTCGCGGGCCGCTTCGAACGCTTCTTCGTTAGC
>JAAYTF010000032.1 GCA_012518125.1 Bacilli bacterium | reverse complement strand
TATATATAGATTCGAATCAAAAGCAACGATTTTTTATATTGGAGTGATCAATGTGACGGAACAGTTAACCGACCAAGAAATCGTAAGACGGGAAAAATTGAAAGAGTTATACGACAAAGGAATCGATCCTTTTGGTGGAAAGTTTGTCCGCACGCAACTAGCCAAAGAATTGCATGAAGCATTCGGCGATAAAACGAAAGAAGAGTTGGCGGAATTGAACAAAACGGTGACAATTGCCGGAAGAGTGATGACGAAGCGTGGAAAAGGCAAAGTCAGTTTTTGCCACATCCAAGATGCGAGCGATCAAATTCAATTATACGTCAGAAGAGACGACATCGGCACAGAAGCATACGATATATTTAAAACGGTTGACCTTGGCGATATTATCGGCGTAACGGGCGTCGTGTTCAAAACGAACGTCGGTGAACTTACGATTCACGTGAACGAATTTACGTTTTTGACAAAGTCGTTGCGCCCGCTGCCGGAGAAATACCACGGCTTGCAAGACATCGAATTGCGCTATCGCAAACGCTACCTCGATTTGATCATGAACTTAGACAGTCGCAAAACGTTCGTGTTGCGTAGTAAAATCATCCAATCGATGCGCAATTATTTAAACAACTTGGGCTTTTTGGAAGTCGAGACGCCAATGCTCCATCCAATCCCAGGGGGAGCGAATGCTCGTCCGTTTGAAACGTACCATAATGCGTTGGACATGCCGCTTTATATGCGTATCGCCATCGAACTTCATTTGAAGCGTCTCATCGTCGGCGGCATGGAAAAAGTGTACGAAATCGGAAGAGTGTTTAGAAACGAAGGGATTTCCACTCGGCATAACCCGGAATTTACGATGATGGAATTGTATCAAGCGTACGCCGATTTCGAAGATATTATGGAATTGACGCAAAACATGATTGCACACATCGCCGAAGAAGTTCTCGGAACGACGAAAATTTCATACGGTGACCATGAAATCGACTTGACGCCTCCGTGGAAACGGCAGCATATGGTCGATGCAATAAAAGAACATACCGGCATTGACTTCTGGAAAGATATGTCAGATGAAGAAGCGAGAAAACTTGCTAAAGAACATGGGGTTGAAATCGAAGATCATATGACATATGGACATATCGTCAATGAATTTTTCGAACAAAAGGTTGAAGAAAAACTTATCCAACCGACGTTTATATATGGACATCCAGTCGAAATTTCGCCGCTTGCCAAAAAGAATAAAGACGACGAACGCTTCACCGACCGTTTTGAATTGTACATCGTCGGAAGAGAACATGCGAATGCGTTCACTGAATTAAACGACCCGATCGATCAACGAGCTCGTTTTGAAGCGCAACTGAAAGAAAGAGATGCGGGAAATGATGAAGCGCATTTAATGGATGAAGACTTCATTGAAGCATTGGAATACGGCATGCCTCCGACTGGGGGTCTAGGTATCGGAATCGATCGTCTCGTCATGTTGTTGACAAATTCGCCGTCCATCAGAGACGTGCTCTTATTCCCGCAAATGAGAAACAAGTAAGCGAATGGATTTCGTCTGTTACCGACCGCGTTTAAGCATGAGATACGATTAGTTTGCCCACAGTACGCGGAAGGATTCATGTTGATATATGCGCTTTTGGGGAATGATATTCCCTAAAAGCGCATTTTCT
This sequence comes from Bacilli bacterium, assembly GCA_012518125.1. Classification (GTDB taxonomy): domain Bacteria; phylum Bacillota; class Bacilli; order Bacillales; family Amphibacillaceae; genus Pseudogracilibacillus. The sequence continues at coordinate 471 of JAAYTF010000032.1, read as the reverse complement.
TACAAATTCTTGCCAAATTTTGCAAATCTGCGTTGTGTTTTTTCAATAAATCGAGTAATAACAACGTTTGTAGGAGGAAAAAATAAACTAAATATTTTTGTTGCATTTTGTTTTGGACCATGTTATATTAATAATCGGCTCTGAAAACGAGCCAAAAAACAAATCATTTTCAAAAAAAGTTAAAAAAACTCTTGACATCGAAATTCAATTTGTGTTATATTAAAAGAGTCGCTGTCAAAAGACTTTGATTTGCTCTTTGAAAATTGAACATAACCAGCCAATATGTGCGGGGAAGTAAAACGATGTTTTACACCTCGAACCATCTTAGCTGAGATTTCAAACGCACGTTAGAGCGAACGATTCGCTTACGGATATTTTTATGGAGAGTTTGATCTTGGCTCAGGACGAACGCTGGCGGCGTGCCTAATACATGCAAGTCGAGCGCGGGAAGCAGACTGAAGCCTTCGGGCG
>JAAYTF010000031.1 GCA_012518125.1 Bacilli bacterium | reverse complement strand
GAAGCTAGAAACGAAATGAGATTCGCGACATCTTCCGGCGTTTGCGACATTCCCAATGTGATCCCTTCCGAAAACTTGGCGAACGCTTCCCCTTTTTTCGTCCCCAAATGTTCCATCATCTTCTCATCAAGCCGCTCCCACATGCTCGTTCCGACAATCCCAGGACAATATGCATTCACAGTGATTTTATTCTTCGCCAATTCTTTCGCAGCCGTTTGCGTAAGTCCTTTGACCGCAAACTTCGAGGCGGAATAGACGCCCAACATTTCAAATCCTACTTGACCTGCGATGCTGCAAACATTGATGATTTTCTCGCCTTTTCCTTGTTTGATCATCTGTTTTGCAGCAGCGGCGATTCCGTATACGACGCCTTTATATTGACATTCAATACGAAATCGACTTGTTTCGGATCAGCTTCGATAAGCGGTCCGACTTGCCCTTCCACTCCCGCATTGTTGATGAACACATCGACGCTACCAAACGTATCGCCGGCATGCTTGACAAGATTTTCTTGATCCTCCGGCTTCGTCACATCCCCCACGAACGCGGTCACTTCAATTTGATTATTTTTGAATTCTTCCTCCGTTTCCCTCAATTCCGCTTCGTTGATATCATTCAAAACGATGCGGAAGCTATCGCTGGCAAGCCTTTTGGCGATTTCTTTCCCGATTCCTCTTGCCGAACCGATGACTGCCACCTTCTTTTCACTCATGTTCAATCCTCCCAATGTTGATAAAATTTTCTTCGCCTAATATTGTTCATATTTTTCCGGTGATAATTCATGATTTGGCAGTCTTCCAGTTCGATCTAGGATTTTTTTCCGTGATCATTTTGCTTTGCGGGATGCACGGAATGCGATTCAATCGATCGTTCCCCGGCAAATCATATGTCGTTTTTCCGACAAGAAACGCACCAATTCTTTCATAATAGCAATGGGTAATCTTTTCGCCGGCACAACGATGACCTGAGATGCATTTCCCCGCTCCTTGAAGGACGTAATCAAACATGCTGACTTTCCGATAAAAAACGCTCGGGGCAAACACACAAGGACTATCCCGAGTGTTTGCATCATGATTCATGCTATACAAATCAAATAACGCAAGGTGTGTTTTCAAAAAAAAACCATTTTAAATGAAACCTCGTTTGACAAGTGCTGCAACGAGCGGAAATATAAGATGATACTAACGCACACCGTTAACAAGAATGTCGAAGGAGGAATCGCCTTTTTGCAGCAACTTCCACCGACCTAAACGCTGTCTAGTATCAGCTTATCCACTTGGGTTTTTCGATCAAGTTTTTCACCCATACGAAGATGAAAGAAACGTGCAAAATCCAAAACGAGGACGATACTATATTTGTTGAGGCTTTCTTTACTTGAAAAAACGGTCCAAACAACTCGCTTCCGAAACGCTAATGACAAAAATTGAACAATTAAAAAATCCCGTGCGATCGACCTTTTCGTCACCATATTCACTTCCGTGACACTCGCATTCGTTGAATACATTTTGCAAGCGGACGAACCGATCGATGCCGAAGCTTCCGCACAACTGTTTTTTAACATTTTGTTCGATGGCCCGAAAAAAACGTTAGGCCTGCTTGCGGATGAATGAAATAAAAAAATGGGACAAAACGGTTGTTCACATTTTCAAACGGTTTTGTCCCAAGATTTTTCATTTTTTATACTTAGTCAAGTTGGCCCTTTCAACACGAAAACTTAACAATTCAATCTCCTCTATCAAACTATTCTTTGACACGCAGCAATCGCAACCCATTTAAAGCAACTATTATCGTCGCTCCCACATCGGCGAGTATGGCGATCCATAACGTCAACCAACCAGGTAGGACCAAAAGGAGCGCAAACAGTTTGATGGCGAGCGAAAATGTAATGTTCGCCTTGATCACGTTCAATGTTTTGCGGCTTAATCGTACCGCAAACGGCAGTTTTTCCAAATCGCCGCTCATAAGCACAATATCGGCCGTTTCCATTGCCGTATCGGTTCCCGTATCGCTAACTGCGATACCGACCGTTGCCGCCGCCAAAGCGGGAGCGTCATTGATGCCATCGCCGACCATCGCGACTTCGCCATGTTGCTCTTGCAACCGTTTGATGCACTCCATTTTATCTTCCGGCATCAATTCGGATCTGACGTCAGCGACCCCTATATCCGCTCCGATCGCTTCCGCCGTCGTTTCATTATCGCCCGTCAACATGACCGTTTTTTCGATGCCCAACTCGTTCAGTTTTGTTATTGCTGCTTTGCTTGATGAACGGATTTCATCACGGACGGCGATGATTCCAAGCAGCCTGTTTTCCGTTCCGACGAGCATCGCCGTTTTCCCTTCACGCTCTAACGCGCCCAATTTTTCGATGACGTCTTTTTCGACTGAACGCAACGGTTCAAAAAGATTCACTTTTCCAATCCAATACGTCGTAGAAGCGATCGTTCCTTTGATTCCTTTGCCAATCACCGCAGACACGTTCGTAACGTCCAAGGTTTGATACGAAACGTTCTCTTTTTTCACTTTATCCACAATCGCTTGCGCTACTGGATGCTCGGAACGGGATTCGATGGCTCCGGCAATCGCCAACAACTCTTTTTCTTCCATCGAATCGTCAAGTAATATGACATCGGTGACGACCGGCTCCCCTTTCGTGAGCGTCCCCGTTTTGTCAAAGGCGATCGCTTTAAGTTGCCCCAATTTTTCAAGATGGACGCCGCCTTTTATTAGAACGCCTTTCTTCGCGGCATTTCCGATTGCGGAAACGATGGAAATCGGCGTCGAAATCACAAGCGCGCATGGACAGCCGACAACGAGCACCGCAAGACCCAAGTAAATCCATTTGCCCCAATCCGCTTGCAAGAACAACGGAGGAATGATAGCAGTCAAAAACGCAACAATCATAATAATCGGTGTGTAATACTTGGCGAACTGGTCGACAAATTGTTGATGCGGCGCACGTTCCGCCTGCGCTTCCTCGACGAGGTGGATGATTTTAGCCAATGTCGTATCTTCCGCCAATTTCGTGACTTTCACTTCCAAATAACCTTCCTGGTTGATCGTTCCAGCAAACACTTCGTCATCCACCCGTTTGTCTTTCGGGATCGATTCACCCGTGATCGCCGCTTCATTGACGGTCGAATTCCCTTTAATGACGATGCCGTCCATCGCGATTTTTTCACCGGGTTTGACGAGCATGACGTCCCCGACTTCGATGTCTTCGACCGGTAGCTTCCGTTCAATGCCGTCACGGACGATGGATGCTTCTTTCGGTGCCAGTTTCATCAATGAGCGGATCGATTCGCGGGCACGCTCCATGGAATACGTTTCAAGCGCCTCGCTGATGGCAAACAAGATGACGACGACCGCCGCTTCCGCCCACTCACCGATGATTGTTGCGCCGATGATAGCGATCGTCATCAACACTTTCATGTCGAAATGCCATTCAAACAAATGTTTCAGGCCCGTTTTAAACAGCGGATAGCCGCCGACGGCGATTGCCCCGAGGAAAACGGATATCGTCAACCAGCTGTTTTCCCCAAGGACGTACAATGAAACAAAACCGATTAAACTGAAGAATAAGGAAATGATGAGCGACCAATTGGAATTCAGCCATTGCTTGAATCTTTTTTCCGGATTTTCCGCTGTGGCATTCACCACTTCTTCAGGGTAAATTTTCAAATTTTCAAAGGCGCCGGCCTCCTCAAGCTCCGCAATCGTCGCTTCCCCATATACGGTTATTTTCGACGCGCCGAAATTCACTTTGGCATCGTACACTCCGGGCAATCGCTTGACGTTTTGTTCAAACTTACCCGCACAATTGGCGCAAGAAAAACCTTCCACCCGATATATCTTCTTTTCCACCAGTTGATTATTTTCCATAGGATGAGCCAACTTGTTCCACCCCGCTTTCCATTGGAAAAACATCCATGACGAGCCGCTTCACTCTTTCATCAATGAGCGAATAGTAGACGAGTTTCCCTTCTTTACGAGATGTTGCAATCTCCAAATTGCGAAGCAGCCGTAAATGATGCGACGCCGCTGCATTCGAGCCGTTGATGATCGCTGCCACATCGCAAACGCACAGTTCTTCCTCGATCGCCAATGCATACACGATTTTCATCCGTGTTTCATCGCTTAACGCTTTAAACAATTTCACCGTCCGATAAGGATCGTGCTTTGCAAGTGCCTGCTTCACTCTTGCCACTTTATCCAAATGGACGCAATGGATGCTGCATGTATCGTTTGCCATATTAATCACCCGCACATTTGTAACGTTTCGTTTAAGAAAATTATATCCTAGTTCAAACTATTATTCAAACGTTCATTTGAATGTTTGAATCATAAACAAAACCATCTCGACCATTTCGCCATGAACTTGAGTGAATAATTGTTCTACTGGGAGGAAGACGGAATGTTCATCTCAAAAAGATACGATTCAATTGGAAATGGTCGCAAAAACGTCTAGATGATTATTGCAATCGATCATCATTTAATCATCGCCTGGAAATTTGCGCAAAAAAATTATGCTTAATAGTAAATTTGAATTGGACAGATACATCCGTCCGTTTCACTATTAAGCATAACGATGACGTTCACTTTTTTTACAACAATTTATTTCCGAGAAGGTATCCGCTCGTGCCGTTCAACCCACCGCCCGGCCATGTGGTCGCCCCGCATACATAAAACTGCTCAATCGGGGTTTCGTAGCGGGAGTAACCTGGAATCGGCCGGAACAAATAATATTGAAATGGGTGGTGGCTGCCGCCGACGTTGTCCCCGCCGACCAAATTCGGGTTGTCCTTTTGCAAATCCATCGGGGAAAATACGACCCGTTTTAAAATGATGTCTGGAAGGTTTGGACCGTATTTTGACAAATCGTCGATGATCCGGTCCGCAAGCCGTTCTTTTATTTCATCCCACACTGCAGGTTTGATCTTGTTCCGTTCGTCGCCTTTTACGACTTTCGGCATGGAGCGCACTTGAATCCAAAGCGTCTGTTTCCCTTCCGGGGCGCGCGTCGGATCGACGACACTTTGTTGACCGATGATCAACATCGGCTTGTCGGGGATTCTCCCTGCCTGGACCGACGTATACGTTCGGGCGATGTCGTCCGTGTACGGTCCGATATGGATATAGGCGAAAGATGAATATTCCTCCCCGGCCAGCCACTCCACTTTGCCGCTCAACGCCAAATGGATCATCATCGAACCCGGGCCGTATCGGAAATTTTCCGCTTTGACGACATATCTCGAAGGCAAAAGCTCTTTATCGATCAACCGTTGGATGATTTGCGTCGGCGTCACATTCCCGATCACTGCGCGCTTCGCCATTATTTCCTGCTTGTCTTCAAGCCGCACGCCGACCGCTTTATTATCTTTCACGATGATTTTATCGACTTTTTTCTTCAACATGATTTCGCCGCCATTTTTGGTGATGATTTTGATGATGCTGTTGATCATGTTGCTGACGCCGCCTTTTGCGACCGGCATCCCCTTTTGTTGGTTCGAAATCACTTCGATGCAAGGAAAAATCGCTCCGACGGAAACGTCCGGCGCATAATCCAAATGGAAAGCCCATGGCGTAAAGATCGCCTGCGTCTTTTCGTTTTCAAACCATGATTCGACAAACTCGCGCGGCGATTGGGCAATGAAACTGGCCAATTCCATCGTCTTTTTGAATTTCAATTTTCGGTACAGTTTTAAAAGCTGCGTCGCCGCTTTCAATGACGGCAACTCCATCTGCATCAAAGGAAGCAGTTCCGGTGAATATTCTTCAAAATCTTCCTTCAACTGCTGCCACGCATTGAAATCATTCATCGATAGCTTTTTGATTTGATCGTTCGTTTTGTCTTGATCTTGATAAATTTTCACACCCGTCCCATCCGGGAACAAATTGGCAAACGGTTTGTCCGAAAAGACCGGTGTAAAGCCGTTTTCCTCCAATTCGTTCTTGTGTTCCTGATAAAACGGGCCGTTTAAGAAGCTTCCGACATTCGTCGAATACCAATCGCTGATAAACCCTTTTTGTGTCAATTCACTCGATTTGGCCGCCCCGCCTGGCATGTCCGCTTGTTCGATGACGACCACTTTCCAACCTGCTTTTGCCAAAGTCGCCGCACACGTAAGGCCATTGATGCCTGAACCAATCACGATTGCGTCAAAATCGCTCATCTTTACCATCCTCTTTTTACATTTTTCTCTCTTTAATATGGCCTTTTTACGGCAAAACTATTTTGTAAATTACCCTTTTCCATAAATATCGCGGGCATGCTGGATGAAATGCAATGGTCATATAGCACAAAAAAAAAGGACATTCCTCAAGTTATCGAGAAATGACCCTTTTTCTTTCATTCTTTTAACACATTTGCTTCATTGATGTTCGTAAACGCATTGATGATGAACAAGATGACACCGAGCAAAAATGCGCCGCCTCCGGTGTACGTGAATATGTGCGCCGTATCTAGCATACCTGGAACTTGCACGAGGAAAGCGCTGAGCAGGAAAACGGGAACACCTATATGATGAAGCCAAAAATGCCAAATGCCCAACTTCGTCTTTGCCGCTTGCGGATATATTGTATAAATGACCCCGAATAGCGCAGTTGTCGCAAATCCGACCAAATTTACGTGCGCGTGCGCCGAGCCCCAATTCAACTGCAGCGTCATCGACATGAATAACCCTACACAAATGCCTAACACAAGATAGAGGACTGCCAACTTGATCCATCTTGAACCGATTGAGAATCCCCCCTTTATACATGAATCAATATTCTAATTTCTCTTTGTTTAACCATTGTCATCAAAAAAGCACATACTTGTGCTTCCTATTCCAACCCTCCAACCATGGTGTTGCAGGATGGAAATGTTGTTATTACATTGATATGTACATATTTTACAATTTATGAAAAATTAAACGAGGATGTAAATCAACGAAATGCTGATGACACCGATCAAAACCGATGCGATGAGGCCGACAACCAACGGTTTGAAACCAACCTGCTTGATTTTTCTCACATCCGTTTTCAGGCCGACGCTCACCATGACCATGACGATGAAAAATTTCGCTAGCCATGTCATGGAATCCGAAAATGTTGCTGGAATGTCAAAAACGGAATTCAAAAGTGCCACAAGCACGAAAATAAGGATGAAATACGGGAACATGTTGCGCAGTTTCGTCCTTTCTCCAACATGACCACGATTTTTCATACTGTAATAAAGGGCGATCAAAAGAGCGAGCGGAATGAGCATGAGCGTTCTTACAAGTTTCACGACGATGGCCACTTCCCCCGCTTCATCACTGAACGCATAACCGGCCGCCACGACGGATGACGTATCGTGGATCGCCGCCCCTGCCCAAATCCCGAAATGAACGTCCGTCATTTGAAGCAGATTGGCAATCACCGGATAAATCAAAATCGCCAGCACGTTGAACGCAAAAATCGTATTGACTGCATACGTCAACTCTTCTTCCTTCGCTTTGATGATCGGCGAGATGGTCACGATCGCAGTCGAGCCGCAAATCGCCGTCCCTGAACCGATGAGAAGCGACGTATTGCCTCGGAGGCCGAGCAAGATGCCGATGAAATAGGTGAACATGAGCCCGGAGATGACGCTGAACAACACGATGACGAGCGAACTTTTCCCAACGTTGAGTATATCCGTAAATTGAAAAGAAAATCCCAACAACATGATGGCAAGCTTCAAAATCTTTTTCATGACAAAATCGATCCCGTTGTAAAACACAGACGGGACGTGGAAAACGTTGTTGATGAACACACCGAGCAAGATGCCGATGACCGCACCTCCCAACAACGGAAAATAACCGCCGAGTAGGTAAGCGATGAATGCTAGTAAAAGCGTAAATAAAACGCCAGGAAACAAGTCACGCATTTTTCCCACGATGCAACAACTCCCATATGAATCGTATGAACCATCATCCCTTCTCATCTTATCATTACCGGAAAAAAACCGCTGGCTTTTATATGCATCCTCTCCCTAAACGATCATTTGAAAACATTAGCTATACATTGCCGATGTCTTGTCGAACACGATTGGCGTATACTATTTGAAAACGCCCCTTCAACCGCGAAAAATTGCCAGCTTCACCTCCCCCCGCATGAATGGGCCGTTCCAGATGGCCATCAAGAACCGGACGATGTTTATACCTTGTTTCAACAGCCATACAGTTGCTGCTTTCTTTGGAATATCATATTCTTTGCGAAGTTCTCTTACATAAAGTCTAACTGTACTTTCAGCTACTTTAAGATTAGGGTATCTCTCTTGTAGCCAATCTAAAACTTGAGCTGCAGACATATCAGGATGTTCAAAAAGCCAAGATAAAATTATATCTTTATAAGGATCTAGTTTCTTTCTTCTAACCTTCGTTTTCTTCACCCATTCCGACATTGTATCTTGGTTACGCTCCGAATTTCTATATATGGTACTCCTTGAGATATTGAGCTTTTCAGCCACCTGAACTTTACTAAACCCTTATTTTAATAGCTGATGAATTTTTATGTACATTTTCCACTTCTCAACCTTTTATACCTCTATCACGGCGACGATAAAATAATACTAAAAACATAACAATGAGTGAGGATCATTTTAATAGAATGTTTCTTTTTATTTAGCGGAAACTGTACCATTTAGTTTATCAGTTACACAAAGTCATAAAATTAAATTTTCCACCATCTTTTATCATGAAAAATTGAATTTTTTCTTGGGGAAAATTCAATTATCATCTTAAAAAAATAATAGGTTTTTCGATTTTTTATAATTTTAAATGGCAAGATAGCATCGAGGGAGAAAATTAAGTATAGAACATTGATTTTAAGAACACTTGCAAACCGATCTTATCCCGTCAGAGCACGATCACATCTCGTCATAACATGCTCTCATCCCGTCACAACACGTCCACATCCCGTCTCAAAACTCACTCACCCCATAAAGGATAAGCACTTTTCATACAAAGGTGAAGCACCTGCCTGCCATAAGAATCGACTCACCTAACATTCATCCCATACTAAATCAATACATGCACATCCTCATTTTACCTTTTTTAAATCTTCCAATAACCAGTCTACTAAAGCTTCCTGATACCCGGCTTTCCCTTTCTTTTTCATCTCATCCGCTACTTCTTGTAATCTTTCATCTTTTATATGATGTAATTTTTCCAATCGTTCTTCCGATAAAACCTTACTACTTTTCGTTTTATAATAAGCTTTTTTATCCATATGCCACAATTGTATGGAATCTGAGTATCTCTCAATTAATCGATCCGCCATCCTTAATCCTTCCGGGTCAAAATCGCCAGCGTAATATAACTGACAACCATTTTCAACGAGCAAATCCATTAACATCAGTGCAGCTAACGTAAACTGACCATTTGTACAAATCATAGGGGCACTCGGTTCATGATCTAATAATGTCGAGCAAACGCCTGAATTTTCGACAATCCAAACGATAGTACCTGATGCAGGCGTAACCTTTAAAATAGGGATCAACTCGCGTAAAGGAACTAGTTGCACGGTATTGTGTTTTGCCGCTATTTCCCATACAGGATGGACTCCTAATTCCGTTTCTGCAATTAAATTCGCACACGTAACGAAATTTAATAAATCGTCTCGATAAATTTGATAGTTTTCCAACAGTTCGTTTATCTCTTCCACACCTTCTGGAAATTCAATCGCATCAGTCATTTCATCATTATTAAATTCGTTCACTGCTAACAAATGAATGAACATTCTCCCTAGTTCTGTATGCAAGTCGAATGCATGTGGGTCGCCGGTTATACGTTGGCTGAACATTGGTAAACGTTCGGCTTTTTCCGGTAACAATTCGAACGCTTTATTTAAAATTTCTATGTTATTTGTTAAACGTTCTCTTTCTTGCTCGGCGATTTTTAGTATCCAACGCGCTTCCGACTTTTTCTCATATACGAATTTCAACCAAAATGCAATTTGTGGAAAACGTTCTTGTTGCGCTTCAAAAAATTCTTGCAATTCTTTTTCTTTCGCTAACTTTTGAGCTTTTTTCGATACGATTACCTCGCCAAAATATGCATCTAACAACTGTTTTAAAGTAATATGACCGAATCTTGTTAAACTTAATTGTTCTTCAAATTGACGTAAACTAATGACACCTTTCGTTCGTAATTGTCTACCTGGCAACCCGAAAAATTGCCCAATTTCTTCAAGTTCATCTGAAGAAAATTCGTTGACGGAAATATTACCTCCTATCCGTCCTAACGATTCATACTTTTTTCGAAATTGTTGAAATAACTTATCATACGCTTTTTCATTTTTAAAAAATTGAACTGCTTCTTTTAATTCATCATTCATTTATCGAGATCTCTCCTAAGTTCCATTCTATCTGTAAAATTTCATTAGAAAGGCACAGAAACAGCCCGCACTGCACCTTTCGTTCCTTATCAAATGAAAAAAGTAGACCGAGCATTTCAATCATTTGGGTAGATTTCAGAAGTTTTCGCTACCCGTTCAAGTAATATTCAATCAGTCATGGACCGTCAAAACCGACAAATACTACTGCGAAAGTAAGCTCTCCTTTTCTTCATCAATGATCATGGTTCGCTTTTTACCATCCCAAATGTAGCGAATGACTGATACGTAATCAGCATTTTTCGGTCGTAAAAGTTCATATATGGACAATGATGATACTGAATCGTAGTCACCCCATAAAAATTGTGAGTTCATCATATAATTGAATCCTAATTCTTCAACGATTCTAAACATCATATTAATATTTTCATCATCGACGCCAGCGAATGCTTCGTCCAACGAAATAATATACGGTGCAGAAGGATCTGCTTCTAAATACCGTGAATAACAAGCTGTAAACAGCGGGATATACATCGCCATCGCTTTTTCTCCACCACTGAATTTGTCGAAAGCTGTATTCGTCAGTTCTCGTTTCGGCTCATTGACGCGTTGATAGTACAATACAAACGAAAACCAATAACGGTAATCGAGCACTTCTTTCAACACTTGTAAAAGTGTATTGCCTTCCCCTTTTAATTCCATCAATTCTTTCGCCCGGTTAATTTTCGAACGGAAGTGATTAATCACTTTTTGAACATCGTCATCTCTTAAAAGTTCCGGATTTCTCCTTAATAATTCGACTAATTCTTTCGTATCAAGTTCTGCTTCCGTTTCCGCTGTTTTCGGCTTCCATTGAATAGAAAAGTTAATTCCAGAAGTCGAAACACTTTCTTGCATTAGTTTGTTCATCTGCTTCGTCCACAGTTCTGCACGATAAATGCGGCTTCTTAATTTTCTACCAACCGAACGGAGTAAAATATCTTCGAATAATTGACGATCTTGTTCACTTAAAAGTTTTTGTTGACGTAAATAGTCTTCTTCAAGTCTATGTTGAACGGTATAAGGACTAAGTCGTTCACCTAGAAAATCAAGTTGAATCAATTGTCTTGTCGCTTGTTCTTTCCAATGATCAAATAACACGTGTTGTTCATCTCTCCAATTGCTCGTATCGACTTCAAATTTCGGAATTGGGGTATAAAATTCGGTCATCCTGTATTCCATCAAATTACTATGTTCTTCATAATAAGCTTTCGTTAAATGTTCCCTAATCTTTGCCGCATCATTGATTAAATGTTTCCACTTATCTACAGCCCATTTCGCAATATCATCAGCAGATTTTTTCTCATCAACTGAAACTAACTTATATTTCAATTCATCATGAAAAGTTTCTGACCAAGCACGTACTAAAACTTTGTAAAATTGTAATTTTTGTTCAACATCAACTAAATCTTCTTTAAGCACGCGTAAATCAGCATTTTTCATCGGGATATTCGTTGCTATTTCTCCTAATTCATGCTCTGTCGCTTCCATTTCTTTTAGTACCGATTCAATTTGTGAGCGGATATCGTCTATCCCTTGTTGTGCGATCTGCTTATCAATTTCTTCAATATTTTGTTCCGTCCGTTCTTTCTCATCGGACAATATGTTTACTTCACCTTTTAAGTCATCGATTTCTTCGGCAAGTTCTTGTAAACGTTCTTCCGTCCGCTTTTTGTTTTCATGTTGATGACGAAACTTCACATGAAGTTTTTCCAATTCATTTAAATCTTTTTCATAACGTCGTTGGATGTCGACAGCTTCTTGATAAGCTTCATAAGAAAACTCAATATTTAATTCTCTCGTTGCACTGTTCAATTCTCTACGCAACTTTTGGAAGAAATTCATCTTTTCGTGCATTATTTTATCTCGTTCCATTAAGTCTTCTTCTAATTGCTTTATTTGGAATCGATACTTTTCAATTTCCTTATATGCCGCCAGTAAATCTTCATCATTCGGAAAATTTTCTATCGCTTGTTTTGCTGCGTCAATTTTTTCTTTTAAGCGGGAAATCTCTACTCGTACATCCGCAGCTTCATCTTTTAATTGTTCGATTTCAGTATTTAACAAAGTTATTTGTTCCTCTCGATGTCGTCTCCGCGCTGTTCTACCAATATAGCGCACTTTATCGACTGGAACAGCGTGTCCTTCAAGCAAGCCTAATTGATACGTCCCATCCGTCTTCACGACGATCGTCTCTTTTGCACCGTTATCTGCTACCAAAATACTTTGTAACACTTCCATTATTTTTTCAGCCGGTACGTCCGCATCGTCATCGACATCTGGTTGTAAGTAATCGGCTAACGTATGTGCCATCAGTTGTGGATTAGGCTTAATCATCCGATCGTGTTCCATTGCAATATGATCTTTCATAATGAGCGCATTTAACAACCCGGAATCGATCAGTGCCGCTTCTAATTTCTTCTGTACATCAAGTTCAACACCGTCAAGAAACTCAACCGCTTCGTAAAACGGGATGTATTGAACACCTGCTTCTTTTAACCGTTTCCGAGTTTCTTTCGTTTCTTCCTGAAAATTTGGTGGATCTGGATCGCGTTTTTCCAGTAAATCGAGCAATTGTCTTTCTTTTTCTTCAATTTGTTCACGGATTAATTTTTCTTCATTAGTTTTTGCGGCGATCTGTTCATTAATCGTTAATTGAAAGTCACTACTCGCTTGAAAAAATCTTTCCCGTATCGACTCGTACGTAATCGGTTCATAAAGCCTCTCCATATCCCGTGCTGTACTTTGTAACAATTCTGATTCAATCGGTAAAAATGAATGATTTTCGTGCCATCGATAGATTTCATTCATTTTTTCAAGTTTATCTCGATCAAAGATCTTTTCCCAATCAGATTGTTCATGTTTCGTTCGTTCAATTTCTAACCTTCTATTAGCAATTACTTTATCTAACTCAGCAATTTCATCTCGAGTATGTTCATACGTTCTTAGTTGTTCCCTTATGTTAGACAGTAGCTTGAAATGATTTTCCGCTTCTTTTTTCCAAATCGTAAAGTCGAAATCAGATTGTTGATTCCGTAGAAAATCTGCGACATTCATCTCATGGCGATCAAAAGAACAATTCTGAGCGTCTGTTTCTAGATCGATTAATTGATCTTCCATTTCTTGTTCATATTGTTCGATTTGCAGTAACAAATCTTCCAATTGGCTTTTATAATTTAGTTCTTGTCTCGTTTTTTCACTTATTCTATCATCTTTTCGCTTTATTTCTTCCTTAAGATCAGCTAATTTGTTTTCATTCGATTGTTTTTCTTCTTGCAGGTCCCAAACTTTATGTTTTTCGAGACGTTGTTTTCGTTTTTCCAAGACATCTTTTCTTTGTTGTAACGCTCTTTTTCGTTCTTCTAATTGCAATATAGTAGCTTCTAAATTGTTCTGTTCAGTTAACTTTTTTCCTTTCAACTTCTCTGTTTCTATAACTTTTCGTTTCGTATTCAAATATTGCTCAGCCGTATTTGCAAGCCGATATTGATTATACAGATCGTAACGTTTGACAATTTTTTCTAATGCAGTTCGTTCACGCTCAAGCTGTTCAATTTGCTGTTTCGTCTGATCCATACTTTCGATCGTATCTGATAAATGACG
>JAAYTF010000030.1 GCA_012518125.1 Bacilli bacterium | reverse complement strand
TCATCACGCCCATATTCTAAGTTTTACTGGAGATAGTTATAGAGTTACCCATGCACTATCAAGATAAAATAAAGCTGGCAAGGTTCTGCACTTTTAATTGCAATATTGTGTATTTTTCACTTGCAAAATACAGGTATACTAATACTTTTAAAACATATATGATATATGTCGATTAAAAATTGTGTTCAATTAATACTCTCTCTATTTATCAATCCAATCATTTTCTACCTAATGCCACCTTAATATTTTTATTAAAAAACCCACATATATCTGTTGCATCTTTGAGGCATTCCTGTTGCAACCACTTCATTTTCAAACTCCCCTTATATCAGGGAAACATACATCAGGAAACGTTTCTATCTATTTTATACACTTCGTTCTATAAGAAATTGGATGATAAACATAATAAAAAGCAAACCTCTTAATTTTTCTCTTTTCCGAGGTTTGCTTATATTATTTAGGAAATTTATTTTGCCATTACCCTTCCCACCAGCTCGTATCCATATCAATCAGCCAATGGTTGCGCAAGGTGATCGCCCGTTCAAAGGCGGCAGCAATCCCACCGAAAAACAAAATCGTGTTCAGCCATTCCGGCAAGTGGATCGGCGACTCGAACGTGCCGATTTTGTCCGCAATGAAAGGGATGCTCGTGATGAACTGCAACAGCTGTGGTAAACCAAGCACAATCGACGTCAACAAAATGATGATTGCCGCGTATTTGATCGCATTGCTGGCACTTGGAAACCGTTTGTCAAAGCGCAAGCGCAAGCCTTCCATCGACAGCGGATCGGGCGAGAGCATCCTTTCGTCCAATTCCGTCACGTAATGCATCCGTTTCATGCCGTAATTCGTCATCTCGACCTCGATCTCGCCACCCGGAACCGGGAAAATCCCCGGCAGGCTCGTCGTGGCGATACGCTTACCGTTCTTGTACAAATCGGCTTTTTCTTCTTCGGCGAAGTATTGGACATCCACCGCGTACACATTTTCCGTGCCATCCTCATCAACCAGGCGGATGTAAAAAAGCGACCGGGTGAAAATGTGCCACCAGCGATACGGTTTTAACGGACGGCCGTCGCCGGGCCGGACTTTATTTATTTTTCGCTTCCTTTTCCAATAGTGATACTTCCGGAACATTTCGCGCTCCCCTTGACATTGTTAAAAATGAACTTTGACGCAACAGCCCATTTCCATCAATGTAGAGAAAATGTTTTCATCCTTCATCTTTATTTTGTATGATGAACGGTTAAATAGCAAATCCGAACCGAAACGACCCGGCCACATCCCCTGACACACGTTGCATCGAAGCAGGCAAGCCAATCAAAAACAAAAAAATCCTGCCCAAGTACTTGAGCAGGATCAACCTAATATGTCATTTCATCATTTTATCTCCAAAGGAAGGTCATACAATTGTTTCATTCTTTTTCTACCATCGAATCATCAGTAAGCTTTCCGCAACAATTCGACCAAACTGTCTTTATCCGGCACGCGAGGGTTGTTGCGCATCAATCGCTCGATCTTCAACGATTTTTCCGCGATTTCTTCCAAATCTTCTTCTTTGATTCCGATCTGTGAAAGTCTCGTCGGAAGTCCGATGTCTTCGAGCATCTTTTCGACGATGTCCGCCGGATGTGCTTCGTCATGTCCGACATTGAACACTTTTCGAATTTGCTCCATTTTCTCTTTGGCCACTTCCGAATTGTAGCGCATCGCGTGCGGCAACAACAACCCGGTCACTTCGCCATGCGGCGATTTCACTTTGCCGCCGATTGGATAAGCGAGTGCGTGAGCGAGCGAGTTCCCTGCGTTCGAGAAAGCCATCCCCGCAAGGAGGCTGCCCAGCATCATGTTTGTGCGGGCCTCCAAGTTGCTGCCTTGCTGCACGGCCATCACGAGGTTGTCGGCGATGAGTTCGATCGCTTTCAGCGCCAATGCGTCCGTCAATGGGTAAGAGCCTTGGAACGAAATTTTTCCGGTCGCGTTCAAGTTTTTGTATTCAATCGCTGTAAACGATTCGATTGCATGCGACAAGGCGTCGATGCCTGAACATGCCGTCACATAAGGGGGGAGTGACACAGTCAAACTCGGATCCAACAACGCGACGGCCGGGCGCAAGTAATTGTCGGAAATGCCGACTTTCAAGTTGTTTTCCACGTCATTGACGACGGCAACTTGGGTCACTTCGGAGCCTGTCCCGGCAGTCGTCGGGATGGCGATGAGCGGAGCAATCGGGCCCGGTACGCTCCCTTCGGCGAAATAGTCCCGCGGATGGCCACCGTATTTTATCAACAAGGCGATCACTTTCGCCAAGTCGATGCTGCTGCCGCCGCCGATGCCGATGATGACGTCGGTCGAATTTTTTTCTTTGGCGAATTCATATGCTTCGATGACGCTAGGAAGCGGCGCCTCGGGTACAGCTTGGTCGTAGACTTCGATATGAAAGCCGCCTTTACGGATGACTTCCAGCACGGTGTCGAGAATGCCTGCTTTCACCAATCCTTGGTCGGTGACCACGAGTACGTTTTTTGCTTTGAATCGATTCAATACGTCATTGATTTGATGGATTGCACCATTCCCAAAGATGATGTTTTGTGTCGAAAAATACTCCCATACTGTTCTCGTCATTTTTTGCATCCTTTCCGTTTAAATGTGCATGGTGATTACTTTTTCCACCGTCATTTCTTCGATTGCACTGCGCGGCCCTTCTTTGCCGAAGCCACTGTCTTTTACGCCTCCGTACGGTAAAATGTCCGCCCGGAAGGTGGAAACATCGTTGATGTTGATGCCTCCGAATTCCAGTTCTTTTGCGGCTTTCATGGCGACATGGATGTCGGAAGTGAAGATGCCCGCCTGCAATCCGAACTTGGAGTCGTTCACCTTCTGGAACACTTCATCGATATCGTTGTACGGAACGATGCTGATGACAGGCGCGAACACTTCCTCGCACATCACTTTCATTTCTTCGGTCACGTTTTTGAGGATCGTCGGATGGAACAACGAGCCTTCCCGTTTACCGCCGACGACGATTTCCGCGCCTTGTTCAACCGCTTCTTTCACCCAGTTTTCCGTTCTTTTCGCTTCTTCCAGTCCGATCATCGGTCCGACGTCCGTCTCTTCCAATGACGGGTCGCCGACTTTCAAGTTTTCGGCGATTTGCTTCGCTTTCTCCAAAACTTCTTCATATATATCTTCATGAACGTAGACACGTTGGACGGCGATGCACGCTTGTCCGGAGTTGCCGAAACCTTTTGTCACGACGAGTTCGACGGCGCGGTCCAAATCTTTTACGTCGTGATGGATGATGTTCGGCGAATTGTTGCCCAATTCCAACGTCACAGGCCGGATGCCGGTGCTGTTTTTGATCAGTTTTCCGACAGCCGGGCTTCCGGTGAACGTGTACATGGCAATTCTTTCATCCGAAGTCAAAATCGGTCCGATTTCGTGACCAAAACCGTTCACGATGTTCAAAAAGCCTTTCGGCAGCCCAGCTTCAAGCAAGATTTCCCCCATTTTGATGGCGGTGATCGGTGTTTTTTCCGCCGGTTTCAAAACGACGGTGTTCCCCGCCGCAATTGCTGGGGCGATTTTATGGGCCGTCAAATTGAATGGGAAATTGAAAGGCGTGATGGCACAAACCACGCCAATCGGTTCGCGGATCGAAAAGGCCATCTTTTCGTCGATGCCAGGCATTGCCTGGATTGGCATGCCTTGTCCGCAAATGCGTTTCGCTTCTTCAGCCGAAGCGATGAACGTCTGAATGCCGCGTTCGACTTCCGTTCGTGCATCTCTGATCGTTTTTCCGGCCTCCGCGCAGATGATTTGTGCGACTTCTTCTTTATGTTTTCTGAACAATTCGACCGCCTTCATCAAAATGTCATGACGTTCAATCACGGAAAGCCGTTCATTTTTGAATGTTTCATATGCGTTATCGATCGCTTTTTTTGTCAAAGCTTCGTCCGCTTTGCAAATCTTTGCGATCGGTTCGTTCGTATATTTGTTGAAAACGTCAAACGTTTCTCCGTCCTTTATCCACTCACCGTTGATCAAATTGCCGTAAGTCTCTGTCACAAGTAAGCACCCCTATTTTCAAGTCTTGATGTTGTTGACGTTCCAGCTGGATTCTATCATCTATCGCGAAAACCATGCCATTTAAAGTTTTTTTATCTATCTTTAAACCCGTTCAAAACCATGCCATTGTTTACATTTAACCACCGATGTTGATGATCGGCTTGATTTCTTTCAAGTTTTTCATGTTCGTCAATGCTTCGTTGATTTCATCCAATGAATATTCATTCGTGATCAATTTATGAAACGGGAAACGATCTTGGTGCATTTCGACGAATTTCAAGGCTAGATGGTAATCGCTGATATCCCCTGAATAAGAACCGATGATTTGGATGTTCTTTTTCGTGATCAAAGACGGTTGGATCGTCGTTTCACCGTCGCTCAACTGGCCGACGATCAAATATTTCCCGTTCTTCTTGATGAATTGCAAGCCTTCCGCGACAGCACCCGGGAATCCGGAAAATTCGAGCACGATGTCCGGGCCGAGTCCGTCCGTCAGCTCCAACACTTGCTTGATCCGTTCATTGACATCTTTCACTTCGTCAATTGAAATGATTTCGTCTGCGCCCATTTCCTTCGCAATCGCCAAACGGTTTTCCGGCGCCCCGATGGCGATGATCTTTGCCGCCCCTGCCACTTTGAGGACCGATATCGCAAGCAAGCCCAATGGCCCTGTCCCTTGGACGACAACGTTGTCGGTGTGTTTGACCTCGCCCAATTGTCTGATTGCGTGCATCACCGAACGGAAGGCGCAGCTGCATAGGCTCGCCAACGAATCGCTGACGCTGTCCGGCACTTTCACCCGGCCGGATTTCGGCAAGACATAACCGTATTCCGAAAATCCGCCCATCAAATACGGGTGTTCTTCCATCGTTTCATACATGTATTGTCTTCGGTTAGTGCAAAGCGTCGGCATTTTTTCGACGGTGCAATAATGGCAGCTGCCGCAATCGGCATGCGCCCAAATGACGCGGTCGCCCAAAGCCAACGGTTGGCCGACCGAATCTCTGTCGGCGTTTTCGCCGATCGCGACGATTTCGCCGACCATTTCATGGCCCAAAATGACTGGCAGGTGGATGTCCAAATTCAAATTTCCCTGCCATAAATGGATATCCGTGCCGCAAATGGACGATTTTTTTATTTTGACCAAAAGGGCTTCCGGTTCGATCGTTTCCGGTATTTGTACATTTTCGATCTCAAGCGGCTTTTTGAATTCCCGGACCACCGCTGCTCGTGAATATTTTGGAATGTTCATGATTGGTCTCCTTCGCTGTTATAAGAACCATGTTGTCAAGAACGGCACGTACATGATGATGAACACCAACAGTATTGCTCCGCCCAAGAACCAGATGACATATGGGAACATTTCGACGAGCGAGCTTTTGTTCACTTTTGCCGAAACGTAAATGTTTGCAGCCATCGGCGGAGTCAACAAGCCGATTTCGATCGCCGTGACCAACATGACGCCGAAATGGATCGGGTGGATGCCGAATTCCTTCGCAGCAGGGCTCAGTAAAACTCCCATCAACAAAACGGCCGCGTTCGTTTCCATGAACATGCCGACTACAAATAAAATGAGGAAGACTAAGAACAAGAATAGATATCTATTGTCCGTGATGGAAATGGCATATTCGGAAATGTTCTGCGGAATTCGTTCAAGCGTCACCAAGTAGTTGAACATGTTGCTGAACGCGATGATGCTCAAGATCGCCGCAGAAGACAAAGCCGCCAAAACGAACACTTTCGACAATTGTTTCACTTTCAACGTTCTTCCGATGAGCGAAATGACCAGGCCGTATATTCCGGCAACCGCTGCCGCTTCCGTAGGCGTAAAAATCCCACTGTAAATGCCGCCCAAAATGATGACAGGCATCAACAAAGCCGGAATGGAACGGAAAAACACCTTCTTCTTGTCCGTTTGAAAGAGTGCTCCGTTCGCTTGCGATCCAGCCCCATTGCTGACAGGCGCATATACTTTGTTCAACAAGATGCGGTGAACGATCAAAAATATGAAAATCATCAAAACACCTGGAAGCATGGAACCTAAAAAGAGATCGGCAACCGAAACTCCCACTGTCGCACCGTAAAGGATGAGCGGTATGGATGGAGGAATCAACACACCCAACAATCCGGCCCCGGCAATCAATGCCGCGACATAACTTCTTTTATATCCTCTTTCGACCATCCTTTCCCCGATCGTCGTCCCTACAGCTGACACCGTGGCGACAGAGGAACCTGTGATGGCCCCCATGAAAGCGCAAGCCAGTACGGTCACGTATCCTAAACTTCCTTTGATTTTCCCGATGATAAGTTCGGAAAACTCGATGAGGCGTTGAACCAACTGACCCTGGTTCATGATTTGCCCCGCCAAGATGAACAACGGGATGGCGAGCAACGGGAATGAGTTGACCGCTTTATTGGATGATGAAGCAAAGGCGTCCAAAGGAATGTTGAAGATGTTTCCCCCGATCAATGCCGCCGCTCCGAACGCTATGCCGATTGGTATTCCGAACACTAATAATATGAGAAGTGCGATTACGATAGCGCCCATTTAATATTCCCCCAATCGATCGTCATCCAGGTGCTTTTTCGTCTGTATGAGCCGGACGACATCACAAACTGCATGAAACAGCAATAATACGGTGCCCAAAACCATCGATCCTATCGGAATGGCGGTCGGAATGCCGAGTTCCAACGTACCTTCCCCGGCGCTCAACGTGAATTGGAACAGTTTATAGGCGATATTGATGAAAAACACACAAAACACGATTAAAAACAACGTCATCAACATATCCATTAAAAAGAGGGCGCGTTCAGACTTGATCAATTGTTTGAGTTCAATCGTGATGTGATCTTTCGAATACATGATCGCCGCCGTTCCGATGAACGTCAAAATCGACATGCCAACCATGCCAATCTCGGTCGTCCCGATTGAATTGAGCCCGAGCACCCGAATCAACACTTGGATGGTGACAGAAATCAAAATGACGGCGAGCGACAAGGAAATGATGAACGCCTCAATTTTGAAAATCTTTCGTTCGATATCGTACAACATGACATCGTGTCCCCCTTGAAAATCGGGTGAGAACGCCGCGTCTTACCGTTGGGCAAGACGCAGCGACCCGCTTTACTTAAGTGCTTCCAATTCTTCTTTCAATGCATTAATTCTGTCTTCTCCGTAAACATCAGCATAATCATCCCACTGTGAAATGCCGAACTCTTGGAATTCACGGATTTGCTCTTCCGTCAAGTCTGTGAATTCCACGCCTTCAGCTTCCATTTTTTCACGGTAGTTCTGAACTTCTTTGCGGTTTTCGGCCACTTGCCACTCTTGAACTTCTTTTCCTACACGTTTGAAGATTTCTTGTTCTTCTTCGGACAAGCTTTCAAACAACTGTTTGTTGATGACGATGGAACCTGTCGCATAAACGTGGTTCAACAATGTGTAGTACTTGTTCACTTCATGGAAGTTGCTGTCGTAAGTCAACAACAATCCGTTGTCTTGGCCGTCGACCGTGCCTTGCTGAAGACCCATGTACAATTCGTCAAATGGCATTACTTCAGCTTGTACGCCCGCTTTTTCAAAGAATCCGTAAATCGCTTGTGAACCTGGTACGCGAAGTTTCAAGCCTTTCAAGTCTTCAACGCTTGAAATCGGTTTGACTGAGTTTGAGACGCCACGGAATTCGTTCTCAAACAATCCCAACGTAACCATGTCGTATTTCAACAACGTTTCTTCCATCAATTTCGGAATGATGCCATCGCCGTAATAAATTTTGTCCGCTTCTTCATAATTTGTTACAATATAAGGAAGATAGTGGAAATCCAACAGTGGGTCCAATCCAGCTAGTGAACCTTGGTTGATGAAAGACATGTCCAACGTACCTCTGGAAATGTCTTTTGCCATTACCTCGTCACCGCCAAGTTGACTAGCTGGATATACTGTGATTTTGATCTTT
>JAAYTF010000029.1 GCA_012518125.1 Bacilli bacterium | reverse complement strand
AGATTCATAAGGTTCTTAAAAAAGCCGGTTATGAAGTCAGTGAATAAAGAGTACGGCGTTTGATGAAAAAAGCCGGGATCCGTCAAAAATTACGAAACAATACCGACCACAGATCAGAAAATTAGTGGTCGCTGATCTCTCGGATATTATGTAAGCAAGATTTTGCAACATCCCATTAATATGAGAATAGAATTGAAAAACTCGTTACCAATAAGCAAAAGCTATAAAAACATTAAAAGAAATAAATTCAAGTTCTGCTAGTTCTCTAAACAAACTGAATAAAGAACTAGAACAGATTGAAAACCGCTTGTTAGAAATCCAGCAATTGCAAGACAAATATATGGAAGCTTTTGAAAAGAATACACTCCTGATAGATATCCTACAAGAAAGATTACAAAAGGTTTCCAATGAAAAAAGAGAATTAGAACAGAAGAAAAATGAGATTGCAGTACATTTGAGTTCTTCTGATTCAAAAGTTATTCAACCGGAGCTTATTGAAATGCTGCTTGAAAAATTTCTATTCGTTTATAAGCAGACATCAAGAGAAAATCAAAAACAATTACTTCAATTATTGATCGATAAAATTACAATTAAACAAACAGGAAAATCAAGAACCATTAAAAACATTGAACTTGAATTCGATTTTACAGAAGTCAACATATCTAAAACCTTTATACTTATCCACATGTTGTATCGTGAAGCGGATAATGAATCTGATGATCCACAGCCAATACCCGCTTCCGACAAAAAAAATTCCACCTTATCTTCAACAATTTTTGCTTCTATTTATGATACGGCTCTTTGCGTTGGATTTTAAATGCACGATATAGTTGTTCAAGCAATATGAGCTTCATCAGCTGATGCGGGAACGTGAACTTTGAAAACGAAAGCGTGAAATTCGCTCGTGTCAACACTTCCGGACTTAACCCGTTGGAACCGCCGATGATGAACGTCAAATGATGGTGTCCTTTTACGGCCAACTGTTCCATTTCTTTTGCCATTTGCTCGGAATCCCACATGGTGCCGTTTGCATCGAGCGCAATGACGTACGAACTTGGATGGATTTTTTGCAAAATGCGCCTTCCTTCAACGTCTTTCACTTGTTGCAATTCCTTTTCGCTTAAATGTTCCGGAGCGGGCTCGTCACGCACTTCGGTCAAAACTAATTTGCAATATGGCTTAAGCCGTTTTTTAAATTCATCAATCCCTAATTTGATATACTTTTCGCGAACTTTACCGACGGAAATAATTTCAATTTTCATCTCTTTTCCCTCGTAACAAAAGTTAGTTGCATCTATAATATTAAACATCAATCATTATAACAATAATATCTTCTTAATGGAAAGGCGGTGACATCGTTGCGCATCGTCGTTTGTCCGGATTCATTCAAAGAGAGCATGACAGCCACGCAAGCTGCAAATGCAATCGAAAAAGGGATTCAAAACGTTTGCAAGACGTGCGAAGTTGTAAAAGTTCCGCTTGCCGACGGCGGTGAAGGGACGGCGGCCATTTTGACGGAACGGCTCGGCGCGGATGTGGTGGAAGCGGAAGTGACGGGGCCGCTCGGTGATCGGGTTGTCGCCAGGTACGGTCTATTAAATGAAAAAACCGCAATCATGGATGTTGCTTCGGTCATCGGCTTGGAGCTTGTCCCTGAAGAAAAGCGCAATCCGCTCCATGCTTCATCATACGGGTTGGGCGAATTGATTGTTCATGCGCTCGACCGCGGGGCGGAGGCATTTATCATCGGCCTCGGCGGCAGTGCGACGAATGACGGCGGCATCGGCATGATGCAGGCGCTCGGGGCGGAAATCGTCAATGCCAAGAAGGAACCGGTTGGTTTCGGCGGAAAAGGTTTGCACGAAATCGCCAACATGAACATCGATTCGCTCGACAGCCGTTTAAAACAATGCACGTTTACGATCATTTCCGACGTCGATAACGTGTTAATCGGCCCAAAAGGGGCAACATATACGTACGGCAGGCAAAAAGGCGCCGATGATGCAATGCTCGAACAATTGGAACGCGGAATGGAACATTTTGCTGAAGTGGTCAAACGTGATTTAGAGATAGATGTGGCCGGGCACCCTTCTGCGGGTGCTGCAGGCGGATTGGGCGCTGCTTTTATTGCGTTTTTGCGAGCGAATGTTAAAAGCGGCATTGATTACATCATCGAATTGACCGGTTTGGAGAAAGAAATTGAACAGGCGGCGTTCGTTTTTACCGGCGAAGGGAAGATCGACGATCAGACGCTGCACGGAAAAACGTTGTCCGGAGTTGCGGCATTAGGGAAGAAACATCATGTACCTGTCATTGCCTTTGTCGGGGCAAATTTGGTCGAGCAAAAAGCATTTTATGAATCAGGAATCACGGCGGTCTTTTCCATTCTGGACAAGCCGTTATCGCTTCAAGAATCGCTCGCCAATGGTGCACGGCTGCTGGAAAAGCAAGTGGAAAATGTCGTCCGTTTGCTGCTTAGCAATGGTGAAAAATGATTCCCTTTTCATGAGGATTTGTCCGGATGTATAATGTATGGTAGATGCGAACATTAAAATTCCAAGGTGATTTTCGTGGCAAAATCGATTGAAATAAATGCGTTGGTGAAACAATTTCAATTGGAAGTGATAACCGGCGAAGCGTATCTTTCCGGATTGATCAAAGAAAACAATTCCCGCCGGCCAGGACTTGAATTCATCAAATATTTGCCGTTTTTCCCGCACAATCGCGTGTTCGTCTTAGGGGAAAACGAAATCGAATATTTATATACGTTATCCGAAGCGGAACGTGAAAAAAGGATTGAAAATTTGGTCAAGTACAATCCGCCGTGCATCATCATCACCGACGGACAAGATCGGTTGAAATATTTGCCGAAGTATTGCCGGCAAAGGCACATTCCGTTGTTGCGGACAGAAGAGCCATTTTATGAATTTTCAAGGAAAGTCGATAATTATTTGATCAAACAATTGGCGCCGGAAATGGCAATCCACGGCGTTTGTTTGAACGTGTCGGGCGTCGGTGTTTTGCTTCGCGGCGAATCGGGCATCGGAAAAAGCGAAACGGCGCATTCGTTGATTGGCCGCGGCCATCGGTTAGTTTCCGATGATATCGTCGTGTTGAAAAAACTGAGCCCGCAGACGCTTTTAGGCACTCATAACGAAACGAACAAAGAATTGTTGAGCATGCGAAGCGTCGGTTTGTTGAATGTCGTCAAAATGTATGGGTTAAAAGCGTTCCAAGATGAAACGCGCATTGCGATCGACATTGAATTGACGAAGTGGGACGATTCGAAGCTGTATAACGAACTAGAGGTGAAGTCGCAATATTCCACGTATATGGGCGTCAAAATCCCGTATTATCAAATTCAGTTGAAACCTGGCCGCGACGTTGTCGGGCTGATTGAAGCGACAATCCATAATTGGTATTTAAAACAGCAAGGCTATAGCGCGGTGGACGATTTTTATAAACGGATTGAAGGGGAATATGACTGAAAAGCTTGCAAACATGTAAATGAAATAAAAGGAAATGATAACTTAGTAGAAGCATGAGGAGGCGGAATCGATTCGCCTTTTTTTTTACTCTTTGCATGAAGGAACCGAGAAAGCTTGGTGCCCGTCATTTTTAGCGAAGGAATTCGCTTTAAGTCATATTTGTTGTGCTTAATTTCAACTGTAAAATACGTTATAATAAAAAGGATGCAAGGGAAAGGATCATTTAAAAATGGGCTATAAAGCGTTATATCGCACATGGCGACCGCGAAAGTTTGCCGATGTCGTTGGACAACAGCATATTACACAGACGCTGCAAAACGCGATTGAGAGCGGGAAGTTTTCGCATGCGTACCTTTTTACAGGGCCCCGTGGTACGGGAAAGACGAGCGCGGCGAAAATTTTTGCGCAGACGATCAATTGCGAAAACATGCCGACGCGTGAGCCGTGCAACGAATGTTCACATTGCCGCGGCATTATGGATGGTTCCATCCCTGATGTCATCGAAATCGACGCTGCTTCCAACACGAGCGTGGACGATATCCGTGATATCCGCGACAAAGTGAAATATGCACCGAGCGTCGTTCCGTACAAAGTGTACATCATCGACGAAGTGCATATGATTTCGGTGAACGCATTCAACGCGCTGTTAAAAACGTTGGAAGAACCGCCTCCACACGTCGTGTTTATTTTGGCGACGACCGAGCCGCACAAAATTCCGCTTACGATCATTTCACGTTGCCAACGTTTCGATTTTAAACCGATCACGAACCAGGCAATGATTGAACGTATGCAATATATCGTCGAACAGGAGAACATGGCGATCACGAAAGAGGCGTTGGAGGCGATTGCGCTTGCGGCTGAAGGCGGCATGCGCGACGCGTTGAGCATCCTCGATCAAGTCATCTCATACAGCGAAGGCGAGGCGGATATCGACGACGTATTGGCAGTAACCGGTGGCGTATCGCAAGAAATGTTGACGGATATCACGTTTGCGATGTATGAGCAAAACACGAAAAAGGTCATCGAACTTTTCGATGCGATGATGCAGCACGGCAAAGAGCCGAGCCGCTTCGTATTTGATATGATTTATTTCATGCGTGACCTGCTCTTTTACAAAACGACGCCGGAATTGGAACATTTTTTGGAACGAGCGATCGTTACCGATCAATTCGAACAATTGGCCGCCAAAGTCGAAACGGAATGGATTGAACATGCGATTGTCCAACTGACAGAATGTGAACAAAGACTGAAATGGACGACAAGCCCAAAAGTGTTCGTCGAAGTGACGCTGATTGCGATTACGAACCGTCACGAACAAAGCGGCGACACTTCACCACAACAGCTGGCTGATGCCGCTATGTGGACGAAGCTCGAAAACCGGATCAAGGCGTTGGAAAATAAGCTGGCGGAATACGAACAACTTCCGCGCAAGCAAGCCGAGATGAATCATCAGCCGCAACAAACTGCACGCACACGTACAAGAAGAACATATGATATACCATATGAAAAGATCCGCCAAGTGCTCGGCGATGCGGAAAAAAATGCGCTCATTCAAATGCAGCAGCATTGGCCGACCTTCTTAAATCAATTGCGGAGCGTAAGTCCACCGGCGCACGCCACGATTCAATACAGTAAGCCGGTTGCGGCTTCGGAAGATTCCGTCATCGTCGCTTTTAAATACGAAATTCATTGTTCGCTGTTTTTGGAACATAAAGAAGTCGTCGAATCCGTTCTTGCCAACACGTTGAAGCATCATACGATCATACCGATACCGGAGAACGATTGGCGCAAATTGCGTGAACAATACATTAAAGAACGGAAAGAACAAAAAGAGGAAGATAAGCCGGTGAACGATGAAGTCGTGCAAGAAGCGATCAAGTTGTTCGGTGATGATGTCGTTGAAATTCGTGAATAATAAAAAAGAGTCATTCATATATTTTGAAGGAGGAGATTGCCATGCGCGGCATGGGAAATATGAATAATATGATGAGGCAAATGCAAAAGATGCAAAAGAAGATGTTGGAAGCGCAAGAAGAATTGCTCAAATCGGAATTCGAAGCCACTTCCGGCGGCGGAATGGTCACGGTGAAAGCGAACGGCAAACGGGAAATTTTGGACATTCAAATCGATCCTGAAGTGGTTGATCCAGAAGATGTGGAAATGCTGCAAGACTTGATTTTGGCGGCGCTCAATGACGTCATGAAACAGATCGAAGAAAAGACGGAAGCAACGATGGGGCAATTTACGAAAGGTTTAAACATTCCAGGAATGTTTTAGTCGTTAACGGGCTGGCGTCGAGCCGGCTTACGACGCTAGGAGGAAACGTCATGTATTATCCAGAGCCGATTTCGAAATTGATTGATAGTTTTATGAAATTGCCAGGTATTGGGCCGAAAACAGCAGTCCGACTGGCTTTTTTCGTCCTTGATATGGAAGATGACGACGTGGTCGATTTTGCAAAAGCTCTCGTCCGTGCAAAGCGGGAGCTGAATTATTGTGAAATATGCGGCCATATAACGGATCAAAAAATTTGCCACATTTGTCAAGATCCGAATCGTGACGAAACGGTCATTTGTGTCGTAGAAGACTCAAGGGATGTCATCGCGATGGAAAAAATGCGCGAATACAACGGAAAATATCACGTATTGCACGGGTCGATTTCGCCTGTCGACGGATTGGGGCCGGAAGATATCAACATTGCCAGCCTCATCAAACGTTTAAAGGACAGCAACGTGGAAGAAATCATCTTGGCGACGAATCCGAACGTCGAAGGTGAAGCGACCGCCATGTATATATCCCGTCTTGTAAAACCGTCAGGCATTAAAACGACGCGCATCGCTCACGGGCTTCCTGTCGGCGGCGACTTGGAGTACGCCGATGAAGTGACGTTGGCCAAATCGCTCGAGGGACGCCGCGAGCTTTAAGAGAATCATAACACATGGTTAAAAAACGTTTTCGGGGGCAATTAGATGAAAAAACGTGCAAAAGCTGAGCGAATCGTCGATCAAGATTTGCTGAACGCCATTTTCGTATTGGAAGATGAATGGCAAAAGTTGCGTGATATCGTTGACCGTAGCGTCGATCCGTTGGATGAGTCGCGTTACAAACTGAAATTATCCGAAGGGCTGTACATGTTTTTGTTAAAAGAAGCGAAAAATCGCAAAATTAGCGCATTGCGTTACTGATCGGTTCTAATTCCCTTATGTTTCGCATAAGAAAAGATAAGGGAAAAGGAGCTGATTGGAAATATGAACATGACCATATTGATCGGCTTATTCGTTTTTATCATCATCTTTTTATTCGTCCGGATGCCGAAGTTTTTGCTTCGTTTCGTTAGGACAGGCACCGTGCGGCTTGCAATAGGTTTGTTGATGCTGGTGCTGTTGAATGTTTTTGGCAACTCGTTCGGATTGCATGTGCCAATCAATCTATTCACCGTCTTGGTCAGCAGCGTGCTCGGGATTTTCGGCGTCGCGTCGCTCGCTTTGATTCACTTGCTCATTTTGGCGTAAACGTATACACCCCGTTAGTTTAGGAAATACTAGCTACTAAACTAACGGAGGTGGGAAAATTGCAACGTTGCATTATTTGTGAAGAACCGAAAATGGAAGGAGTTCGTCTTCACAAGTCGTTTATTTGCAAATCGTGTGAATACAACATGGTCCATACGGACGTGCGTGAAGTGAAATACCGTTATTACGTCGAAAAATTGAAATCGCTGGATGGGCCGTCATTGAGGACTTCTTAAACGAAACGAGCGGGCGTTTCAGGTCAAAACGTAAGAGAAACAGGGGACTCTTACGTTTTTTTATTGGTTTAAGGCATGTTCCGGTGCTAAAATGGTGAATTACATCATTATATATTTAAGAAAAAAGTGAATATATCAGCAATTTTAAGAATTACAAGTTAATTATAGCGAGAAATCATGATACAATGAATATACAACAATAGCAACATTTCATTTTGCAACATACGAATCTGTCGTTCGTCACATAGATGAGAGGAAGTAACGGAACGTGGAAGGATTATTCATAACGTTTGAAGGCGGCGAAGGGGCCGGGAAAACAACCGTCGTTCAACAATTGGCCCAACTTTTGCAACAAGAAGGGCACGACGTTTTAATCACCCGTGAGCCGGGCGGCATCCGCATTGCCGAGCAGATCCGCAACATCATTTTACATCCCGGCCATACAGAAATGGATGCGCGGACCGAAGCGCTATTATACGCCGCAGCCAGACGCCAGCATTTGGTGGAGAAAATTTTGCCGGCGTTAAATGCGGGAAAAATCGTCCTTTGCGACCGGTTCATCGACAGCAGCCTGGCATATCAAGGGCATGCACGAGGGATTGGGATCGACGAAGTGTTGACGATCAACCACTTTGCGACAGGCGGCATGATGCCGGACGTTACGTTGTTTTTGGATGTAGCACCGGAAATAGGGTTAAAGCGTATATATGAAAATAATGAACGTGAGAAAAATCGTCTAGATTTAGAGACGCGACAATTTCATGAAAAAGTGTATGAAGGATATAAGCAAGTGTTAAAGCGATTTCCTGAACGGATTAAACGAGTCGATGCAACATTGCCGTTTTCTCGAGTTCTCGATGACGTTTTTTCGATCGTTCAACATTACGTCAATGAAAAACGTTAAGCAAGGGAGGGAAGCGGATGAAGTTAATCATAGCCGTTGTGCAAGATAAAGATTCGAATCGTTTGATCAATGCGTTGAACGAGGCGAAGTTTCAAACGACGAAACTCGCGACGACCGGTGGATTTTTAAAAGAAGGAAACACGACGCTCATTATCGGTTGTCAAGACGAATATGTCGATGAAGCGCTTAAAATCATCAAAGAAAACTGCTCGCAGCGGGAACAGATGGTGGCGCCGATTTCCCCGATGGGCGGCAGCGCCGATTCATACATTCCGAATCCGGTCAAAATCGAAGTCGGTGGTGCAACGGTATTCGTCCTTCCAATCGAGTCGTTTTACCGTTTCTAGTAGCAGTCAAAGGGGGCGATGACGATGATGAAAATCGATCGAGAATTGCGCACGAATGTCGAGCAAAAACCGATCCACAAGAAGACGGCAAGCAAACAAAACTTCGAACAGATCGTCCGGACGAAAGCGACGCACATGAAGCAACAAGATTTGGAAAAATTGCTCCAAGATATCACGGAACAAGGCAAAAAAGTTGCCCGTTTCCGCTCGTTCAAAGATTTGGCCCGTTACAAACGGTTGATTCAACAATTCTTGGAAGAAGCGGTGTTCGATGGGTTGTCGGTGAAGGAGACGCGCAATTTCAACCCTTCCAACTTCAGCCATAAATTGATCACGGTCGAAAAAATTGACGAAAAATTAATTCAATTAACGGACGATTTGTTGGACCAAGAGAAAAAGACCGTTGATTTGTTGGCGTTGATCGGTGAAATCGAAGGTTTGCTCGTCAATTTATATATGTAGCATCGTGTGCTATTATTTTGATAGAAACATAGAAAACGTTGAAAGAATCAAAGGATGTTAAAATGATGCAAGGATGGCAGGAATTTAGCGAAATTCAGCCGTTGGCAACGAAAATGTTGCAACAAAGCATATTAAAAAACCGGCTGGCGCACGCCTATTTGATCCAAGGTGAACGTGGCACCGGAAAAAAACAATTAGCCAAGCTACTTGCGTTGACGTTGTTTTGTGAGAACCGACAGGGTGTAGAGCCGTGCATGACTTGTTCTAACTGTAAACGGATTTTATCGAACAACCATCCGGATGTCCATTGGATCAAACCGGAAGGCGTGATGATCCGAAACGAACAAATCGATTATTTGCGGAAAGAATTTGCCTTTTCGACGTTGGAATCCTCGCACAAAGTGTACGTGATCGAACAAGCGGAGACGATGAACACACATGCGGCCAATCGGTTGTTGAAATTTTTGGAAGAACCGACGCTTCAGTCGACCGCCATATTATTGACGGACAACAGCCATGCCATCTTGCCGACGATTCGGTCGCGTTGCCAAATCATCGACTTGAAACCGCTCGATGAAGCGCATTTCCAAAAAACATTGCTCGAATTGAACGTCGAAACTTTAGATGAAACAAAAAGCCGCTTGCTGAGCGCGCTTACAACGAATGTCGACGAAGCGCTGGAAATGCATGAAGAAGGGAAAATATATGAAATAAAAAATGTGGTGATTGAACTTTTCCAAGTGTTAATGCATCGCTACGATGAGCGTTTTTTATTTGTCCATGAGAAATGGCTGGCAGTGCTGACGGATCGAGCGGAACAACAATTGGGTTTAGACCTTTTGATGCTCGCTTGCCGCGACTTGATCCGTCATCAAGTGGACCGCGAACAGCCGTTGACTTTTTTTGCGGAAGATGATGAACTGTTCGAACAGTTGATCATTCATTTTACAAACAAACAATTAGTAAACATGTTAAGATTAATATTGGAAGCGAAACAAAAATTAATGCAATTTGTGCATCCGACGTTAGTGATCGAGCAGTTAATACTGCAATTTTAGAGGTGGTATTCGAATGATCGAAGTTGTTGGGGTTCGTTTCAAAAAAGCCGGGAAGATTTATTATTTTGATCCCGGTCATAATAAATTGACGACCGATGACCATGTCATCGTCGAGACGGCCAGAGGAATTGAATATGGAAAAGTAGTCATCCCGAATCGGATGGTTGATATAGAGGATGTTGTATTACCGTTAAAGAAAGTAATCCGCGTCGCGAATGAAGAAGATAAAAAGACGGTGGAAAAAAATAAGAAAATGGCGGAAACCGCGTATACGATCTGTTTGGAAAAAATTGCAAAACATCAATTGGAAATGAAATTGGTCGATGTGGAATATACGTTTGATCGCAATAAAGTGATCTTCTATTTCACCGCTGATGGAAGGATTGATTTTCGCGAGCTCGTCAAAGACTTGGCGGCGAAATTTAAGACGAGGATCGAATTGCGCCAAATCGGTGTCCGCGATGAAGCGAAACTGATCGGTGGCATCGGGCCGTGCGGCAGAATGCTTTGTTGTTCCACTTTCTTGGGAGATTTTGAGCCTGTATCGATCAAAATGGCAAAAGATCAAAGTCTGTCGTTGAACCCATCGAAAATTTCCGGTCTTTGCGGCCGCTTGATGTGTTGCTTGAAATTTGAAAATGACATATATGAAGACGCGAAGCAAATGTTGCCCGACGTCGGAGAACGCGTCATTACCAAATTGGGCGAAGGCGTCGTTGAAAGTTTGAACATTTTGGAAAAGACGGTTCGGATTGAACTCGAGGAAACGGGCGGCATCGTCGAGTTTTCATTGGATGAAATTATCGAAGAAGACGCAGTCACGTTGCCAATCCCAGAATAATGAGGTGGGGACATGAACGATAAGATGCGCATTTTCGAACAAGTTTCGCAAATGGAAGCGCAAATCGGCGAGTTGTATGAAAAACTAGGATCGTTGAAGAACGATATCAGCAAATTGATTGAAGAAAATCACCGTTTGACGATCGAAAATGATCATTTGCGGAAACATTTTTATGAAAAAAGAGAAAAAGAAAACGAACGAACCGGTAAAGGCAAAAAATCGCCGCCTTATGACGGGTTCGACAATTTAAAACGGCTGTATGAAGAAGGGTTCCATATTTGCCATATGCATTTTGGCAGCCCTCGTTCCGAGGAAGACTGTTTATTTTGCTTTGAATTGTTGCACAAAAATTGATGCGCCAAATTGGCAAACGCAACGTTTCATTGGAATGTCGCTACCTCGAATGAGGCTTTTTTTATTTTATTGAATGTGGAGGCAGGCAAGTGGTAAAGTTAAAAGATGATGAAAGAATCGATTATTTGATTTCGGATGAAAAGATGCCGATCATCCAAAGTCCTACTGTCTTTGCCTATTCGCTCGATGCGGTTTTGCTTGCGAAATTTGTTCACGTGCCGATTCAGAAAGGCCACATTTTAGATTTGGGCACGGGAAATGGTGTGATTCCGCTCATCTTGTCCGGGCGGACGAACGCCCATATTACGGGATTGGAAATTCAAGAGCGGCTCGCCGACATGGCGAAAAGGAGCGTCGCGTTAAACAACTTGAGCGAACGAATCCATATTATAGAAGGTGATTTGCGCAAAGTGCAAAACGAATTGCCGCAAAGCTCTTTTGACGTGGTGACGAGCAACCCACCTTATTTTAAAACCCCGAACAAAGACGAATACAACGAGAATGAATATTTCACAATCGCCCGCCACGAAGTGATGTGCACGTTGGAAGATGTCGTCAAAGCGGCAAAACGTTACGTGAAACCCGGTGGAAAAGTCGCTTTCGTCCATCGGCCGGAACGGCTTGTCGATATGATCATGCTGTTTCGCCAATACAATATCGAACCGAAACGGATGCAGTTGGTCTATCCGAAGCGAAACAGGGACGCGAACATGTTATTGATCGAAGGGATCCGCGACGGCAACAGCGGCCTTGCCATTTTGCCGCCATTATACATATACAACGATGATGATACGTATACGGAGGAGGCTCGGCGGATCATTTATGGCAACTAACCATTACGTCTATATGTTGGAATGCAAAGACGGCACGCTTTACACTGGCTATACGGTCGACCTAGAGGAACGGATCAAAATGCATGAAGCGGGAAAAGCTGCCAAATACACCCGCGGCCGCGGCCCGTTCCGCCTCGTACATATAGAAACGTACCCGACAAAACGGGAAGCGCTACAGCGCGAATATGCCATTAAACGTTTGCCGCGGGCGAAAAAAAGGGAATTAATTGAAAAAGGGAACCGATGCGATGAAGATTCAGAATAGTTACGAACAATCGGACTACGGAAAACTTTATCTTGTGCCGACGCCGATCGGCAATTTGGACGACATGACGTTCCGTGCGGTTAACGTGTTAAAAGAAGTGGATCTGATTGCTGCGGAAGATACGAGACATACGAAAAAGTTGTTGAGCCATTTTTCCATCCACAACGAATTGATCAGTTATCACGAGCATAACCGGTTTGAACGGATTCCGATCTTACTGGAAAAATTGCGTCAAGGCAAACATATCGCACTCGTCAGCGATGCCGGGATGCCGGCCATCTCCGATCCAGGCTTCGAATTGGTCCGTGAAGCGATTGCGAACGATGTTTCCGTCATCGTGTTGCCGGGCGCAAACGCTGCCGTCAGCGCTTTGGTCGGCTCGGGGCTGGCCACGGAATCGTTTTATTTCCACGGCTTTTTACCACGGAAAAACCGTGACAAATTGGACGTGCTTGAACGGTTGAAACATCTCCAAGCGACGATCATCTTTTATGAATCGCCACACCGTGTGCTTGATACGCTGCAGGCGTTAAAACAACAATTCGGCGACAGGAACGCGGCTTTGGCGAGAGAACTTACAAAAATATATGAACAATACATCCGAGGAACGATTGACGAAATCGCTCAGTATGTAAAGCAACATCCTTTGCGCGGGGAATGCGTCATCGTCGTCGAAGGTTATTCAGGCGAAGCGGCGCCGGCCGATGATGAGTGGTGGGAAGAATTGACGCTTGAAGAACACGTCCTCTATTACGAAAAAGAGGAAAACCTTTCCCATAAAGAGGCGATGAAACGCGCAGCCAAAGACCGCAACATGTCAAAAAGGGATGTGTACCAGGCGCTCCACGTGAAGAAAACGGAATAATCGCTCCAAAAATAAAAAAATCGTTCGCGAAAATTGCGAACGATTTGTTCTTATAAAAAACTTGCTTAAAATTTAAGCAAGTTAAATAACGAATGACAGTGTAAACGTAAAACTACTAATCTAGTGATAACGGTTTTATGAAATGTCAAAATGTTTTTTAATCTCTTCAACAAGCGTCTTAGCGCCTTCTGGGCTCAATACGATTTTTCCGTTTGCAAGCGCAACGTTTTCCTTCGTATTTTCCCCAGTGATGTGGCAAGCCATGTTTGGAACATACTTTTTCAGGATGATCTGATCCCCATCAATGTAAATTTCGATTGCATCCTTTTCTTTGATTCCCAAAGAACGGCGCAATTCGATAGGAATGACGACTCTCCCCAATTCATCAACTTTTCTAACCATGCCAGTAGATTTCATTTTCTTTCTCTATCTCCTTTCTTTTAGTACCCCTCAACTGCTCAAAAATGCTAGAGCAATTGAATAGTTTTATATATTTTGTATATATATTGTAATTAAAACATTCATTACATTGATTGTAAAGTAAAACCTAAAAACCAAATTGCATAAATACTCGAGTATATATATAATTATACAATTTTGTCATCCCGCGTATGCGCATCCAATTGGCGGGAACTTGACGCAAATAATCTATTACTTTTACTTAACATTATATATCATTTTCACTTATGTGTCATCGCTGAGTTATATGTTGGGAAAACTGGCACAAATGACTAAACAGTGAACTACCCTCCACTTACCACCCTTGCGGGTTGCTTGAAGTGGGGGCTTCTCGGGTAATCCTGCGCCAACCGACATTCATCTTCCACCTACTCATTGGGCTATCGCCCTTCACATTCCTTGAGGATGGGAGACTTCTGTCGGAAAAAGTTAAATTAAAAGGATATAAGTTTTAAAAACGTTAAAATGACAACGTTTCTAGAAGATAAAACAAAAAAACGCAACGTATAAAATGGATAAACATGGGAAAATATTCATGCCGCACTTGAAAATTTTTTATCCGAAATGAGAATGAAAGAAAAAGATGCGTATGTTTTTCGTCATGTGATAAAAAAATATAATATAAGGAGACAACTTTTTTGAAAAATGGCATTTGCAATTGTTTTTACGTAAAACTTTCTTATTTGGAAAAACATCGTTAAAATAGAAGTTAGCGAAAAGAGTAATAAGAAAGAGGAGTATCGAACATGACCGAGAAGAAAAAAACGTTTTACATAACGACGCCGATTTATTATCCTAGCGGCAAATTGCATATCGGGCATGCCTATACGACGGTTGCCGGCGATGCGATTGCTCGTTATAAACGTTTGCGCGGCTACGATGTCCATTATTTGACCGGCACGGACGAGCACGGATTGAAAATCCAACAAGCCGCGGAAAAAGCGGGAAAAGAGCCGCAAGAATATTTGGATGAAATCGTCGCTTCCATTAAAGCGTTATGGAAAAAACTGAAAATTACAAACGATGATTTTATCCGTACGACGGAAGAACGTCATAAGAAAGTGGTCGAAAAGATCTTTGCGCGCTTGCTGGAACAAGGCGATATTTATTTGGGCGAATATGAAGGTTGGTACTGCGTTTCTTGTGAATCGTTTTTCACAGAAACGCAGCTGAATGAAGGGCATTGCCCGGATTGTGGCAAAAAGGTTGAAAAAGTGAAAGAAGAATCTTACTTTTTCAAAATGAGCAAATATGCCGACCGTTTAATTAAATATTATGAAGAACATCCCGACTTTATTCAGCCGGAAAGTCGTAAAAACGAAATGTTGAACAATTTTTTGCTTCCAGGACTCGAAGATCTGGCCGTTTCGCGCACAACGTTCGATTGGGGAATTAAAGTCCCAGGCGATCCGAAGCACGTCATCTATGTTTGGATCGATGCGCTCACAAACTACATTACGGCGTTAGGCTACGGCACGGATAACGATGAACTGTTCCAAAAATATTGGCCGGCTGATGTCCATATCATGGCGAAAGAAATCGTCCGTTTCCATACGATCTATTGGCCGATCATTTTAATGGCGCTCGATTTGCCGCTGCCGAAGAAAGTGTTCGCCCACGGCTGGATTTTGATGAAAGACGGCAAAATGTCCAAATCGAAAGGGAATGTTGTCGATCCGTATGATCTCATCGATCGTTATGGGTTGGACGCATTGCGTTATTATTTGCTACGAGAAGTGCCGTTTGGACAAGACGGCGTCTTCACACCGGAAGGTTTCGTTGAACGGATCAATTACGACTTGGCAAATGACTTAGGGAACCTTCTCAATCGCACTGTTGCGATGATCAGCCAATATTTCAATGGGGAAATTCAAGCATTCCGATCAGGCGAGACGGAAGTCGATCAAGATTTGGAGAAAACGATCAAAACGACGATCGACAATGTGGAAAACGCAATGGACGAGATGCAATTTTCCGTTTCTTTGGCGTCCATTTGGGAACTGATCAACCGGACGAACAAATATATCGATGAAACGGAACCGTGGATTTTGGCCAAAGACGAAACGAAACGCGAACGATTAGGGAACGTTCTAGCCCATTTGGCCGAATCGCTCCGCATCATCGCCGTGTTGCTGCAACCATTCTTGACCGAGGCACCGGT
>JAAYTF010000178.1 GCA_012518125.1 Bacilli bacterium | reverse complement strand
CAGATGAAAGAATTGTCTTGCCAACGCATCATGAACGAAATAAAACGGCTCTATCAAGAAGAAAATCCACTCGAGGCGACGCAGCGTCTCGGTGAACTCGGTTTTTGGCAGCAGTTTTTAAACGGCGAATGGGATCGCGAGAAAGTTAACTACTATACGAAAAAATTGGCCGATTTTCACGAACTATTCGAACGCAACCAGATGAAAAAAAGCGAAATGAGCTGGTTTGCTTATTTTATCGTGCCGTTTTATGCAGGAAAACGGCTGGAAAACATAAAACGTTTTGCCTTGACGCGGGAAGCAAAGAAGTTGGTCCGCGAATTGATAGAAGAGTCCCGACAACCGATGGAACATGTCGAGACAGTCGGGGATTTGCATGACCGTTTCAAAACAGTAAGCGATGACACGGTGTTGCTGCTGGCCAGTTGCGAATTTTTCGCCGATGAAAAACTCGTTTTGAACTATTTGCAAAAACGGAAAAAACTCAGCCCGCTCCTTACCGGGGAAGACTTGAAACGCCGTGGTTTGCCGCAAGGACCGTTGTATCGGGAAATTTTGTCGGCATTGGAAACGGCGATGTTGAATGGCGAAGTGCAAACGAAACGCGAAGCGGAACAATGGTTGGAACAATTTTTGTCGGCGATGGATGATTCTTGATGGCGGAATGGTTTTTTCGTTGAATGAATTAGGAAGTGATGACAAATGATTCAATTGATTCACCGGCTCTTCAAACTTGACAGCATCGTCAACCGCTTTTTCTTTTGGCTCGTTTTCATCATCATTTTGACTAGCTTTACATATTTATTTACGTATAGCTCCGTCGAAAGAAACCAAAAGATTGAAGAAACGAAGAAGAACTTGGA
This sequence comes from Bacilli bacterium, assembly GCA_012518125.1. Lineage (GTDB taxonomy): Bacteria > Bacillota > Bacilli > Bacillales > Amphibacillaceae > Pseudogracilibacillus. Next base: position 14,458 of record JAAYTF010000178.1, on the reverse strand, counting down.
ATTCGATTTGCAAAACCAACATATGGTGCTAACAAGCTGGACCGAAGATCGTGAACAGGAAGTGCAGTTGTTGGCGAGCTTTCCGGTGACGAAAGAAAGAGACTATGAAATCATGGGCGCCCGTTTCCGCTACTACAGTGATTATTTCGATCAAATCGAATCCATCCTTTATATCGATCCGGAAGGGTACGTCCGGATCAACACGGCGACCGAGGAAGTCATTTTATACGGCTCTACGCAAAACGTGAAAGAAGAGCCGTTTTTCCAAATGGTGAAAAACGGCGGCAACAAAGTTCATCACGTCATCGAAGAAAGTTTGTTGACGAGCCATTTTTCCATCTTTTTCCTTGCGCCAGTTTTTTCGAATGAAGGCGAATTCAACGGCATCGTCGGAACCGTCGTCTATCCGGAACGAGTGATCGACGTTTTGAGTCAGACGATCCGCGGCAATACGGGGAGCATGACGCTCGTCGACAAAGACGGCATGAAAATATTGAACGTCGGCAAAAACACGAAATACCTTTACATCTTTGAAGAGGAACGACATTACGTTGACGGCACTTTGCTGCATTTCATGCGCAAGAAAGAAAACGGATTCCTTGAATATAAAAATAGTGACGGGGAAAAAGTTTACGCCGCTTTCACAGCGATGGAACAAGAACAATTTTACCTCATCAACGAAATTACGAAACGGGAAGTGCTCCAAACGCACAACCGCGTGGTCGCCTTAATGTTTGTCATCACTGTCCTGATCATCATGGCGGCGTTCCTCGCCTTTTTGCCAATTTCAAAAAGGTTGATGCGGCCTTTCACGTATTTGGCCGAGGGGATCGGCCGCATGAAAGAAGGCGATTATACGATTCAATTAGATCCGGAAAAATTCAAAACGACACCAAAAGAAATCAGGCAAATTATGTGTGTTTTCAATGAAATGGCGGCATCGATCCAAAACAATAAGAACATTTTGAAACGTCTTTCCCATACGGATGGATTGACGGGTGTGGCGAACAGAAGGCTGTTTGATGAACGGTTGGACGAAGCGTGGGCCGCTTGCACCGAGGCGGAAAAACCGTTATCACTCATTTTCATCGACATCGATCATTTCAAACAGTACAACGACCGTTTCGGCCACTTGGAAGGGGACGCTTGCCTAAAACGGGTCGCCCGAGCAGTCGATGCGTTGATCGAAGAAGACGAACAGCTCGTCGCCCGTTATGGCGGTGAAGAGTTTGTCGTCATCTTGCCAAATACGGATACAAAAGAGGCAACCTCCATTGCCAAACAAATGCAAAAAGAAGTCGAAGCATTGCGCATCCTCCGGTCGGGGCCGGAAGAAGGCCAATACGTCACGGTCAGCATCGGTGTGGCGACCGTACAACCGACGGAGGAAAAGAAAAAAGAAGATTTGATCGAGCTCGCCGACCAAGCGCTGTACGAAGCAAAATCAAAAGGCAGGAACAAAATCGTCGTCAAAACCGAACGCCCTTAACGATGCCAAATCTTAAAAAGGTGTGGTTATGTGCAAAAAAACAAGCGCGATCAAGTGTACTACGTCGTGTTGCATGGCCGCAAGCCCGGGATATACAAAAACCATAAACAAGCCGTCAAACAAGTGAACGGTTTTCCGAACGGAAGCATGAAAAAAGTGAGGGGGATTGCTGCGGCCAAAAAATTATTTTATGAAGGGAAAACAGATGAAACGGACGACAACATCTATTACGTTGTCAAACACGGCAGAAACCCCGGGATTTATTCCAGCCGAAAGAAAGCGCTGCAACAAATAAAAGGGTTTCCGCATGCTGTGGTGAAAAAAATAAAAGGTTATGAAAGGGCGAAAGCTTATTTCCACGGCCGCCGCGAGTTGAAAAAGGCGGTCCCGAACATTTATATCGATGGCAGCTACATCCAAGACAAATCGTATGCAGGCTACGGCTTCGTCGTTGAACTCGACCGCCGCATCATCGCCAAAGACGGCGGAACGATTTTGGATCATGACATCATCAACATGCACAGTCTCGGCTCGGAATTGTATGCTTACATCCGCGCGATGGAATGGGCGATGGCGAATGAATACAAAAAAATCCGCATCATTTACGATTCAAAAGCGATCATCGACACGCTCAAGGAAAATGAAAATGGATGGAAGCAACCAAAAGGGAAGGCGAAGTTGTTAAACCTTTATTCGCTATATCGGAAGCACGTGCAAGTGGAACATCGGCATAAAAACAGCCATATCGTGTTTCGTGAAAGGCATCAAGAGGCGCATCATTTAAGTCAGCTGACGAGCATCATGCTTCATGACGATCATCCGTGAACGATGGCGTCGGCATCACCGCTCATGTTGGCGAAAATGGCCATATGTATAAGCGTTGGCATTCCGGTAATTAAAGGTTTCGTTGGTTTCAAGCAATCTTTTATGAGGGTGAAATGTACGGCTCATAAAAGATTGCTTTTTTAAAAAAATGGTAAAAGGAGATTGGATCAGTAGATGAAGCAAGGATTCAGTGAAAAGATTTGGACGAAAAGTTTTATCAGCATTTCATTGACGCAATTTTTGCTTTTCACCGTGTTTTACGCTTTGATGACGACATTGCCCCTTTTTGTCATCAGCGATTTGGGCGAGACGGAAACGAAAGCCGGCTTAGTGGCGACATTCATGTTGGCGACCGCCATCCTCATCCGGCCATTTTCGGCAAAGATAATCGACCGCTACGGCAAGAAAAACATCCTTTTCCTAGCTGTTTTTGCGTATTTGCTCGCCACAGTGCTATACATATTCGTCGATGCTTTCACGCCATTAGCGATCGTCCGCTTATTTCATGGGTTATCGTTCGGGATCGTGACGACCGTCACTGGAGCAATCGTCGCGGATATCATTCCAGCAAGCCGTCGCGGCGAAGCGATTGGTTATTTCGCGATGTCAAACAGCATCGCAATGGTCATTGGGCCGTTTATCGGCTTAGGATTGATCCACTACATCGCATTCCGCGGCTTGTTCATCGTTTTGTCAGTGTTCATGGTTGTTGCGGTCGTTTCTTCTTTGATGATCGACGCGAAAAAATTGGCTCCACGTCACAATATTTCCGGTCCCATCCGTTTGTCCGACATGTTTGACAAAAACGCATTACCGATCTCATTGATCAGCGTGCTCGTCGGCATCGCTTACGGAAGCATCCTCTCGTTTGTCCCGGTATATGCCGAATCGCTATCATTGGCTCACGCATCGAGTTATTTTTTCCTCGTTTATGCGTTCGTCATGGTTTTATCGCGTCCGTATTTGGGGCGTCTTTTCGACCAAAAAGGGCCGCGGTTCGTGTTGCTTCCAAGTTTGGCGGTTTTCGCAATCGGTTTGTTCGTGTTAAGTGGTACACATTCCGTTTTCGTCTTTATGCTTGCTGCAGTACTCATCGGATTAGGGTACGGCACCGTTTTGCCCGGATTTCAAACGGTTATCGTGAAACAAGCGGGGGTAAACCGGAGCAGCCAAGCTTTTTCCACGTTCTTTACATGTTACGATTTGGGCATCGGCGCCGGCTCGTTCCTTTGGGGAGCGGTGAGTTCCGCTTACGGTTTTAGCAACATGTATTTGTCGAGCGGGTTGTCGATCGTATTGGCCGCAATCATGTTTGACATGTATTTGGTGCGCATGAAAAAACGGGTAAACAAAACCAAATGAATGTTTACCCTTGCTGTCATAAGTCTTTTCTACTAAAATGGTTGTAACAACAAATGAAACAAAGCTGGATGAACCCCTTTTTTGTTTCGTTTGGGTATTTTTTCTTAAGGGATTACCTTAAAAACCTTTATGCTAGGACGATGTATGTAAGCGCTTACACGGATGCGTCGCATGTCGCAGAGGATGATCTAAGGGGGATTTTGGATGAACATTAAACCGAAACTGCTCATCATGTTCACTTTTTTGCTCGTCATTCCAGGAATCGTCGTCAGTTATTTCGGCTTCCAAAACACGAAAAACAGCGTCGATGAATTGACGGAAAAAGGCTTGAAAGGTTCGGTGGAACTGGCCATTGAACTCATCGAAGCGCAACAAAAGGCGGTGGACGCCGGCATCATCACGTTGGAAGAAGCGCAAGAAGAAGTGAAGAGAAAGCTCATCGGTGATAAAAAGGGCGATGGTTCGCGGGAGCTTTCCGGCAAGTTTGAACTCGGCGAGAACGGTTATTTTATGATTTTTGACCACAAAGGAAATGCGCTCGGCCATCCGACGAGGGAAGGTGTCAACCTTTGGGATGAACAATTCAACGGTGTCCATTACATTCAAGAGATTATCGAAAAAGCGGAAAACGGTGGCGGCTTCACTTATTACAGCTTTCCGATGCCCGACGCTCCGGATTCCATCCGTGAAAAAGTCACATATTCGATCGAAGTGCCGCATTGGGACTGGGTGCTCGGCGCGGGGATCTACTTGCATGAATATAGCACGAAATCGACGTATCTTTTTGTGACGACGGTCGTTACACTGGTTGTCACCGTGCTCGTTGGACTGATTTTCGGCAACTTTTTCGCCAACCACATATCAAGGCCGCTTCACGTCATCGTGAACCGGGCGAACGAAATTGCCGCTGGCAATTTAAAGGGCGAACCGATTCAATTGAAAACGAAAGACGAAATCAACGTATTGGCGGATGCGATGAACAAAATGATGGAAAACTTGCGTAATTTGATCCGGCAAGTGAGCTTCGCGTCGGGCAAAGTCGACCAAGCGAGCAATGAGCTCGCACAATTTGCGAAAGAAGTGATGCAAGGTGCGGAACAAATAACGGCGACGATGCAAGAGTTGGCCACCGGCACGGAGAACGAAGCGGAAATAGCCAACAACTTGGCGAACTCGACGTCGGTGTTCACTACGAAAATGGCGGCCGTCAACGATAATGGCCTCAACATGCGCCGAGGTTTCAACGAAGTGTTCGAGTTGACGAATGAAGGGCAGTCGCGGATGCAAAACTCCGTAAAGCAAATGAATGCAATCAATGAAATCGTCCAATCCTCCGTCCGCGATGTGCAACATTTGCGGCAAGAATCGCGGAAAATCAATGAGCTTGTCTCCGTCATCCAAGAAATTTCCAAGCAGACGAATTTGCTCGCGTTAAACGCGACGATCGAAGCGGCTCGCGCCGGTGAGCATGGAAAAGGCTTTGCCGTCGTCGCAAACGAAGTGAGAAAATTGGCGGAGGGCGTTGCCGAATCGGTGAACGACATCACCGGAATCGTCACCAGCATCCAAGAAGAAACGAGCCGGGTGACGACAAACTTGGAAGAAGGGTACAAAGAAGTTGAAAAAGGAATGGAAAACATCTCAGAAACGCGCGAAACGTTCAATGACATCGCCGCCAGCGTGAGTGAAATGGTGAAAAACATCGAAGAGGCGACGAAAAATTTGGACGACATCGCCAAAGAAACGGTCGAAATGAGCAAGATGATTGAAGACGTGGCGGCCATCTCGGAAGAATCTGCCGCGGGGATCGAGGAGGTGACAGCTTCCGCGGAACAATCGAGCCGCGCGTTGGAAGAAATTACGGAAAATGCGGACGACTTGGTCGAAATGGCAAAAGAATTGCAAAAGACGTTGGAAAAATTCAACGTCTGACAATACGACGGATGGGACATATCAACATATGTTTCCATCCGTTTTTTTCTCGGGAAGCTGTTGTGCTATGCCATCGTTTCATTACATTTGGCAAAATGGGGCACCTTGACATTTGGAGTGGAAAAATGTTAGGTTTTTGTACAAACAATATACACCTATTTCCGATATTCAATGGGCTATTTGTAAAATTGCATCTTTGTCCGTTGCAAATCCGCAAGATTCAACAACCATACCGACTCAATAAACATGGTTAACAGGAGTAAGTCGGATTTGTTCCAACTTTCGATGGCTGAAATATTTTTCGCCATTAAAAAATACTAAATGAAGAGGAATTTGTCCTTCGATTCACATGGGTGCTAAAAAAAAACGAGTAGCCCCTGTGCAGCTTGAAACGAACATTTTATCAGATTGGGAGGTAAGATGCCGGTTCAAAGGCATCACAAGTGGATATGGTCCGAATGAAAGAAAAGACAGGGAAAATAGGAACGGTGTTTTATGTTTCCACGTTGTTCGTCACGCTCTTTGTCTTATGGGGCGTGATGTCGCCGAAGTCGTTCCAAACGGCGACGAAGAATGCGCTCAATTGGATGGTCGATCATTTCGGCTGGTTTTATATGTTGCTTACCGCATTGTTCATTTTTTTCGTCATCGGTTTGGCGCTCAGCCCGTACGGAAAAATAAGGCTCGGCAAAAAAGATGATTCTCCGGATTATTCATGGTTTTCTTGGATCAGCATGCTGTTTGCATCGGGCATCGGCGTCGGTTTTGTCTTTTGGGGCGTCGCCGAACCGGTTCTTTACTACTTCTCCCCACCGGAAGGGTACGTTTCGGGGACGAAAGAAGCGGCGGTCGCCGGTTTAAGGTACGGCGCCTATCACTGGGCGCTGCATCCATGGTCGATCTATGCCATCATCGGCATGGCTTTGGCTTACGTGATGTACCGCAAAGGCATGCCTGCACTCGTCAGCTCAGTCTTTTATCCCTTGCTCGGCAAAAAAGTCGCCGGTCCAATCGGAAAAACGATTGATATGTTGGCCGTCATCGCAACGTGCACCGGAGTCGCCACCACTTTCGGCCTCAGTGCGATGCAAATAACGGGTGGGTTGTCGCACGTTTTTGGCTCGATACCGAATTCAACCGTTACGCAGCTTGTTGTCATCGCCGTCGTTACGGTTCTCTTCCTCATTTCATCAGGCAGCGGACTAGATCGTGGCATTAAAATATTAAGCAATACGAATTTGTCGATTGCTGGCATGTTGCTGATGTTTGTCATCCTTTTTGGCCCGACGCTTTTCATTTTGGAAAGTTTCGTGACGACTTTGGGCGGGTATATCGCCAATGTCATCCCGATGGCGTTGACGTTGACGCCTTTTTCCGAAAGCGATTGGCTCGGGACGAACACGATCTTTTTCTGGGCTTGGCACATCTCATGGGCACCGTTTATGGGATTGTTTATCGCGAGGATTTCAAGGGGTCGCACGATCCGTGAGTTTGTCGCCGGCGTATTGATCGTCCCATCGTTGTTGGCGATATTGTGGTTTTCGACGTTCGGGGGCACGGCGTTGAACATCGAGCTATTCGGGGTGGGCGGCTTTGCCGAGCTGATCAATACAAATGTGGAACTGGCGTTGTTTGCCATGTTGGCGGAGCTGCCATTCAGCGAAATCACGAACATCGTCGCCTTGCTGTTGATACTAATCTTTTTCATTACGTCGGCCGATTCGGCATCGTTCGTGTTGGGTTCGATGGCGACGAACGGGGATGCGAACCCGAAATTGGCGGTGAAAATAATTTGGGGGCTGTTGATTGCAGGTACAGCAAGCGTTTTGTTGGTAAGCGGTGAGGGTGGCCTGGAAGCATTGCAGACCGCATCGATCGTGGCTGCGCTTCCGTTTGCCTTCGTCATGATTTTTCTCAGTGTCAGCATGATGATCCTTTTCAGCAAAGATTGGCAGGCGGACCGGAAAAAAGCGAAAATGGCGGAAACGGCGAAAGTAAAAGAAGCAGTCAGGGAAGATATCAAAGATGACTTGAAAGAGGATGTCGTTGAAGAAGTGAAAACGGAATTTCAAAACCAAATCAAAGAAGATTTGAAAGAAGATGTATATCAAGATGTGACAAGTGAATTACGGGACGATGTCATCCAGGAAATGAAAACGGAAGTGCACGATGAGCTTCAAAGCGTCATAAAAAGTGACGTCTACGAAGAAGCGAAAGCGGAATTGCAAGACGAAATGCAAGAGGAATGGAAAGAACAAGTGTACGACGACGTAAAACAAAAATGGAAGGACGAACTGAAAGAAGAAGTGAAAAAAGAAATCTATGGAGAATTGAAAGAAAAAATGTATGATGAACTGAAACAGGAACTGATGGAAGCGTTGAACGTAAAAAGGAACAACCGATCGAACAGAAAGTTGCAATGGGAAACGGGGGAGGAGTTCGATGACGATTCCCCGAAAAAATGAAAAGATCCCGCGTCATGCGGGATCTTTTCGTCATATTTTCTGGCAAGGAGTAGTATCGTTCATGATGCATAGGGATGAAAGGGAATGTACACATGTTATGCCGCTTTTTCAACTTTTTCCGTCCGGAACACGACGTTATGTTTCGCCAATCGATGTGCAAAAATGCCGGCGACGATGGCGAGAATGACGTCTTTCGGCAATGGAGGGAGCATCCATAGCCAAGCCATCCAATAAGTGAATCCTTCCGGTGCTTCAAACCACAATTTGTAAGCCATATACATCCAATTTGTGCCGAACAGGTAGTTGATGAGAAAACCGACCAAGGCGGCTATGATATAAGAAACGAGGTTATCGTTCTTTTCACGGATCCATCCGGCAACATAAGCGACGATGATAAAAGAAATGATGAAGCCGAAAGTCGGATTGAGGATGGATGAAAACCCGCCGCCAAATTGTGCGTATACCGGCACGCCGACAAGCCCTAACAACATGTATGCGAACATGGCGAATGCACCGAGCCGGCTGCCGAGAACCAATCCTGCCAAAATCGCAAAAAACGTTTGCAACGTAATCGGGACGCCGCCAACGACAAGAAATGGGACGATCGACGTAATGTTTGCGCCGATTGCCGTCAAGGCGACGAACATCGCGCCGAAAGTGAGTTTCATGACATGGCTTTGTCGAGTCAATGCTTTCATCTCCTTTTCCGGTATGTAAACCGAATTTTTTGTTCGTTAACGTATTAAATAGTCTATCATGTTTTTTGCGTTTGTCAACCACAAATTTTTTCGGTTGACATTGATTTGTTTAAAAAAACACCGCGTTCCAGGAACGCGGCATAAGAAAGGAGAATTGGATGATGATCAATAATGTTGTGATTCGCGATATTGGCGAAAGCAGCTTTTCATTCGCGATATATTCAACTCGATCAACGGTTGGAAAACCGTGATCACCAATTGGCTTGTCAACAAATAGACGATGATGACGGACAACACGGCGACGCCGATGAGTTCAAATACGTTCGTGACGTGTAGCAAATCAAACTGGCGAATCGGTTGAATGATGAAACCGTGCAACAAATAGACGTAAATCGTCCGTTCGCCCAATGTCGTCATCTTGAAGCGCCGTTTCGGGATCCAGGCGAAAATCGAAGCGATCATGACCGCCGATGTGATGTAAACGGCCAATCGCAGCAATCCGCCGACTCGTCCGGCGCCCAATTCAGCGTACGAATGCGATGCCAGAAACCATCCCGGATCGATTTCCGGCAAATAATAGAGTGATATAGCCGTTGTGAACATGATGATGAGGGAAAGAAGTTTCATCGCCCTGCGCTTCAACATGGCGATATGCGTTTCATTGAGCCAATAGCCGAGCAAGAAAAACGGAAAAAATACGAACGTCCGCGAAAGGCTGAAATCGTGTCCGATGCTGTCGAAATACCCTACGAATATGCCGGTTAAAACCGCAATGGCAACGCCGAGAAACGGACGAATCCGCTTGTAGAGGACAAGCATTAGGTGCCAACTAAACAGGCTGAGCAAAAACCATAACGACCATTGCGGATCAAACAAATGCCCCATCTGCCAGTCATCTTTGCCGATCAAATAGTAAAACAGCGTGTAAATGGATTGGAAGATGACGTAAGGCACGATGAGCCGTTTCATTAAGCGGAGTACATATTCCACATTCCACAGCCCTTTAGCGAAAAAACCGGCAAGGAAAATGAAGGCAGGCATATGGAACGTATAAATCCATATGTACAACGCATCAATGAAGCGATTTTCCGATGTAAACGGTTGTATGGCATGGCCGAAAACAACGAGAAAGATCAACAGAAGTTTGGCATTGTCAAAGTAAGCATTTCTTTCCATTGTTTTCAACCCTTTATGTATTTGTCCCATGTACCATTATACTATGTAAAACGGATAAAAAAGCGAATATTACAATGACTTAAATGCTTTGTTAATGATTTGTAAATCGACGTTAACGCTTTTTACGCGGCAAAACGCCGTATCGCTGGAAGGGGAATTCTGGGAAAATCGCTTATTTTCGTGTACAATAATTTAAAATCGTGACGATAAAGATGAATGTGAAAGGAAGAATCAGATGGCGAAAGTGGTTGTGGACAATTTTGAATTGTCCGATGAATATATCGAACGACTGCTTAGAGAATTGGAACGAGAAGGGGTCAAAACGGAAGCCGACTTGCAAAAATATTTGAAAAACTATACGTACTTGGATGACCCATCACGGAAATGCCATTTATTAATCAGTCCGAACGACAAAAAACAAAGTTTCGCTTTGCCGTACGAAGAATGATGGCTCGGAACATGTAAGGTGATGATTTTGGAAAAAGGGAAGACGTTCAAAGTTTGCTCGACGTGCATCAATTTTTTGATCAAAGAAACGGACGGGAACAGAAAGTTTTATTGCGGCCGCTTAGGTTATGAAACGAAACCGTATTATTCGTTCAACTGTTGGGATCCGATCCCGAAAGTGAAAAAATTGCTCGAGAAACGAAAACGTGAAGGGCGTTTGTAAAGGGTGCATGCGATGCCGGTTTGCAACAAGTGCCATCGACGCTGGACATGGAAGCAAATGTTCATAAAGCAATTCAATTTGTCCGGGGAGATGACTTGCCCCTATTGCGGCACGAAACAATATTACGCCAAGCGGACGAAAAAATGGAGCGGCATCATCCCGACAAGTGCCATCGTCCTCATCATGGGAGGGAACCTCGTTTTCGGGCCGTCGTACCTCGGGCTCTTTTTCTTAGTCCTTTTCTTGCCGCTTTATTTGCTCATTTTTCCGTTTTTCGTCCGATTGACGGATGAAGAGGAACCGTTATTTTGAAGATTGGCACAGGCGAAGACTTGTACACATAATTTCCCCGTGTTGCGCATATATTGAATGAGCGTAAGACGGGGGGATTCATATATTGGGAACGTTCATGGAAGCGGTATCGCTCATCTTTATTGCCATTGCCGTGAGCCTCGACGGTTTTTCCGTATGCCTCGGCCTCGGCATGCAAAATTTGCGTTTGCGAAGGATTGCACTCATCAGTTTGCTCATTGGTTTTTTTCATATGGTTTTGCCGTTTATTGGCCTCGTCATCGGCAACGTCATCGTCGCGAAATGGACCACTTTCGCTTCGTTGATTGGCGGGGCGATGTTGACGTTTCTCGGGCTGTACATGATTTTCTCGACGTTCCAAATTAAAGCGCTGCCACCACTTGATCCGAAGGGCTTCAAGCTTTTGACGCTCACGTTTTTTGTCAGCTTCGACAGTTTTCCGGTCGGCGTCGGACTCGGCCTTTCGGGTGTGCGGACATTAATTTTGATTGCCATGTTCGGCTTTTTCACGACGTTTTTCGCAATGACAGCGCTTCTCATCGGAAAAAAGACTTCGCGGCTTTTCGGTACATATAGCGAGATGGTCGGCGGGATCATCCTGTTTTCATTCGGTTCCGTATATGTCTTCCAATCGTTGCAATGATGTGGATAGTCCGAAATTCATAAAATGTCAAAAAAAGTGAAACAATAAAACGCTGCCATTTGAGACGTTCGTCGTATCCGGTTTGTGCATGGACATGCATGTCATCATTAAATAAATCAACTTTTCGATTCATTTATGGTATATTAGAATCAAGATTCCTTATACAGGAGGAAACGATGAATATATTATTCGTGTGCACCGGAAACACTTGCAGAAGCCCGATGGCCGCGGCGATGTTGAAAAAGAAAGCGCCGCACTTGTCCGTCCAATCGGCCGGCGTGTTTGCCTCGGACAATCTTCCTGCAAGCGAACAGGCCATTAAAGCGATGGATCAAAAGGGGATCGAGTTAAAGCATAAATCGCAAATGGTGACCGAATCATTGGTTGAATGGGCCGATCTCGTTTTGACGATGACAGAACAGCATAAGAAGCAGTTGAACCATTTATTTCCTGAACATACGACAAAAATTTATTCGCTCGTCGAATATGCGGCCGACGGAAAACAAAAAGACATAAACGACCCGTTTGGCGGCGACGTATCCTTATATGTGGAGACGGCGGATGAAATCGAAGTATATATCGATTTGCTGATCGAAAAACTACAAAACCTAGGGGGGCAAAACGGATGAAACGACGCTACCGATTCAGCCTGCAATGGAAACTTGTCTTTTTTACGACTGCTGTGGCCATCATTACATACTCAACAAGCGCATTTTTCATTTATATCCTGTACGATTACGTAAAAGACTACATCAACATGTCGCATCAATGGTTTACGATCATCACGTTGCTTTTAGGAATCATCTGGACGGGCATTTTGACATACGTGTTCGGCATCATTATCGTGCGCCCGTTGCAACGGCTTGAAGCGGCCGCGACCGAAGCTTCGCAGGGGAACTTGAGCCAAGAGATCGTTATTCCGAAAACAGATGATGAAATCCGTTCGTTGAGCATTGCCGTCGATACGATGTTTAAAAACATCAAAAACATGGTGAACGACATTGAAAGAAATTTCAACGAAACGAACAAAACAGTGGCGGAAATGCGCGAGTTGGTAAGCGAAACGACGTCCCATTCGCAAACGATCAGCGATGCAACTTCGGATATCGCCAAAGGGGCGGTCAGTTCTGCCGATGCGGTTCAAGAAACGGCGGAAGCGGTGGAACGTGCGACAAACATCGCAAAAGAAGTGCAGCAAAAAGCGGAACAATCGAACGAACGATCTGTGGAGATGTTGGATACGCTGTCAGAAAGCACCGAAGTCGTCCATCAGCTCGTAAGGGGCATCCAATCGCTTGCCGATGAACAAAGAGTGTCGTTGAAAGATGTCGAAAACTTGAAAGAAAATGCTGAACAAATTGGCGCAATCATTTCGATGGTCGGAGATATTGCGGAACAGACGAACTTGCTTGCCTTGAACGCATCCATCGAAGCGGCCCGCGCCGGAGAGCATGGCCAAGGTTTTGCGGTGGTGGCGGACGAAATTCGCAAACTGGCGGATGAAAGCGCCCAAGCGGTGCAGCAAATCCGTGAACTCGTCGACACGATCCAAAAAGACGTCTCCATCGTCGTCACGAAAATCAACGAACACGTTGCCCAAGCGGAACGAGAAGCGCAAAGCGGCGAACGCACGACAGAATCGATTGCTGAAATGGAGCGTTCCGCACAAGCCGTCGCTGAAGACGTCAGCATGATCCGCAGCTTGGTGAACGAACAGATGGATTACATTCAATCCGCTGTAAAACAGTCGCAAGATGTTGCAGCGATCGCTGAAGAAACGTCAGCCGCGACGCAACAAGTGAGCGCGTCCGTCAACGAGCAAAATGAATTGATCAAAACATTGGAACAATTGACGGAAAACTTGGAAAAACAAGCGGCGGAATTGAAAAAACAAATCGAACAATTCCATTAAACGAAAAAAGAGCGAATGTGGCATACTCGCTCTTTTTTTATTGAAAAATAAAAATATATTTTACTTTATAATCTCATTTATAATGATTACAATAAGTTTGACGACAATTACTGAAAAAGAGGAGTATTACACGATGAGAGTGATTATTACTGGCGACCACGCCGGGATGACGTTGCGTAATGAAGTGAAGGCGGTATTGGAAGAATTGGGCTACGAATACGAAGATACGGGGGCGGATTGCACCTGCAGCGTGGACTATCCGGATTACGCCCTTCCTGCCGCAAAACGTGTGGCAAGCGGCGAGTTTGACCGCGGCATCTTCATCTGCGGCACCGGCATCGGCATGTCCATCTCAGCAAACAAAGTGAAAGGGATCCGCTGCGCACTCGTGCAGGACGTCTATTCGGCGAAAATGTCCCGACTCCACAATGACGCCAACGTCCTTGCGATGGGGGAAAGAGTGATCGGGCCAGGTTTGGCGCGTGAAATCGTCTATACGTGGTTGACGACGGAATTTGAAGGCGACCGTCATAAGCGAAGAATCGACAAAATCGCCAAATACGAAGAAGAACAAGCGGACGAATAATCGCTGTTCCACTTGCCGCACCCATCCTTCCACTGAATTTTTATGAATGAATAGGGATGCAGGAGTTGAGAAGATGGAAGAATTATTGAATCGGATTAAAAACGATATGGATGCGCTCGTTGACGAGTGGCTCCATTTGAAATACCTCAAAGAAGGCGGCATTTTGGTCGTCGGTTGCTCGACGAGCGAAGTCGCAGGTCAACCGATTGGAACGAGCGGCAGTGAAGAAATCGCGGCGGTCATTTTTGACGCGTTGAAAACGCTGCGCGACAAAAAGGGCATCCAGTTGGCGTTCCAAGCATGTGAACATATCAACCGGGCACTTGTCATTGAGCGAAAAACGGCGGACAAGTTAAACTTGGAACCTCTCACCGTCATCCCTGTCCGT
>JAAYTF010000028.1 GCA_012518125.1 Bacilli bacterium | reverse complement strand
TCGATGTACAAATTCGGTCGTCATATGTTTTAACGAAATCGGATGATCGACCTTAAGGACCGGTTTTCCAAGCAAATGATGGTATTTTTCCTCGACTCGCTTGTTTAAAAATTGCTTCAATGCTTCCAAATTTTCTTTCGAAAGCGACATTCCGGCAGCTTGCGAATGGCCGCCGAAACTAGTGAACAAATCTTTCACTTCCATACAATTCTCAAACAGGTTGAAACCGGGGATGCTTCTTGCAGAGCCCTTCCACTCGCCTGTTTTTTCATTTTCCGTAAGCAACATGACCGGACGGTGATAAGCATTGACCAACCGCGATGCGGCGATCCCTAAAACGCCTTCGTGCCAATTGGGGCTCGCTAAGATGATAAACGATGCGTCCTCATCGAGCAACCGTTCTGCTTCGTTGACGGTCGCTTCAACCATTTCTTGCCTTTCTTTATTCAAAGCATCGATTTTCTCGGCGAGCATGATGGCTTCCGTTTCATCTTCCGTAAGGAGCAATTCTACTGCCAAAGCGGCATCTTCCAACCTTCCCGCCGCATTCAACCGCGGTCCGAGGATAAATCCGATGTCCCGTTCGTCGAGCGGACGTTTGACGTTCGCTATTTCGATCAATTTTTTCAGCCCGATGTTGTTCGTCTGATTCAATCGTTTCAACCCATGTGCGACGAAAATTCGGTTCTCTCCCGTAAGCGGCACCAAGTCGCTTATGGTGCCGATCGCCGCCAGTTCAAGCCATTCATCAGGCATCTCTCCGAGCAAATAACGGGCGACTTGAAAAGCGACGCCGACGCCGGCCAAATGTTTGTAAGGATAAGTGTCCGATAAATGAGGATGTATGATGGCATAAGCGTCCGGCAGCGTCTCTTGCACTTCGTGGTGGTCGGTGATGATGACGTCGATGCCTAAATCGTTCGCCAACGCGATCTCTTTAACATCGGCGATGCCGTTGTCAACCGTGATGATGAGCGCCACATCGTCCAATGCAAATCGTTCAATCGCTTTTTCATTCAGACCATACCCTTCGTCGAAACGGTTCGGGATATAATAATCGCAATTGGCGCCCAAACGTGTTAACGCTTTATACATGATCGTCGTCGCCGTAACCCCGTCGGCATCGTAATCGCCGTAAACAATGATTTTTTCTCCATCGTCAATCGCCTGTTCCACACGTTCTTTCAATTTATCGATATCCGTCAAATAGGCTGGCGATGCAAGATGGGCGAGCTTAGGCTCCAAAAATTGCGCTTTTTCCTTTTCGTTCCGTACGCCGCGGTCACTGAGCAAACGATTGATGATGTCATCGCATGATAAAGCTTCGAGCTCTTCCTTGTTCGCTTCGTGTTTCAATTCCCATTTCGCCTTACTCTCTAACATGTTGTCACTCCTTGATACAGCGAGCAAGGAAATGGGGCAAATTTAATCAACTTCCCCATTTCCCCCTGCTTGATCGGTCGCTTCGTCGCTTCCCGTTTCACGTTGTTTTTGAACCGTTTCTTCCAACTGTTCTAATTTTCGTTTATACTGTTTGATTTCCCGTTTTAATGCGAAAAATCTTCCCGCACCAAACGCGGTCGTCAAAATGCCGCCGAGAAGCACGGAAAACAAAATGACAATAACGAGCGGCGACTCGCCTTTCCAAAAAAGGTAATTCACTTCAACCGGATTGACATTCAACACCGCAAAAACCGCAATCACCATGGTAAACAACAACGCCAAAATGAGATACGTTTGGTTTTTCATCCCTTTGACCTCTTCTCCAAAATAAGGTGATTAACAGCGACTCATCGCCGTGATTTGCTTTACACTTGCGGCCCTTCGACACGTTGTTTCTTGCGAAAGTCGATCGGCTTTTTCTTCAACAATTTCCCGCGCCAGACGAGCCACAGTTGCGATGCCAAAAACAACGAAGAATAAAATCCCGCAATCAAGCCTACGACAATGGCGACCGCAAAACCGAAAATCGATTCGGCCCCTAATACCATGAACGCAAATACGACAATCAATGTCGTCGTCGTCGTGTTGATGTTGCGAATGATCGTTTGCAACAGACTGCGATTGATGATTCCAGCCAGTTCCTTCTTCGATTTGATCAATTTGTTTTTCAAGCGGATATTTTCACGTATCCGGTCGAAGACGACGATCGTATTGTTGATCGAATAGCCAATGATCGTAAGCAGCGCCGCGATGATCGTCAAATCAAATTCGAGTCGCGTCATACTAAAGACGACCAATGCGAAAAAGACGTCGAAAAGCAGTGCAACGATCGATGTGAAAGAGAAAAACAATTCAAAGCGGAACGTGACGTAAATGATCAAGCCGATGAACGAAATCGACACCGCGTAAACCGCGTTTTTCACGAGCTCTTCACCGACGATCGGTGAAACGATGCTAATATTCGGTTCATGGTTGTATTTCTCTTTGAAATATTGTCTGACTTCATTCAACTTTGCTTCCGACAACACCGAATCAAACCGCGATACGGCCATTTCCTTGTTCTCTCCGGAAATGACGATCGATTTCGGTTCTAAATTCAAGGACGCAAAATCTTCTTCAATCATTTCAGTAGAAACCGGCTCGTCGGATACGATTTCAACACGCGATCCGCTCGTAAAGTCGACGCCTGGATTGATTTTAAAAATCGTAAGCGACAAAGCACCGATTGCGGCGACGACGAGCGAAACGAGAAAAATTTTCTTTTGGTGCTTGATGATATCTGGCGTTTTCCCAAAAAACGTCGGTTCAAGTTCTTCATCATCCGCCAAATCGTGAATTTGGGACGGTTTGACGCCGAACCAGCTTTTTCGATTATTCAAAAAGCCGCTGTTTACCCAAAGGCCGAGCAATAATCTCGTCCCGTAAACGCTCGTCAAGAAACTGATGATGATGCTTACCATCAACATCGTTGCAAAACCTTTGACCGAGCTCGTGCCGAAATAAAACAAGACGATTGCGACGAGAATGGTTGTAGCGTTCGCATCGATGATCGTACGAAGCGAGTTTTGATTGCCCGATTTAAATGCGTTTTTCACCGATTTTCCCGTGCGGAGTTCCTCTTTGATCCGTTCAAACTGCAAGACGTTCGCATCGACCGCCATGCCGATCCCTAAAATCAATGCGGCAATCCCCGGCAGCGTCAGCACCCCGTTCAACAGTTCAAAGACGAGCAAAATCAAATACGTGTAAATGACTAAATTGATGCTTGCGATCATCCCCGGAAAGCGGTAAACGATGGTCATGTAAATGATGACGAGCACGAGGCCGATGATGCCGGAAAAGACGGTTTTATTCAACGCATTTTCCCCAAATTGCGCCCCGACCGAAGTCGAATACAATTCGTGCATATGAACCGGAAGCGACCCGGAATTGATGATGTCGGCCAAATATTTTGCTTCATCGATCGTAAAATTCCCGGTGATCATCACTTCATTCGTATACAAAGGTTCGTGAACGGCTGGGGCAGATATGAATTTAGGTTCCGGTTTTTCCACTTCTTCGTAGAAAGAATCGCCTTCTTCAAAATCCATCCAAATGACGAGCAAATTTTCGGGGGACATGTCAGCGATTTTTTCCGTCACTTCACCAAATTTGTTCGCATCTTTCAATTTCAGCGTGACGATCGGTTGGTTCGTTTCGGGATGGAAATCCTGTTTCGCACTTCCTTCAACGACGTCCGAACCGTCCAAGAGCACGTTGTCATTGACGTCGCGGAACGTGAGCAAAGCCGATGTTGAAAGCATTTCGCGCGCTTCTTCCTGATCTTTTACACCGGCAAGCTGTACGCGGATTCGGTCTTCGCCTTCGATGTCGATGACCGTTTCACTGATTCCCAATCGGTTCACCCGGTCGTTCAACGTCTGCACGGTCGCTTCAAGCAGCTGCCTTGTCACTTCTTGTTCTTTGTCGACAGGTTCCACTTCATATAAAATTTCAAAACCACCTTGCAAATCCAACCCGAGATTGATTTTTTTGCTTATGTCGGTGACGGTTGCGCCAATCAATGAGGCAAACAATAGTACGATGAAGAAAAAGGCTGCGATTCTACCTCTCGTTTTCATATGTATAATCCTTTCTTCATTGGAATTTATTCTTTCAATTCTTTCTCTTGATGCATGACAGCTTGGATCGAAGCCATCAGATCATCCTTCGTTTTGGAAGCTTTGTTTAACGAATTGACGGACAAGTAATCCATGTATGTATGAATTTTCAAATGAAATATGTCTTGCACAACTTCGTGAAGACGAAAGTGACGTTTATGTTTCCAAACTTTCTCTTTTAGACATTTCCAGATGTCATCACATGAAATTCCCCGGTAGCCGAACATCTCAAACTCTCGTTTTTTGCTGAGCAAGACAGGTTCTACTTTGTTTCTCCATTCGTCAATCGGCCTTTCTTCCACCATTATTCCCTCCAAAACAACATTTGCATTCAGCTTGGCATGCTTGACCCGCCTCGAAGCATATAATTTACCAATATGCTTATTGCCGTAAAGGTGGTCGAAACGCGTGGCAAAACAAACGTTTCTTCAAGGAACGCTCATCTTAATTATCGCCGGCATGATCACACGTTTATTAGGGTTTGTCAATCGCATCGTCATTGCTCGATTAATCGGAGAAGAAGGTGTCGGGCTTTACATGATGGCGCTGCCTTCCTTGTTTCTCATGATCACGTTGACGCAAATCGGCCTTCCCGTTGCCATCTCGAAACGGGTGGCGGAAGCGAATGCGGTCGGCGACCATAAAAAAATTAAACAGATCGTTTCCATCTCCTTTTTTATTATAGCATGCACAAGTGCAATTTTTACGATATTGATGCTAATTCTTGCCCCAATCATCGCGAAATTTTTGATGACAGACATAAGAACATTATATCCTTTAATCGCCGTAACTCCTAGTATATCTATCATCGCCGTCTCTTCCGTGATCAAAGGGTATTTTCAAGGGATGCAAAACATGAAGCCGCAAAGTGCGGCGATCGTCATTGAACAAGTCGTAAGGATCGTTTTTGTCTATTTCATCATCAAGCTGCTTTTGCCTTACGGGATCGAATTTGCGGCGATGGGTGCGATGCTCGGTGTATGCATCGGCGAAATCGCTTCGTTATTCTATTTGCTTTATCAATTTAAAAAACAAAAGACGGTCAAAGTCCGCAAACGGTTTTTCCATGAAATTAAACGAAGCCGCGAAACGTTACGACAACTTTATTCGATTGCGCTTCCGAACACGGGAAGCCGCATCATCAGTTCGATCTCGCAATTTATCGAACCGATTCTAGTGGCGCAAAGTTTAAGGATGGCTGGGGTGGCGCCGAACGAAGCGACGAAGCAATACGGCGAACTTACCGGCTATGCGATGCCGTTGTTGTTTTTGCCGACATTCATCACAAATTCTTTGTCGATCGCGTTGTTGCCTTCGATTTCCGAACTCGATGCCAAAGGGGATAGAACACTCGTCTCTAAACGGATTCGGCAGGCGGTCCGGATTTCATTCGCTTCCGGCGCGTTGGCGACCGTCATCTTGACGTTCTTCTCGGTTCCGATTTTGAATTTCATGTACGGAACGGCAAACGCAAGCAAATACATCGTCGTGTTAGCGCCATGTTTTTTATTTTTATACATTCAATCGCCATTGCAAGCGACGCTGTTTGCCCTCGATTTGGCAAAATACGCGATGCGCAACAGTTTGATCGGTTCCGTCGTCAAATTCGTCGTTCTCTTCCTTTTTGCTTCCAATCCGAATTTCGGAATTTTCGGCGTCGTCATTGCCATCAGCACGTCGGTCATTTTGATTACCTTTTTACATTTGCAAGTGCTTTACAAAGAGATCGGCTTTTCGCTTTTTAGCACCGATTTGACGAGAATGGCTTTGTTGCTAGTCATCACTGGGACTCTCAGCTACATCGCGAAACGAATGGTTCTTGAACTGTTGGATCATCCTTTCATTTTGATCGCCGTGTTCATCGTGTTGACCATCGTCTACATCTTCACACTATTGGCGTTGAAAATGATCCGTAAGGACGAGTTGAAACAGCTGCCATGGTTCAATAAAATGTTTTAAATTGCGCATTTTTTCCATGCATGTTAATACGTATTAAGTAAGACAGTTTTTTCAATCTGTTTTGTCAATGGGGGGGATATTTTGCAGCGTTCGTTTTTTTCCGCACTGTTTTACGGCTGGTTGGCGATTCTTCTCATGATGCTCTTATCGTCTTTGTTGATGGCTTTTCTCATCCGCTATTCTTCCATCAGCGAAATGACCGTAACGTACATAGCGCTCATCATCGGTTTTCTGACGCTTCTTTTTGGCGGGCTCGTCGCCGGGTTGAAAGGAAAAGCAAACGGTTTATTGCTCGGGCTGTTCACCGGGCTTGGGTTTACGTTGATGACGTTTCTCGTCCAATATTTAGGCTTCGATGACGTCTTTTCGTTGAAACAACTGCTGTATCATATCGGCTATATTCTATGTGCCGTTTTCGGCAGCATCATCGGCGTCAACGTCTCTTCCGCAGTCAAATGAAATAAAAAAGATTGCCTCCGAAGTAAGGCAATCTTTTTATGTATTAATCTTCTTTCACGACTTCGCGGACGGAAGTGCGATCGAACGTCAATTTCGTGTTGTTGCAGTTGATGACGATCGTATCTTCGTCGACTTTGTCAATCACACCGTGCAAGCCGCCGATCGTGATGATCTTGTCCCCTTTTTGCAAGGAATCGTGCATTTCTTTAATTTGTCTTTGGCGTTTTTGTTGCGGACGTATGAGCAAAAAATAAAAGATGAGCAACATTAAAATGATGGGCGACAATTGAATGAGTATATTTTCCATGTTCGCTTCCGCTCCTTTCTAAAAGTTTTTCGCATTTGGATCATTGAAACCGTATTGTTCAAAAAATTGTTCTTTAAAGTCGAGCAAGCGGTCTTCTTTGATCGCTTCGCGGACTTGCTCCATTAATTTTAGCAGAAAATACAAATTATGATAAGTAGTTAAGCGAAATCCGAGTATTTCATTTGTATGAATCAAGTGGCGGATGTATGCCCGTGAATAATTGCGGCACGTATAACAATCGCAATTTTTATCCAGCGGCGAAAAATCGCGTGCATATTGTGCATTGCGGACGACCAAGCGGCCTTCTGAAGTCATGCACGTCCCGTTACGGGCGATTCGTGTCGGCAAGACCGAATCAAACATGTCCACGCCGCGGATCGCACCTTCGATCAACGCATCCGGAGAGCCGACACCCATCAAATAACGCGGTTTATCGTCCGGCAAAAGCGGCGTCGTCTCTTCCAGCACATGGTACATGATTTCTTTCGGTTCACCGACGGACAGACCGCCGATCGCATACCCCGGAAAATCCAACGAAATGAGATCTTTTGCGCTCTGTTTGCGCAAGTCGATGTATTCCCCGCCTTGAACGATGCCGAACAATGCTTGCGTGTCCGGATTTTTATGCGCCTTTAAACAACGTTCCGCCCAACGCGACGTGCGGTTGACCGACTGTTCCATGTACGTTTTCGAAGCCGGATACGGCGGGCATTCGTCCAATGCCATCATGATATCCGGACCCAAATCATTCTGCACTTGCATGGCGATTTCCGGTGAGAAGAACAATTTTTCCCCGCTCAAATGGTTGCGAAAATGGACCCCTTCTTCCGTAATTTCACGCATATCGCTCAAACTGAACACTTGGAAGCCGCCGGAATCGGTCAAAATCGGCCGGTCCCAATTCATGAACTTGTGCAATCCCCCGGCTTCCTTGACGATGTCTTCGCCGGGACGGAGCCAAAGATGATATGTATTCGATAAAATGATTTGCGCATCGATTGCTTTCAATTCTTCAGGCGTCATCGTTTTTACGGTCGCCAACGTCCCGACTGGCATAAAAATCGGCGTATCGAACGAACCGTGCGGCGTATGCACTTTTCCGAGTCTTGCTCCAGATTGTTTGCAAGTTTTGATGAGTTCAAATGTAATGGCCATATTTCATCCCTCATTTATCTATTAACCGATCTACGGGCAAAATAAACATCGCGTCGCCGAAACTGAAGAAACGGTATTCGTTGCGGATCGCCTCTTCATAGGCTTTAAAAATCAAGTCACGGCCTGCCAATGCACTGATCAACAATAATAGTGTCGATTTCGGCAAATGGAAATTGGTGATCAAGCCGTCGATCGCCCGAAACGTATAAGGCGGATAAATGTAAATGTCCGTCCAACCGGAATCTTCCTTAAATACACCGTCAAATTTTGCCGCAACCGTCTCCAAAACACGTGTCGCTGTCGTTCCGACGGCGATGATTTTGCCACCTTCATCTCTTACGTTATTTAAAAGTCGGGCATTCTCTTCCGCCAAACGATAAAATTCCGCATGCATGACGTGGTCTTCGATCTTATCGGCAGTGATCGGGCGGAATGTCCCCAATCCGACGTGCAATGTGACGGATGCGATATGAATGCCGCTTTGTTGTAACGATTCCAACAAACTTTCCGTAAAATGAAGGCCAGCCGTCGGTGCGGCGGCGGAGCCTTCTTCCTTGGCATAAACCGTTTGATAACGATCTTTGTCGTCTAGTTTTTCTTTGATGTAAGGCGGAAGCGGCATTTCGCCCAATTTATCGAGCACTTCCAAAAAGATGCCGTCATACGTCAAGTGCAAGATGCGCGCACCTTCCGCCTTCACTTCGGTGCACGTCGCGATAAGTTCACCGTTGCCAAAAACGATTTCATCGCCTTGTTTAATTTTTCGCGCCGGTTTGACGAGCGCTTCCCAATGATCTTTTGCTTCCGTTTCATGGAGCAGCAAAATTTCAATTTTGGCTCCGGTTGACCGTTTCACGCCAAACAGCCGTACGGGAATCACTTTTGAGTCGTTGACGACGAGGCAATCGCCGGGACGCAAATACGCGCCAATGTTTTGGAACGTATCATGGACAATTTCCCCCGTTTTCGGCTGCAAAACGAGCAAACGTGAACCGGACCGGTTTTCCAACGGTTTTTGGGCAATTAAATGTTCCGGCAAATGAAAGTTGAACTGTTCAATATCCATCGTATCGCCTCGATTTATCGAAATCTGCTAAAAAAATAGAACATCAAAGATAAAATGATGCTGATGACGATTGATGTCATCAACGGAAAGTAAAACGTGAAATTGCCTTTCCGAATGACGATATCGCCCGGCAGCCTTCCGATCAACTGCCAGAGCATTCCGATGATGATGAAAATAATCCCGATCAAAATGAAGATTTTTCCGAAATTCATCTTTCATCACCTTTTGTGACGCCAAAATGTTTATAGGCTTTCTCGGTGGCAATTCTTCCGCGCGGTGTGCGTTGAATGAAGCCGATCTGCAGCAAATAAGGTTCGTAGACATCTTCGATCGTCTGCGCTTCTTCCCCGATGGTTGCCGCAATCGTCTCAAGCCCTGCAGGACCGCCGTTGAAGTCGTGGATCAACGTCGTTAACAATTTATGATCGATATGATCTAATCCGACTTCATCGACTTGCAACATATGTAGCGCTTTTTTGGCCGTCTCATAAGAGATTTCTTCTTCGCCTTCGACTTGTGAAATATCGCGGATTCTCCGCAATAGGCGGTTGGCGATCCGCGGTGTTCCCCGCGATCGTCTCGCAATTTCGACGGCCGCATTTTCTTGGATCGGCATTTGCAAAATCGCAGCCGTCCGTTTGACAATGTCGACCAAATCTTTCACTTCATAAAAGTCCAAACGGCTGAGGACGCCGAACCGGTCCCTTAACGGCGCCGACAACAATCCGGCGCGTGTCGTCGCCCCGACGAGCGTAAACGGTGGCAAATCGATTTTGACGGAACGGGCGCTTGGGCCTGTTCCGATGACAATATCCAAAAAGAAATCTTCCATCGCGGAATACAAAATTTCTTCCACCGTACGCGGCAGACGGTGAATTTCATCGATGAACAACACATCACCAGGCTCTAAAGACGTCAAAATCGCCGCCAAATCACCCGACCGCTCGATTGCCGGACCAGATGTCGACCGGAATGCCACGTCCATTTCGTTTGCGATGATTGCGGCGAGCGTCGTTTTGCCGAGCCCCGGCGGTCCGTAAAGCAACACGTGATCGAGCGATTCGTTACGCATTTTAGCCGCCTGGATGAAAATGCGCAAATTTTCTTTCACTTTGTCTTGCCCAATATATTCCGACAATTTGGACGGTCGCAAACTCAACTCAGCTTCGACGTCCGCTTCTTGTTCGAGGCCTGAAACAATTCGGTCCTCCATGTTTACACCTCACACTATGTTATGCACTATTTCGCCAACAACATTAACGCTTTTTTGATCGCTTCGCCCGCTTTTGTGATGTTTTCCCGTTTTAGCTCCGGCATTACCCGGTTAATTTCTCTCTCCACATAACCTAACGATTTCAGCGCCTCTTTCACTTCGGCAAAAACGGGATCATCCAACGTTTCGGAACGATTGGCATCTTTTTCGAGCGAAACGACATTCGCCAATTTCCCTTTCAAATCTAAGATGATTCGCTGTGCGGTCTTTTTTCCAATTCCCGGAAATTGCGTCAAATACGTTTCATCTTCCATTTCAACCGCCGCAATAAATTCATTTACACGGACATTGCTTAAAATCGCGACCGCACTTTTCGGACCGATGCCAGGGACGGAAATGAGTTTCGTAAACAAATATTTTTCATCTTCGTCGTTAAAACCGTACAATTGCACGGCATCCTCACGTACGTGGTGATACGTATGGATGAGCACTTCTTGGTTCAAAAACGGTTGAAACGAATACGGATTCGGACAGATGATCTCATAGCCGATGCCATTTACATCGACGACGACCGACTCCTCCAAAATGTATACCAGCTTCCCTTTCACATAAGCGATCATGCAGCTTCATTCCTTAACGTTTATCAATCATCATTATTCCGAAATTTCCATGTTATGGTGCACGTCTTGCACATCTTCATTTTCTTCGAGCATTTCAATCAATTTTAACATTTTTTCCTCTTTGTCTTTGTCAATTTTCGTATACGTTTGCGGTATCAACGTGATTTCCGCCTCTTCAAGCACATAGTCCGCTTTTTCCAGATGTGTTTTCACCGCTTGGAAATTTTCCGGTGACGTGTAAATTTCAAAAACTCCGTCTTCGTATTCGATATCATCGGCGCCGGCATCGATCGCTTCTAGCGTCAATTCTTCTTCATCGATTTTGCCATCTTTATTCAAAATGACGATGTATCCTTTACGGTCAAACAAGTAAGAGACGCTGCCTGTTTCGCCCAGATTGCCTCCATGTTTCGAAAAGGCATGTCTCACTTCGGAAGCGGTCCGATTGCGGTTGTCGGTCAAAGCGTGAACGATGACGGCGATTCCCCCGGGGCCATAGCCTTCGTAAGTGATTTCTTCATAATTGGCTCCGTCCAAACCACCGGTAGCTTTTTTAATCGCCCGTTCGATATTTTCATTCGGAACGTTGTCCGCTTTTGCTTTTTCAATCGCCGTGCGCAATGCTGGATTCGTGTCTGGATCGCCTCCGCCTTCTTTTGCCGCCTGGTAAATAAGTTTGGCATGGCGCATGAAAATTTTGCCGCGTTTCGCGTCTTGTGCACCTTTGCGGCGTTGAATATTGTGCCATTTAGAGTGTCCAGCCATGATAAATCCCCTTCCATCGCATATGAAATTCCATTAAAGTATAGCAAACCTCAAAAAAAAGTTAAAGTGACACTATCGGTCAATGAAACCGTTGGTGGCGAGATTTTTCCGGTGAAACAACAGATGAGGCAGCATTATTTGAACGTAAACCGCGGCGGCAAATTCCGTTTATGTTCCGTTCTTCGATGCAAGCGTTCGATGATTTCACGATCTTTTTCCGGTATGGCGATGCCGTCCAAGTAATTGTCGATCATTTCATATGTCGTGCCCAACTCTTGTTCATCGGTTTGTCCGACCCACAAATCGGCGCTCGGTTTTTTTTCGATCACCTCTTCCGGAACGCCCAAAAACTTTGCCAATTCCTTGACTTCGCGTTTCGTAAATTCGATGAGCGGCTGCAAATCGACGCCCCCGTCGCCGTACTTCGTAAAATAACCGGTAAACCATTCGGCTTTATTGTCCGTGCCGACGACTAAATACTTGTAATTCGCCGCCAATGTATACAACGTGCTCATCCGTAGCCGGGCGCGTAAATTCGCATCCGCGATCCGTTCGCTTTCCGCATTCCACTCCCCGCGTGTCACCGATTGCTTGATCGTCTCAAACATCACTCGATGCGTCTCGGTCAAATCGACCTCGATCGCTTTTATACCGCAGCTTTGAACGACTTTGTGCGCATGTTCGATATCGACGGGATTGCTTTTGATCGGCATAATCACCGCAAGTGAATCATTTGGGAACGCCCGTTTGATCAAATGGCTGACAACGCTCGAATCGATTCCCCCGCTTAAACCGACGAGAAGTCCGGCCGCATTTGCTTCCTTCGTTCTTTCACGCAGCCATGTTACGATTTCGTTTACGATTTTCTCCAAAAAAACCACCCTTTATTTTCCGTTAATAGAAAAGGATGAATTGATGCATTCATCCTTTTCTCATAAAGTTGCTCACTTATTAGTTATTATACACGTTTGGCGGGCCGTTTGTAAGCTGAAACGAAATCATCGCCGTTTCGGGCGGTACGGAGTTCTCATCGGATGATGATTCATATGATGCATTTGCCAATGTTGCATGCAAATCGGGCAGTAAATTGGGAACGGCGCATAATAAAAACTAGGAGGCGGGGCCATTTTCCGGTTGTAATATGGTGCCGGTCCATGTTCACTATGGAAATAATGACTCATTCGCTCCTCATGCTCGAACTGGTTCGAATAAGGACGCGGGTCTTTTTTATCGCGTTTTGGTTCAGCGTCAGCTGCTTCCTCTTCTTCGTTCATTTCTTTTTCCACGAGCGCTTCAAGATGCTGCCGTTGATTTAACGATTCATCGCTTCTTGACGGAATGCGCATATGTTGCATTTCGTTGTTTTTTTCATCCAAACCGTCCATCGTTCCGAGCGGCCTCTCCGCTTGGAAGGCATCAGAAGCCGGACGTTCACCTTCTTTATTCACTTCAAATTTCTCTTTTAAATGGATCGACGTTTTCGGAATTTTGATTTTCATCCCCGGAACGATATATTCAGCGCTTGATATGTGCGAATTCAATTCGATTAACGTTTGTATATCGACGTTATTGTCTTCGGCGATTTTATCCAACGTATCGCCTTTTTGAACGATGTAAATACGCA
Organism: Bacilli bacterium; assembly: GCA_012518125.1. GTDB lineage: Bacteria > Bacillota > Bacilli > Bacillales > Amphibacillaceae > Pseudogracilibacillus. Next base: position 12,540 of record JAAYTF010000028.1, on the reverse strand, counting down.
ATGACAACGAACTCCTTTCCATATGTTTACTTCGCATGGGCTAACATCTCATTACTAACATATGCAAAGGAGTTGCGTGTGTTAAAAGATTTCCAAAACGGACATTCCATTTCGATGAAATTAAAAAAACTGTAATGGAATGGAATTTGCATTACAGGTGTTTGTCAACATCGATCGAAAGGTGGTAAACCGGATACGTTCCCAATATGTCGATTTCACAATTTAACGCTTCTAATTCGCCGATGGCTCCAGGAAATAAATAATCATCGAATGGTTCGTTCACGTCGATGATGAAGAAGTAGTTCCCCAACCCGGTTTTCATCGGGCGCGATTCAATCTTCGACAAGTTCATTTTCCGCCATGCAAACGCGGACAACACTTGATGTAAAACACCGGCGCGATCTTCCGGCAAAAAGATTAATAGCGTCGTTTTTTCCAAATCTTTTTCATGGTTGATTTTCAGTTTCGACGCATCCTTTGCCAGTACAAAAAAGCGCGTATGGTTGTTCGGGTAATCGTGGATATTTTCCCGCAAAACGTGCAAATTGAACTCTTTTGCCGCCAACAAGTTGCCGATTGCAGCGACCGGTCGGCTGTTCGTTCCGCTGATCCATTCAGCTGCGCTCGCCGTCGAATCCGTGTAATGAATTTCGGCGTGCGGCAAATGTTTATGCAAATATTGTTGGCATTGGGCAATGGCATGTTTATGCGAATAAATTTCTTTAATATCTGACAAATCGCCGGAAAATTGTTTGTTGACGAGCAAATTTTGTTGAATCGGTACGACGATTTCGGCGACGATGGGAACGCGCACTTGATGGACTAAATAGTCGATCGTCAAATGGACGGTGCCTTCAATCGCGTTTTCGATCGGCACGACGCCCAAGTCGACGGTGCCGTCATTGACCGCATCGATGCATTGCGGAATCGTTTTGAACGGTATTTTATGTTCGCCGTTAAATGCCACATCTACTGCCAATTTCGTGAAAGTGCCTCTAGGTCCTAAATAGCCTATTTTTACAGACAATTTGTATCCCCCATTCATGCGACTAACGAAACAAAGAAAAAACATACATGATTTTACTTTAACAGAGAAAAGTTTATTTTTCTATTGTAAAGTTTTAATTAGTCGATGAACTCAAATTCATAGTCAAGGATGCGCACGATCGAACCGTCGACCGCTCCGCGTTCGCGCAGTGCATCATCGACCCCCATCCGGCGCAGCTGCCGCGCAAACCGTTGTGCAGCTTCATCCGTTGAAAAGTCGGTCATCTTTAACAACCGTTCGATTTTCTCCCCATACAAGACGAAAGCCCCGTCATCCGCCCTTTTGATCTGAAAAGGCGGTTCCTCTTTGTGGTGTTTGATGACGATCGGTTTTTCTTCCAACGGTTCTTTCGGAATTTCCTCCAATTTATCCGCGATGGCAAACAACAGTTCACGCAAGCCTTTTTTTGTCAATGCGGAAATCGGATAAATCGGCGTTTCATCGTTCAGTTTTTCTTTGAAGCGCCGCAAATTTTCTTCCGCACCCGGCATATCCATTTTGTTTGCGACAATGATTTGCGGCCGTTTGCTCAACGCTTCATCGTACTCTTTTAATTCGCGGTTTATCTTGACATAATCGTCGTACGGATCTCTGCCTTCGAGCGCCGCCATATCGATGACATGGACGATGAGCCTCGTGCGTTCAACATGGCGCAAAAATTGATGACCAAGGCCGACACCTTCATGGGCACCTTCGATCAATCCGGGCAAATCGGCCATGACGAAACTGCGGTGATCTTCCGTTTCCACGACGCCGAGATTCGGCGCCAACGTCGTAAAGTGGTAATCGGCAATTTTCGGTTTCGCCGAAGTTGTCACCGACAAAATCGTTGATTTACCGACGCTTGGAAAGCCGACTAATCCGACATCAGCAATCAATTTCAACTCCAAGCGGACTTCTTTTTCTTCCCCCGGTTCACCTTTTTCCGCTATGTGCGGCGCCGGGTTCCGCGACGTTGCAAAACGGATGTTGCCGCGTCCGCCTTTGCCGCCTTTAGCGATGACCGCTCGTTGTCCATGTTCCACCAAATCGGCGATCAACTCGCCTGTTTCGTTGTCGTAGACGGATGTTCCAGGTGGAACCGGCACAATCAACGGCTCCGCGTCTTTTCCGTGTTTCCCTTTGTTCATACCGTTTTGGCCGCGTTCCGCCTTCAAATGGCGGTTGTAACGGAAATCCATCAATGTGTTTAACCCTTCGTCGACTTCAAAAATGATGTCGCCGCCTTTGCCGCCGTCGCCTCCCGCCGGCCCGCCTTTCGGGACGTACTTTTCCCTGCGGAAAGCAATCATGCCATCCCCGCCGTCCCCGGCTTTGACGTATATCGTGACGTAATCGACAAACATCGTCTCACCTCGTTTCCATCTATACTATCATGTATGTACAAAATGGTCATGCCGTATCCCATAAAAACACAAAAAATCGTTGTAAAGATAAAAGCGCGTTAATTCGAGTTCTACAAAACGGGAACTCGAATTAACGCCAAATCGACACTTTACAACGATCGTCCTCAAGTCTATTTTCATTAAGCTTCGACTGGATAAACACTCACTTTTTTACGATCTCTTCCATAACGTTCGAAACGAACGATACCATCCGTTAACGCATAGAGAGTGTCATCTTTGCCACGGCCTACGTTTGTTCCTGGGTAGATTTTCGTACCGCGTTGACGGTAAAGGATGGAACCTCCCGTTACAAACTGGCCATCGGCTCTTTTCGCACCTAAGCGCTTCGATTCAGAGTCGCGTCCGTTGCGCGTGCTGCCCACACCTTTTTTCTGTGCGAAAAATTGCAAATCAAGTGTTAACATCCGGTAGACACCTCCTCAATTTCGATAAATTGACCATAGTCCCGCTCAATCGTTTGTAATGAAATAAGCATCACTTGAAAAGCTGCGTTGATTTTTTCGATTTGTTCCGGAGTCGCTGATGGAGGCATTTCCACATACAAATACCCGCCTTCACCGCCTTGTTTGATGTTCAGTTCGGCGCCGCTCATCTCAAGGGCTGCGTTGATGGCGCCAAACGACACGGCAGAAACTCCGGCGCAGACGAGATCATATCCGTAAGGACCGCTGCTTGCATGTCCACTGATTTCAATTGATTGAATGATGCCATCTTTTCGTTTCACAACGACTTTAATCATGAGTTTGGCCTACTTTTTACGCATTGATTTTTTGAACGACCAATTTCGTATACGGTTGGCGATGGCCTTGTTTACGTTTGTAATTTTTCTTCGGCTTATATTTGAAAACCGTAATTTTACGTTGGCGTCCGTGCTTTTCGACTTTCGCTTCCACAGTAGCACCGTCGACATACGGAGTGCCGATTTTCACCTCATCGCCGCCAACCATCAACACTTTGTCGAACGTCACCGTTGATTCAGGCTCGGCGTTGAGTTTTTCAACGTAAATTTCTTGGCCTTCTTCCACTTTGATTTGTTTCCCGCCTGTTTCGATGATTGCATACATGTTTTTTCGCACCTCCTATGAACTAAGACTCGCCATACAGGCACCTTTTTCAAGGTTTTTAAACCTGGTCTGAGCGGTTGTAGCTATGGTGCTACAATTGGTTAACAATGAAATGATAGCATGAAGACAGGGAAAAGTCAATCTCCTGCTGACACAAGATGACATCATTTCTATACTAAACATTTTTTCCCGAATTATCAACTAAAATCGATGGCCCGACTAACGTTTCAAATATACTTCCCGCACCGTTAAATCGTGTGGCTGACCGTAAAAAAACTTTTGCAGGAAATCCGTCTCTGAAACATAAAACTCCGGTGTGATGTAGACGTAATAATACACATTTTTTTTGAACCGATTAAAAACATCGATGAACCGGTCTTTGTCGGTGACGAAAATGCGCCCCGTTTTCTTAGCGTTTTTTCCATGTGCCGTACGGTGTAGCAAAAACCGGATGAATGTGAAATATTCATGTTTCCAATAGCGGAACAATTCGAGCAATAAAAAGGCCATGATAAAGAAAGCGGTAAAAGTGAAAGGCAAAACGGTCAATTGCAGGATAATGATGCCCAAGCAAACGAGCATCGAAAAAAGCAGACTGAATTGATAACTCTTGCGAAATGGCAAAAATCCGCTCAATGAAACTTTGAGCAATTTCCCGCCATCAAGCGGGTAGATCGGCAGCAAATTAAATAAAAAAATCACGCTGTTTAACAATATCGCCGTTTCATATAGGTAGTCAGACATGATGCCAAACCAATGAAACAACTGAACGGCGCCAAAGATGATCACGTGCTGCAACGGGCCGGCCAAGGTAACGATCACCTCTTCTTTTAACGGGCGGGATTCGTCTTCATCGGTGGCCATGACCCCGCCGAACGCCCATAAAATGACCGCATTGATGCGCCAATTGAACCATTTTGCCGCCAAGAAATGCCCGCATTCATGCATGAAGACGATTGCAATGATGATGGCAAATTGGATGAACGTACCTGTTACCAACGCGATGACAAAAAACAAGATGAGCGTCGGATGAATGACGAATGTCGGCCTCCGATTATTGAACTTCATCGACACGGATCACCTTTGCAGGGTCGATGTAATGGTTTTCTTTTTCAATTGAGAAAAACACCGCTTTGTTTTCATCTTGCGGATTTTTCATTCCGATCACTTGGTTGGCCTCGACAATTTGATATAAATGCACGTCGATCGTGCTTAACATCCCGTAAGTCGTTTCCGTTCCATCGGCATGTTGTATGACGACGGTCTTATCGGTGTCGGCTTTTTTTCCGGCAAAAATGACGATACCCTTTTTTACCGCATGGATGCGCGCTTCGTTTTCAGGGGAAATCATGATCCCCGCCCCGTTCGTTTGGAAGCTTTCGACCACTTCCCCGCTGAGCGGTATATCGAAAACACCGTCTGTAAAGTCGATGACCATCCGTTCTTGAGGCACGAGCGACAACGGAATCCCTAAATTTTCGACATACCATTCATGCACCGCAGAAAACGGAAATTCTTCTTGCAATGATTGTTCCAACCATTTTTTCGGCTGTTCCCATCCAATGAGATCGGTTTTTAACAGGAGGAAACTGAAGAAAAACAGTCCGCTAGATATGATGAACTTGTTCAATAGACTCATTGAAACGGCCCGATGTGGTTTTTCTTCCCCCGGACGATTGAACCGTTCGACTTCGTATGGAATTTCAGGATACGGGCTGTATTTTTCTTCGTCGGTCAATGTCACTGAAGAAAGCAGATCATTCGGGGCGTTATTTATGTTACGCTTTTTTTTCCTCGTTTTGATCGCGTTTCTGACTTTGCGAATTTCCTTGCTCATCCGCTCTCATCCTCTATCAATCTCTTTTTTTAGTACTATATGAAGTTGGCGGACAAGTTAGACCAGAAACGCTTGAATCGGAAACCAACAAAAAAAGCCGGTTGAACCAGCTTTTAAAACTATGTACGGAGACCGAAAAACCGTTTCACTTTTTTCAGCATTCCCTTTTCTTCCTCGAGCGATTGCAACGGTACGGATTCCCCCAAAATGCGGCGGGCGATGTTGCGATAGGCGATGGCGGCTTTGTTGTTCGGATTGACGACGACCGGCGTCCCTTCGTTCGAAGCTTTGATGACGTCATCGCTGTCGATGACGATGCCTAATAGATCGATCGATAAAATTTGCAAAATTTGATCGACATCCAACATGTCGCCGGACTTCATCATATGGTTGCGGATTCGATTGATAATTAAGAGCGGTCGCTCAATATGCTCTTCCTGCTCGAGCAAGCCGATGATCCGGTCCGCATCGCGCACGCTCGTTTTTTCAGGCGTCGTGACGATGATCGCTTTGTCCGCTCCGGCTATCGCGCTTTGAAAACCTTGCTCGATTCCCGCCGGGCAATCGATGATGATATAGTCGAAATCTTTCTTCAATTCTTTTACGATTTCGATCATGCCTTCTTTCGTGATCGCCGATTTGTCCCTCGTTTGTGACGCCGGGAGCAAGGACAGCGTCTCGAACCGTTTGTCGTTCACCAATGCCTGCTTGAGGCGACATTTGCCTTCGATGACATCGACGATATCATAGATGATGCGATTTTCCAGTCCCATGATGACATCTAAATTGCGCAACCCGATATCCGTATCTACTAAACAAACTTTTTTGCCCATCAGAGCCAATGCCGTGCCGATGTTCGCCGTTGTGGTCGATTTTCCGACTCCGCCTTTGCCGGAGGTTACGACAATCGCCTCACCCATAAAGAATTCTCCTTTCTATATTGCGTAACTCATTGCGTACGTACGGCAAAACTTGCAGTCGATCGATCAAAATTTGTTCCTTCTCTTTATCATAGTAGCCGCATTCCATATAGACGCCTTCGGATTCATAATCCGGCGCCCGGCTGAAATATTTTCCGATGCGCAGTTGGGACGGATTCATGTACGATGCAACGATGACCGCATCTTCATCACCGTTTTTACCGGCATGGGCAACACCATTGAGCCGCCCTAATATAAAAACGTTTCCAGTTGCCCGCACTTCGCCGCCGGGATTGACATCGCCGATCAATAATAAATCGCCGATGACATCCAATACTTGACCCGAACGGACGATCTTGTTTTCTAGTTTGATCGACGTACGCTCCAACAGCATTTTTACATCTTTTTTTGCCATCACTTCCGAATCGAACCGTTCAATGCGGAACCGATTTGTCCCTTCGATCAATCGTTTTAACGTTTCTTTTTCTTCCTCGTCGATATATCGGAACCCGAGTTTGACGACGACGGATACGTGTTGCCCGTTTTTTTCAGCGAAATCGTCTTCGCTTAATTTTTGTTCCAATTCTTCGATGACGTCCGTCAGCAAATGTTTGTCGTCCAATTCGAAGACGAATCCTTCTTTTGTCCCTTTGATCGTCACTAATTGCTTTTTGTTTTGCATTTCATCACCCCGTCGGCATAAAAAACTGTGCCGCTATGCCTCCGCTTATTTTTTGACATCAATCCATGCCAATAATTTTCTAGTCGGATGGTAGATGACAAGGAAAAAGATCAAGTTGGCAATCCAACTCGGCAAGAACCGATAAATGATAAACTGACCGAAAGGCATCGTTGAAATGCCTAAAAACGAATAAATCATCACGAGCGATGTTTCCAACACGAATAAACAGCACGTCGCAATGACCAGCATCATCACGAGGTTGTTTTGCAGCATGCGGTTTAACAATTGCGCGATGTAGACGGTGAATCCTAAAACAAACATGTACACGCCTAACATACTCGTATATACGATATCGGTCATTAATCCGAAAAGGGCGCCATAAATAATAGGTATAATTGGATATTTCGTGTAGGAAAATGTCGTCAGCAAGATGAGAAACATTAGCAGCCATTGTGGTACGAGATAAACATCGGAAAACTTGACCGCCGCCGGAAGCAGCTCAATGGCGACACCTTCAAAAGCCAACAAGAAAAGGAGAAGGATGGGAATGAGCGCATGCCTCATGATCCGGTTTCTCCTTCTGGTTTGATGAGCATCTCTTCTTCATTTGCTTCCGGATCTTCTTCAACGGCCGGTTCTTCAACGTCTTTTATGACATCCAATTTGCGGTTGACGACGATAACTTCTTGGATATCGTTTAGATTTGCCGCCGGTTCCACGTAGGCAATTTTCGTCAGTCCGTATTGATCCGGTGTTATTTCTTTGATCGTACCGATCATCAAACCGGATGGAAAATGGCCGCCGAGGCTGGAAGTGACGACAATTTCTTCTTCCTTGACTTTCGCTCCGGACTCATCGATGATGCGAAAGATCAGCATTCCCCTTGATCGATCGTAACCTTCCACCAATCCGAATACGTTGTCGCCTTTACTACGCGGGACATAAGCAGAGATGCGGTTTAATTGATCAAAATTGGAGATGAGTTGAACAGTCGACGTCAAATTCGAGACGGACGTCACTTGACCGATCAACCCTTCGCCGGTAATGACGGCCATATTTTTTTCAATTCCATGCAATTTCCCCTGGTTGATGATGATTTGTTCAAACCATCTTTCCGGCGACCGCGCGATGACGGTCGCCAAAATGGCGTCATAGTCGCGCGGCGAATCTATCAAATCGATCATTTGCCGCAAACTTTCATTTTCTTTTTTCAATTCTTGCACTTCGTATACTAACGTTTTATATTCCACTAACTTTTCACGCAATATTTTGTTTTCTTCGTACGTTTTTTTGATGTCGTCTAAGTTGTCAAAAAAGTTGGTCACAAACGTAATCGGTTGAAACGTTATATTTTGCAGCCAGCCGACCGTATCCATAATAAATTTTTCAGCCGTCGAAACGTCGTTTTTATTCGTGAGCGAATAACCGACGAGCGTGACCAATAAAATGATCCCTATTAAAATGACGAAGAGCGACTTTCGTTTGAAAAAAGACATTGCACCACCTACTTAGTCGATTGTTGCGCGTGAGGCGACGTTCGGATTGTCGCGGAAGTGTTGGATGTAGTCCAACGATTTGCCTGTTCCAATCGCAACGCTTTCCAACGGATTTTCCGTCACGAAAACGGGAACGTCCGTCGCATCGCTGATCACTTTGTCAATATGCTTTAACAATGCGCCTCCCCCGGTGAGGACGATTCCGCGGTCCATAACGTCTGCCGCTAGTTCAGGCGGTGTTTTTTCCAAAGTCGATTTGACGACATAGATGATCTTTTCAATCACTTCCCGTAAGGCTTCTGCAATCTCTTTTTGCGTAATCGTAATCGTCTCAGGAAGCCCTGTAATCAAATTCCGACCGCGAATATCCATCGTTATTTCTTCATTTTCATCCGGAATGGCAGAACCGATTTCAATTTTGATTTCTTCAGCCGTACGCTCGCCGATCATCAAGTTGTACGTTTGTCGAATGTAATCGCTGATCGCTTGGTCCATTTTGTTGCCGGCTTCGTTGATCGAATTGCTTGTGACGATTCCTCCCAATGAAATGACCGCCACTTCGGTCGTTCCACCACCGATGTCGACGACCATGCTCCCCGTTGGTTCCCAAACCGGCAAATCGGCTCCGAGTGCAGCGGCGAACGGTTCCGCAATCGTAAACGCCTCTTTTGCCCCTGCGACTTTCGTCGCATCGATGACGGCGCGCTCTTCGACTTTCGTGATGCCTGAAGGCACACAAACGACGACGCTAGGCTTCGTTCCGAAAAAGCCGCCGCGGTTCTTTCTCGCTTTTTGCAAATAATATTTCATCATCGTCGCGGTCGTGTCATAATCCGCAATCACGCCGTCTTTCATTGGACGGACGACGGAAATGTTTCCAGGAGTTCGTCCGATCATATTGCGCGCTTCGTTTCCGACAGCGACAATATCGCCGGTTTCATTGTTGATCGCCACGACCGTCGGTTCATTAACGACGACGCCTTTTCCCCGAACGAACACTAAAGTATTTGCCGTACCTAAATCTATTCCTAAACTATTTGATACACGAAATTTTGACAAAACGATCTCCCTCTCTCTGCAGGTTGAAGTTTCAAAGTGTCCTTTGTTTAGTATTCGTTAATACATGAAAAATTATCGTATGTTCGACAAAATCGAACACATACTCGCTAAATCGATAAAATAAAGCACCATTTTCATTCAAAACATGAAATGTGGTGCCTTCATGCTCATACGTATTTATTATACTGAAAATAACGCAAAAATGATAGAATTTCTCATTAATTTTCTTTTACACTCTTTTTCAAAATCGTGATATGAAGAAGAGGGAAATCGATTTTCTTGGAAATACGCAATTCATGATGTTCCATTCCGAAACTTCTAGATTGATAGAAGGAGCAATCCGACATCGGTGAAGAATCCACAGATGAAAACATCTTAGCGTCGGATTGACATATGGCCTATAATGAATCGAGAAGCGGTTTTAGTAACCTTATCGTGGGAAATTTAAGAAAAAACGACGAACAATTAAGCCATCCCAGAGCCAAACTTGTTGTCATCTTTCAGGCGGCCATTCACAAATTTTTATAGATCGTCTCAAACGACGCTTATAAAAATTCAAGCAATCATGCATCCGTGGCACGATTGCTGTTAAGTAAGATTGCTCTGTCAAATGTAACCTTTTTCTTTCAACGAAACATATTTTTGATTTCCGATGATTATGTGATCAAGCAATTCAATTCCCATTATTTTTCCCGCTTCCACGAGACGTTTTGTCACTTGGATATCTTCTTGTGACGGTGTCGGGTCACCAGACGGATGGTTGTGAACGCAAATGATCGACGCCGCTGAGCGTTTTACCGCTTCACGGAAAATTTCGCGAGGGTGGACGATGGAGGCGTTGAGGCTCCCGATGAAAATCGTCTGTTTATGGATGATGCGATTTTTCGTATCGAGGAAAAGAACGATGAGATGTTCTTGATTCAAGTGGCGCATCGATTCCATGACGAAATTCGCACCGTCCTTCGGTGAACGGATGATATAACGATCTTCCGGCACGTATTGCCGGATTCTTCGCCCCAGTTCGATAGCCGCCAACAACGTCACACCTTTGGCCACCCCGATCCCTTTGATGGCTGTCATCTCTTCAATCGTCGCCTCTTCAAGCAGTTTCAACCCTTCAAAATGGATGAGCAACCGGTTCGCCACATCCATCACCGATTCATGTTTCGTCCCGCTGCCGATCAATATGGCAATCAATTCTTGGTTCGACAATTGTGATGCACCGTATTTCAACAACCGTTCACGCGGACGTTCTTCTTTCGGTACATCTTTCATCCGGATGACATTCATCAATGACGCATTCCTCCCATTGCTCGTTTACCTCATCATAAATGGTTCGCAAAAATAAATCCAATCGCGAAAAAGTCTTTTTATGATGTCGCAACAGGAAGAAATGTCGAATTCTTACAAGGAATCGTCATTTTTTCAAGCGCCCGAACCTCGATTTTTTTAAATAGCCATCTTTTAACTTTGCAACATGCTTTTTACATCGACCATCAAATCCAACAATTTTGCGCGTTCATGTTGCGAACGCTCGTCCAACATTTGACTGACGTGTTCGTGGATACGCTCCATAAGCGGTGACTGGCTGCTTCCACTTTCCAACCATTCGTTCCACTCATCGACAGGAAAATCTTTTTCCGCATCCACTTGTTCGAGCGAATGCTTCCAAAGATCGACCAATGATTGGATTCGTTTCAATTCATCTTCATTCGCGTTTTGGATGGTCATTTCGATCGACCACGTCTTCACGAACGACTCGACGTCGTCATTCATCAACGCCTCTTGTTTGGCTTTCGCTTTTTCCGCATTCGCAAATATGCCGTGAAAAATGTAATATTGGTCCCCTTCCGGCCAGATGGTTGCAGCGATTCGTTTATCGGAAAAGAAAGCGCGTGCCGCTTCTGCATTTTTCATGTCATTGAACAAACCTAACTGAATGACATAAAGGTCATCGACGCGGACCGTTTCCGTCAAGCCCGTTTCGTCGTTTGCAGCGTGGTTCGTCATTGTCTGTTGCACCTTCTTATCAGCGGATATAGGTTGTCCATTTTCCGTCAACAGATTTAACGAAATAAGGCCGAAGATGACGCCGACGGCCATCCCTGAGAAGATTGAAAAGAAATAGCGATTGAACAACAACGCTTTCCAACGCTTCAATTGGGGAGAATTCAGTTTTTTGTTCCGTTCTACGACTTCCAATTTTCGCTGTTTCATCATTTTCTTCACCTATCGCCGTTTCATTCGTTAAAGTAGTTTTACCATACCATGCAAACAATAAAAAAAAGGTGATGTTTTGTCACCTTTCATCTTACAAAATAAGCTATTTTATGGTTGTTTCGATTGTTTTTGTGTATTTGTCGTCAGCCAATGGCGGACGAACATCGTAAAATGAAGCGATCCGGTCACGAACATCACTTCTTCCGGTGCTGCATCGGTTAAAAACGAACGGATTTCTTTTTTCCAGTCATCTACAAATTTTAGCGTCGGATGTTTTGACAATAATTCCGTGTAAAAACTTTTTTCAGCCGCACGTGGATGTTGAAACGTCGTAACGGTCAAGTCGATGTCTTCTTTTATTAGCCGTTCGATCATTTCGGCCAAACGTTTGTCTTTAAAACCAGCAAAAAGCAGACGCGCTCGTTTTTGTTCAAAATAGGGCTTTGCCGTTTCGATAAACGCTTCGATAGCTTTCACGTTGTGCGCGCTGTCCAATATGATCGTCGGACGGCTTCCAATCGCTTCAAATCGGCCGGGTATGCGGACATCACGCAACGTTTTGGCGACGAGGCGCCAATCGATCGGAAACGATTCAAAACGTTCCAAATAATTCAAAACCATGATCGCAACCGCGGCATTTTCGACTTGATGTTTCCCTTTGAGGTTTAACGTGAACGGAAATTGAAAGCCGTCCTTGTCGAACCACAAATATCCGTCACCGCGTTTTTCGACACGAAAATCTTCCCCGTAAGAAAATAGTTTCGCTTGTTGTTTTTCCGCCTCTTTTTCAATCACCGTTTTTGCCTCG
>JAAYTF010000027.1 GCA_012518125.1 Bacilli bacterium | reverse complement strand
TTTCCGTTCGTTTCGTGGAAATGACCAAGCCGAAAGAACGGATCATCGTAAAAGAAAGCATCATCGGTGAAAATAATACCGTTTGGGGCGGCGAGGTGGAAACGGTGAATGAAAGGGGGGAGTAAAAGCGAGCGGGACGTTTGAATTTGCCAAATGATTTCACGCTGAAGTTGACGAATCATCTTAAACTTTTGGATAAAGTTTGCTACATTAGATATAACAACCATTCATTTTTTTCATTTTGTGTTGGAGGGATGGAAATGAAAGCTGTTGTGTTAAAAGACAAAGTGAAAATGGGCGACCCGATGGCTCCGGTGTATTATGAAGATGTCGACGTTCCGCAACCGGATGAAGATGAAGTGTTGATCCGTTTGAAGTATGCCGCGCTCAACCGCCGCGATGTGTTCATCCGCTACGGTGCGTACCCGGGAATCGAAGTGCCGAGCATTTTAGGCTCCGATGGTTCCGGTGTGGTCGAAGAAGTGGGAGCGAACGTTTCCAATGTATCCATCGGCGATGAAGTCGTCATCAACCCATCGCTCAACTGGGGCGACAATCCGCGTTTTCCGAGCAAGGAGCACACGATTTTAGGTTGTCCGACGGATGGTACATACGCGCAATACGTGAAAGTCCCTGCTGAATACGTCCATCCGAAGCCGAAGCATCTTACTTTCAAGGAAGCGGCGGCGATCCCATTGGCTGGTTTGACTGCCTATCGGGCCGTCGTCACTCGTGGTGAAGTGAAAGAAGGCGACACCGTCATCATCCCAGGAATCGGCGGCGGTGTGGCGACGTTCGCTTTGCAAATTGCGGTCGCAAAAGGCGCAAACGTTTATGTCACGTCAAGCAGCGATGAAAAAATTGAACAAGCAATCAAGCTGGGCGCCAAGGGCGGCGTCAACTACAAAAATGAAAACTGGTCGAAGGAATTGAAAAAAATGTCGGGCGGGGCGGATTTGTCGATTGACAGCATCGGCGGCGACACGTTTTTGGAACTGATCAATCTGGCAAAGCCCGGCAGCATCCTCGTTTCTTTCGGGGCGACAACCGGACCGGTGAACAATCTTGTCATGCCGCGAGTGTTCTTTAAACAAATGGACATCCGCGGTTCAACGATGGGCAACTCCGAGGAATTTGTCAACATGTTAGAACTGTACGAAAAGCATGAATTAAGACCGGTCATCGACAGTGTATTCGCGTTGGAAGATGTCGACAAAGCGCATGAAAAAATGGATAAAGGGAACGTTTCCGGAAAAATCCTTTTAGAGATACCGTAATCATGAGCGTTTTGGGGTGAGGTTGGGACGATTTATTCTCGGTTAGACGTTCTATCTCAACCTCCCAATATTTTTTTGCGTTTCATTATCGCATGGCGGGCATGTGAATTTTTTCATCCTTGAACGAGGTTTCAATGGACATATGTAAACGAAATTACCCCAAGCGTCTTGCCAAAAATCGAGCGCTTGGGGGTTTTTGTATGCATAAATTTGTTTCGGTATAATTTCGTCAAATACCGTATTTTACGTCTTTTCAGCGCATCCTTCGCTTCATTTTTGAATGAAAAAATGTTCTTGATTTATCCTCCTGCCAATTGTATCCCCGGCATCCACTTTCCTGTCATTTTCAACATCATCGTCTTTTATCGTTGTAAAGAATCTTCGCGTCATGTCATCCTTATCCCAATTGTACAGCCATTGATTTCAGAGGGGATTTCCAGTTTTGACGTATGTGTTTACATTAAGAAAGATTTCGCTCATGTTTTGTATCCGGCATTCTCCAATCATTCACGAAACCTTACATGTTTGCTGTAGCAAACATTGCTCGTTATGGAAAAGAACATCGAATGTTGTAGAACAAAGTTTTTTTACACGCG
>JAAYTF010000026.1 GCA_012518125.1 Bacilli bacterium | reverse complement strand
TATGATATCGTACTCGTCGGCCATCGGCCACTCGGTTTTGTAACAAACGCCAATGATCCGTCCCGCTATTTCATCCGAAGCGGGATGACGTTCACCGGATATGAAAAAGAACTCGCGATATTCCAACCGGTCATGGGGCGGAATGATGATCCCATTGGCGAAATCGGGATCGCTTACACGTGTGTCCACTTCATAGGCGAATTGATGGTCAAAAATGGATACATACTTAGGCGCAAAGTAGAATGGTTCATCCGTCAAGTTTTCGACGCGGATATACGCCGTGCCGCGTTGGCTCAATTCATAAACGGTGATGCGTAGATGTCACCTTTCCAGCTGTATTTTTCCAAAATAGAAAAGCAACAAGTGAACCGTTTCTTCGTTCACTTGTTGCAGATTGACACAAAAACGTTTTTCCAATTTACGGCGTTTTTTATTTTTTCAAATTGTAAAACGCCTCTAAACCAGCATATTCGGCAACTTCACCGAGTTCGTCTTCAATGCGGAGCAACTGGTTGTATTTTGCGACACGGTCCGTGCGAGAAGGCGCTCCCGTTTTGATTTGGCCAGCGTTTGTCGCCACCGCGATGTCTGCAATCGTCGTGTCTTCCGTTTCACCAGAACGGTGCGAGATGATGGCGGTATATCCCGCGCGTTTTGCCATTTCAATCGCTTCAAACGTTTCCGTAAGCGTGCCGATTTGGTTTACTTTGATTAAGATGGCATTGCCGACGCCTTTTTCGATTCCTTGCGCCAACTTTTCGGTATTGGTGACGAACAAGTCGTCCCCGACTAATTGAACGCGGTCGCCAAGTCTTTCCGTCAATAACTTGTGGCCTTCCCAATCATTTTCATCGAGTCCGTCTTCAATCGAAATGATCGGATATTTTTCAACGAGCTCTTCGTACCATGCGACCATTTCTTCCGACGTGCGGACGATTCCTTCACCGGCAAAATGATATTTGCCGTCCTTGTACATTTCTGAAGCAGCGACGTCCAATGCCAATTTCACGTCACCGCCGACTTTGTAGCCCGCGCGCTCGATCGCTTTGACGATCGTCTCTAACGCTTCTTCATTTGATTGCAAATTCGGTGCGAAGCCGCCTTCGTCGCCGACGGCAGTGTTCAAGCCTTTCTCCTGTAATACGGCACGTAAAGCGTGGAAAATTTCCGCTCCGGTGCGCAACGCTTCTTTAAAAGTTGGTGCACTGACCGGCATGATCATAAACTCTTGGATATCGACGTTGTTGTCCGCATGCTCCCCACCGTTTAAAATGTTCATCATCGGTACAGGGAGTACGTTTGCGTTAAAACCTCCCAAGTAATGGTAAAGCGGGACGCCGAGAAAATCGGCGGCTGCACGTGCAGCGGCAAGTGAAACACCCAAGATGGCGTTTGCACCAAGATTTGATTTGTTAGGTGTGTCGTCCATTTCAATCATGATTTTATCGATGAGGTTCTGATTTCTTACATCAAGTCCGATTAATTCAGGTGCAATTTTTTCATTCACATTTTCTACCGCTTTGGCAACACCTTTTCCTAAATAGCGCTTTTTGTCACCGTCGCGAAGCTCAACCGCTTCGTATTCGCCTGTTGACGCTCCGCTAGGAACGAGCGCACGGCCAAAAGCCCCTGATTCTGTTTCAATTTCCACTTCTACGGTAGGATTTCCCCGTGAATCGAGCACCTCACGAGCGTACACATCTGTAATAAATGGCATGTTCGATACTCTCCCCACTTCATTTATTTTTGAATTAACGATTCGCCAGTCATTTCTTCCGGCTTTTCAATTCCCAACAAGTCGAGGACGGTCGGCGCCAAGTCCGCCAAAATTCCGCCATCGCGGACTTTGATGCCTTTTTGCGTGATGATGACGGGCACCGGGTTTGTCGTATGTGCCGTCATCGGTTCACCGTCAGCGGAAATGACTTCATCCGCGTTTCCATGGTCAGCGGTGATAATCGCAGTGCCGCCTAACTCAAGGATTTTGTCGACGACTTTGCCCAAACATTCATCTACCGCTTCGATTGCTTTGATGGTCGGTTCGAGCATTCCGGAATGGCCGACCATGTCCGGGTTAGCGAAATTCAAGATGATGACATCCAAATCATCACGTTTTTCCAACTGTTCGAGCAATGCCTCCGTCACTTCATACGCGCTCATTTCAGGTTTCAAATCATACGTCGGCACTTTCGGTGAATCGATCAAAATGCGCGTTTCACCTGGAAATTCCGTTTCACGGCCGCCGCTGACAAAATACGTGACGTGTGGATATTTTTCCGTTTCGGCAATGCGGAGTTGCTTTAAACCATGATTAGATACGACTTCCCCGAGCGTATTTGTCAAATCGAGCGTTTCAAAGACGACATCGCCGCTCACTTCATCGCTGTATGGTGTCATTTGGACAAAATGGATGTCGTCAAGCGGTTCGTCGCCGCGGTCGAAATGTTCGAACACTTCGTTCGCAAAACTCTTGGATAATTGAATCGCCCGGTCTGGTCTAAAGTTATAAAAAATGATTGCATCGCCATTTTGCACGGTTGCAACCGGTGTTTTTCCATCTGTCGTGATGACGGACGGAATGACAAACTCATCATAAACCCCTTCTGCATAAGAAAGTTTCACCGCTTCTTCCGCGCTGTTTACGAGTTTTCCCTTCCCGTATTTGATGGCGTCAAAAGCGAGCTTCACTCGCTCCCAACGTTCATCGCGGTCCATCGCATAATAACGTCCCATGACCGTTGCGATTTTCCCGATGCCAAGTTCTTTCAATTTTTGCTCCGTCTGTTCGATGTAAGGCAGCGCCGTTTGCGGCCCTACATCGCGGCCGTCCAAAAACGCGTGGACGTAAACTTTTTCGACGCCCTGTTCTTTTGCCATGTCAAGCAACGCAAATAAATGGTCGATATGGCTGTGGACGCCGCCGTCGGAAAGCAAGCCGAAAAGATGAAGTGCCGTGCCTTTTTCTTTCACCCGGTTCATCGCTTTCAGCAACACTTCGTTTTCAAAGAGGGAGCGGTCTTTGATCGCTTTATTTATTCTTGTCAAACTTTGATAAACGATGCGTCCGGCCCCGATATTTAAATGGCCGACTTCTGAATTGCCCATCTGCCCTTCCGGCAAACCGACCGATTCCCCACTAACGTGCAACGTGTTGTGCGGATATTCATTCCAATATCGGTCGAAGTTAGGTTTGTTCGCCAATGCGATTGCATTGCCATGTTTCTCTTCACGTAAAGCAAAACCATCCAATATGATCAACGCAACTAACTTTCTCATTTTCTCCTGTTACCCGCTTCTATTAATTTTTTGTATGAGTCAGCTTCCAAACTGGCTCCGCCGATCAGCGCGCCATCGATGTCCGATGTAGCAAGCAATTCGTCGATATTTTTCATATTGACACTTCCTCCGTATAAAATGGTGATTTCGTTTGCTGCTTCGCTTGAGGCGACTTTGCTCACTACTGAACGAATATGGGCGCACACTTCGTTTGCATCTTCACTCGATGCCGTTTTTCCCGTACCGATTGCCCAAATCGGTTCGTAAGCAATGATCGTCTGTTTGACTTGTTCAGCGGATAATCCAGCCAATGCGTACGACACTTGCTGTTCGATATGTGACAACGTTTCATTGTTTTCACGCTGTTCGAGCGTTTCACCGACACAGACGATCGGCGTCAAACCATGTTCATGTGCGGCGAGCACTTTTTTATTGACGGTTTCGTCCGTTTCATTGAAATATTCGCGGCGTTCCGAATGTCCAATAATGACATGGGTTACACCGATGTCTTGTAACATCACCGGGCTTACTTCGCCGGTGAATGCGCCGTTCTTTTCAAAATGCATCGTTTGTGCACCGATTTGAACCGCCGTATTTTCCGTCAACCGTTTCGCGGTGATTAAATACGGGAACGGGACACAAACGATTGCTTCCACACCTGCTTTTACTTCGACTTCTTTTACTGCATCGAAAAACGCTTCCGTTTCTGCCTTCGTTTTATTCATTTTCCAGTTTCCAGCGATGACGACATTCCGCAAAGAGAAATCACTCCTCATCTTTGTCCTCAAGCACTCCGATTCCCGGCAATATTTTTCCTTCCATAAATTCGAGCGATGCACCGCCGCCGGTTGAAACGTGGTCCATTTTATCCGCCAAACCGAATTTTTCAACGGCCGCCGCCGAGTCGCCGCCGCCGATGATCGTGTAACCTTCCGTTTCCACCAATGCTTCGGCGACACCTCGTGTGCCATGGCTGAATGGTTCCATCTCAAAGACACCCATCGGACCGTTCCAAACAACCAGTTTTGATTTTAAAATGACTTCACGGTACGTTTTGACCGTCTCCGGCCCAATATCGAGACACATCCAACCTGGTTCGATTTTGTCTGCCGGGACGACTTTGTAATTCGCATCTTCACTGAACTTGTCGGCAATGACCGCATCGGATTGCACATAGAAGTTGACGCCTTTTTCTTTCGCCTTTTCCATAAAGCCTTTTGCCAAGTCGATTTTATCTTCTTCCAACAAAGAAGCGCCAATTTCGTAGCCTTTTGCCTTTAAAAATGTGGTCGCCAGTCCGCCGCCGATTAAAATGTTGTCGACGCGATCAAGCAGATTGTCGATCACTTTAATTTTATCTTTGACCTTTGAACCGCCGATAATCGCCGTAAACGGGCGCTGTGGATTATCGAGCGCATTATGTAAAACATCGATTTCCTTCTCCAATAAAAACCCGGCAACTCCTGGCAAATATCTGCCTACACCGGCAGTGGACGCATGCGAACGATGCGCAGTTCCAAACGCGTCATTCACGTAAATGTCCGCCATGCGGGCAAATGCTTTTGCCAGTTCAGGGTCATTTTTCTCTTCGCCCGGCTCAAAACGGACATTTTCCAACAACAACACATCGCCTGGCTTCATTTGTTCGATCGCTTCATCGACTTCAGGTCCGTAAACTGAATCGACTTTTTTCACTTCGCGATCAATCAATTCCGAAAGCCGCTTGGCCACTGGATCCAAACGCAATTCTTCTACGACTTTCCCTTTTGGACGACCAAGGTGTGATGCTAAAATGATTTTTGCCCCTTGTTCAATCAAATATTGAATGGTTGGTAAAACGGCGACGATCCGTTTGTCGTTCGCCACTTTCCCGTCATTCAGCGGAACGTTGAAATCCACGCGGCAAAAAACGGTTTTGCCTTCAAAGGATACATCTCGCAATGTTTTCTTGTTCATTTCTTCAAAATCCCCTTCATCTGCCCGAAATGAAATGATGCTTTTATTATACGTCATCTACCATTCATTTACATAATAGAAACGTAGTGACGGCTAATAAAAAAATAAAAAAAGCACAAAATTCGACAACAAATTAGTATGTTACTTTCCGTTTAATATGTTACTATTATTCTCGAAAAATGTTAAACAAAATATAAAACCAAGGATGATTTTACCATACAAATCATCCTTGGTTGACCATTTTGCCAATCTTACTTCACGATAACTGGCTCTTGATCGCCGCTTCCAGTGTGATGATATCGATTTCCCCCGCTTTAAGGAGCGTATCTTTGATGCGGACGACGGGTATGTCCAAATGGTATCGTTCCAACAACGTTTCGTCTTGATAAATGTCGACTTCTTCGATGGCAAACGGATAATCCGCTTGCAAAAGCGACAATAAATCGAGCACTTCATCGCACAGCGCACAGCGTTCCTTCATGTACAACGTCACTTTCAGCAAAACGTTCACCTTCTTTGCAATTGCCCATCCTTCAACAAGGAAACGAAATGGTGGATGATCCTCGCCGTGAGGCCCCAGATGATTTTATCGTTGTAAACGTAAAACAACTCATCCATTTTGCGCATGCGCCATTTATAATTTCTTCCGCCTTGAATGAGATGGAAAGGGAAATTTTCTTCCGGCACCACTTTGAATTCGATTTTGTACACTTCCGGTTCATTTTCGAGGAAAAAGTTGAGTGGAACGGTGAAAACCTCGGCAACTTCTTCTTTGTTTATTTTCAAATCGGCAAGGCTTGTCACTTCGCCGATGAAAGGATAGATGATTCTGCCGAAATCCGAGACGATATAATCGAGTGGCACGATATTTTTGATGCATGTTTTGCGCAAGCCCAATTCCTCTTCCGTTTCGCGGAGCGCGCAATGAAGTTCATCAAGGTCGTCTTCGTCGATCCTTCCGCCCGGAAAACAGACGTCCCCAGGTTGACTGTTCAACGAATAGGATCGCACTTCGAACAAAAGGTTCGTCTCGCCATCGATTTCAACAAGAGGAAGGAGCAACGAATACTTTTTAAATTTTTCGTATCCTAATATGTTCGGTTCATAGTAGGCCAATTTCCTGAATACATCATCCGCTTTCATTGTTTTATCAACTCCATCTACCTTCTATTTTCTATTATACAAACCGTTTTCATTGAAAGACAATGTTTTCGACTCATGAAAAACGTGCAACTTTTTTATTGACAAATTCGGAAAATATGTGACAATTATTTTAGTTTGTTTTTCTTTCCTTTAAATTTAGTCCTGTGAGGCTAACAAGGAGCAAAAATCGATCGATTTTTAATAGGCTATTGGCACCTTGTTTGCATTTTCGCAGGCAAGGTGTTTTTAATTTTCATTGAAGGAGATGACATGATGGCCAACCAAAGGGAAATTCAAGTTCACGAAAGACCGCCGTTGGGGCAAAGCATTCCGCTCGGATTGCAACATTTGTTCGCGATGTTCGGTTCAACCGTCCTCGTGCCGATCATTTTCGGGGTGAACCCAGCGACGATCCTATTGATGAACGGTATTGGTACGATTTTATATTTGTTCATTACTAAAGGGAAAATCCCGGCTTATTTAGGTTCCAGCTTTGCGTTCATTTCACCGGTCTTGGTCGTTTTGGACAAATATCAAGGTGAAGAAGGATACAGCTACGCATTAGGCGGTTTCTTGCTCGTCGGCCTCGTTTTGACGATCGTCGGTTTGATCGTCCGGTTTGCGGGAACCGCATGGATTGACGTCGTGTTTCCTCCGGCGGCGATGGGGGCAATCGTGGCCGTCATCGGATTAGAAT
>JAAYTF010000190.1 GCA_012518125.1 Bacilli bacterium | reverse complement strand
TTGCCGAAGCGCAGGAAGCCCTCGAGCGAATGTTTGAAGAACGTTATTGTTAACCAAATATTGTAAATAAACAAAATAGGAGGATTCTCCCTTTCCACACAAGAGATTGAATATTCAGTCTCCTGTGTGGAGAAAATCAGTCCCCTATCAATTCAAATCCATTTCAGAGAAACCCTACCCCATTTACATTACACAAAATTCTTGACAGTACCGTTGGCAGTTGAGTCCATATAATTGTGTAAAAAGAGAAATGGAAAAAGAGCCATGTTGCTTCCCTTTCGGTAGAATAAACAGTGGACGTCCGGAAGGTGACCGTCAGGGAGCTTTCTAGACTTGCGTACCATACGTCCACTCATCAGGTTCAAGTGTCTATAAGGGGAATTTACACAATAATTTGGACTTGACTTTCTTCCAACGCCATTACCTTTTTGGCGACTTTTTCGAGTTTTTTATGATAACGTCTATCAAAACATGAAGATAATCCCATATACTCTCACTCCTGTTGTCGTTTTAAAGATTGCATGTTTGGTTAAAGTCTTAAATATGGTACTTTGAAAATCTTAATATGATAAGAGGTTTTTATAAAAAAAGAGATAGCCGGCATTGGTTATCTCTGAACATCATTATTTAACAATTGTTTTCCTTGCCATATCATTTTCCAATAATTCTCGATTCGTTTAATTGTGTCATCGGCACGCTCTGCAACAAAATCTCTTGCCAATTGGTAATCTATATCCTTTGGTGAGATCCCTTTCGTGACAAACGAAAGCAGTTGTTCTTTCGCTTTAACTAGCACCGCGGACAAATCTTCTTCATTTTGAATGCTCTTAAACATTTCTTGATAATTTTGGATGATCGATTCGATTTCTTCATCTGTATAAACAGTTTTTCCAAGTTTATTCGTCATGGACAGCTCGCGGCTTTGTTGGTATGTCAGCGGAGCATTCAATGGTCTGATTTTGGCTCGTGCTGCTATAAATATTTCCTCTACAGATTTATAATTCATTGCTTTTTTCGTATTGTGACGAACATAATCTTGGATCAGTTGATCGAATCCGGTTTTTACATCACCGCTTAAAAACGTATCGCTGAAGTGTTGAAGTGCAGCTGTTGAAGAAGCCAATTCAAGATGGGCTTCATAAGAGTTCGGCTGTTGTTTCTTAATTCCAAAAAGATTAATCCCTGTATATTTCGCTAAACTATCCATTCCATCCGTTATGTGTTGTAAGATGGATTCTATTTTCTTCAATTCTTCGTCGTTTAGAGAATCAAAGTATTTGGATTCATGTAAATATTGACTAAACACTAGCCATTGATCCTGTGGCCGATACGAAAAAATATCGGAAGGGTCTGCGTTTTGTACATTAATATCTTTTTGAAAAAACTCTTCTACCGTCATGGCCATCATGTCTTGAACCTGTTTGATTTCATCCGAAATGGTGAGTTTATAGGCTTGTCCATTTAAGATGACTTCCACTTGCTTTCCGGCTAATGGATTTTTGATTTCATGTATGGATGGCATTTTGGCACTATTTCGAGCAGCTATTGCTCCTATATACCCGAGATCAATTTTCATGGTTATTCTCTCCTAATGTCCTTTATGTTCGACGCGGTTGCTTGAGTGGACGTACTGGGCAAAAAAGTGTTGCGAACGGTAAATCGAATTGCTTTCGACGACGAATGTCAGGTCATCCGGGATGGGCAATAGCTTTTGCGGGACATTAACGATGGCCCGGATCGTCGACAGGGTATTCCGTTTGGACGAGACGCGGTAGGACAATACGACTTTTTTCATCATATTAAATATCGGATATCAAAACGAATTGTTAAGTGAAATAAAGAATAATTCGAAAATTACGCTTTACTAAGGAAGAAACTGGTTTGCAAACGATGTTGCTTTTTCCTATTAAAATATTAAGACTCCGATGGTGAACTACCCTCCACTTACCACCCTTGCGGGTTGCTTGAAGTGGGGGCTTCTCGGGTAATCCTGTCTCATGACAGGAAATTGACCGAGCTAACCCTCCTGTTCCGGGAGTTTGTATTTTCATGATA
>JAAYTF010000003.1 GCA_012518125.1 Bacilli bacterium | reverse complement strand
CGATGAACGGGGGCCTGCCTCCACCTATGAAAGAAAAGTCGCTTACGTGAAAAACGGCCCGAAGATGGTGAAATTTCTCGAAGAGTTGGGGATGAAATGGCGGGCTGCGCCGTTGTATCCAGATTATTATCCGGAGAAACCAGGCGGAAAAATCGGCCGTTCCATTGAGGCGGAAATTTTTGACTTGAAAGAACTTGGCGAAGATGAAAAATTGATCCGCAAAGGAATCATCGACACACCGATTCCGCTATATTCGGGGAAAGTGGCGTCGCTCCCGAAAGCGTTCACCAACAGTAAAGACTTTTTCACCGTCGTCGGTATGTTCGCCAACGGGTTGAAACATAAGTTGGCGCGAAGGAATGCCGCTTCGATCGGTAGGGGGCTCGTTGCACGGCTTTATAAAATAGCGAAAGATCTTGGCATCCCCGTGATCCTTCAATGTCCGCTAAAAGATTTGCTTTTTGAAAACGACCGGGTTGTCGGTATCGAAGTCGAACATGAAGGTGAGCGCAAATATTTGAAAAGCGAAGCGGTCATTTTGGCGGGCGGCGGGTTTGAACATAACGAAGAACTGCGGAAAAAATATCACGATATCGGAACGGAATGGACTGCTGCAAGTCCGGACAATACCGGCGATATGTTATTGATTGCGCAGAAACACAAGTTGGACACTGCGCTGTTGGATGACGCATGGTGGGGCCCGACGACTATTTCACCAGACGGTATGCGGCACTTTTTAGTTTATGAACGTTCGATGCCCCATTCAATCATCGTCGACCAGTTGGGGCAACGTTATTTCAATGAATCGGAGTCGTATACGGATGCCGGACATGCAATTTTTAAAAGACAGAAAGAAACCGGTAAAGCAATCCCGTCATGGCTCATCATGGAAAGCCGTCACCGGAACAAATATTTGTTTGGCGACATGTTGCCGCGCATGACGCCTAAAGAAGTCATCGATAGCGGATTTTTCATCAAAGCGGATTCCATCGAAGAATTGGCGGAAAAGTGCGGTATCGATGAAAAAGGGCTGAAAGAAACGATCGCGCGTTTCAACGAATTCGTAGAAAAAGGAAAAGATGAGGATTTCAACAGAGGCGATTCCGCATATGACAACTATTACGGCGACCCAACTTATCAAAATCCGAACTTAGGAAAGATTGAAAAACCACCGTTTTACGCCGTGAAAATTTATCCAGGCGATTTGGGAACGAAAGGCGGCATCGTTGCCGACGAATACGGCCGGGCACTAAGGGACAATAAACCGATCATCGGGTTGTATGCGACGGGCAACTGTTCCGCATCGGTCATGGGCAGGGTTTATCCTGGACCAGGTTCCACGTTAGGGCCGTCGACTGTTTTTGGCTACATTGCCGCGAATCATGTCAAGGAAGTTTTGGCAAAACAAAAAGAATTGGTCGGGGAAGCATAAAAAAACAGCGTCTTATTTGGACGCTGTTTTTTTTATGATTTAAATGATTTTATTGAAAAGTCACCTTCATGTTCATGTTTCATATATGAAATCATCGTCATGAAGCCGGCTAAGATGAGCAAAGCGCTCGTCATGTAAAAGACGCCGCTGAATCCGAAAGCACCAGCGACCATACCGCCTAAACCTGGCCCGATGACGTTGCCAAGAAAGCGCAAACTCGTGTTGTAGCCGAGCACTTCACCTTGCATCGCAAGTGGCGCTTCTTGCCGGATGTAGGCAACTCGCGTCGTGGCGATTCCGCCGATCGCAGTGCCGAGCAAAAATCGAAGCACGATGAGCTGCCATATGCTTCCGGCAAACGCAAACGGCAAATAAAACAGGCCGGATAAGAATAACAACACAACCATTAAACGGATATGCCCGAATTTGTCACCGAATATGCCCCAACGTCTTGCGAAAAACAAATTTCCGAGTCCGGTGACGGAAAAGACGAGCCCTGCCCAAAAGGCGATGTTTTTCGCACCGTTTATTTCTGCGACATAAAGCGACAAGATTGGCTGGATGCTGAAGTGAGCGATTTGTACGACAGCCGAAAGCAGCATGACGATGAGCAACGTCGGATGCAACAAAATATGTTGGATGACTTCTTTAGAGGAATAATTGGTTTTTTCGCCAGCTGTTTTTATGTTCAATTGCAGCTCTTTAATGCCAAACCATACGAGCAATGCGGAAAGGAACAGGGAAATTGAAATCAATTTGAATGTCGCGCTGTACCCGACGGAATCTGCGATCAAACCGCCTAAAAGCGGTCCGAGCAAGGAACCGGTGACGCTGCCCGTCTGCAATGTGCCGAGTGTCCGCCCCGCGATTTCTTTCGGTGTTTGGATCGCGATGAACGCTTGCGACATCGGGATGAAACCGGTGAAGATCCCCATGAATAATCTAAGGAAAAACAATTGCGCAACGGAAGTGGCAAATCCCATGAGCAAGACGGATAATGCAAGTCCGGATGCGGATATGATCAAGACTTTTTTTCTGCCGTGTCGGTCTCCGAATCGACCCCAAATTGGAGAAAAAATAAAAGCGGTGATGAACGTTACACCGAAAATCCAACCTGACCATCGTTGGACGTATTCAGGAGAAAAGTTGCCGAATGTTTCAATGTACAACGAAATGAATGGCAAAACCATCGTCATGCTTGCTGCGATGAAAAAATTCGCAAACCACATGATGGTTAAATTTCGTTTAGCCACCCTTTTTTCATAACTAATGGTTATCACTATCCTTCGATTTTTGTTGTTTTCACTTATCATTATACCGTAAGTAGCCATTTGGATTAATTCATCTGCTCACAAAAAACGGCAAGGGAACTTTTACGTATCAATAAAGCGGAATCAACGTTCATTGATTCCGCATAAAGCGCAAATACTGATCCGCTGTAAGAGCCATTTCAAAGTGCGCCAGCCAAAATTTTATTTGGAAATTAGCGGTTTTACACCGCAAACAACTTTTTTGATTTAACTGTCGCATCAGGAAATAAATGAAGGATTGTATGATATTCATCGTCCATTGCCGGTAAATGCAAAAATTTTTGTCCGTGATAAATGGATGCGGACCTTCTGAAAAACGGGAGATGGCTTTTCCATTCCGATTCTATTGGCAAATCGCTTCAAGCTGCTCGACCAACGAACCGACATAAGCGACAGCCGCTTTGATTGTATCCGGGTTCGACATGTCGACGCCGGCCATTTTCGCCAAGTCGAGCGGTTTTAACGTGCTTCCCGCTTTTAGGACGTTCAACCAATCGTTCACCGCTTTATCGCCTT
>JAAYTF010000025.1 GCA_012518125.1 Bacilli bacterium | reverse complement strand
CGAGTTTGACGGTTCCGTTCATATAGGTGACGCCACTTATTTCTTCGATGGTTTTAGAACGTTTAATGAACATATAATCCCCTCGATATGAAAGCGTTTTTTCTTATTATAGCACATAATGAATGAATATTCATTCTCTTGAGGGAAATTAATGATGGCCAAATTTTTTAATGCCTTTTTTAAAAGTTTACGGTAAGGAAAGGACTTTTACTAGCTTTCCCATCGCAAGTCGTTTATACTTAAAAATTGTGAATAATCGTGTTCGTCTTTGCCGATTATTCACCGTTGTTCGAAACCAACCAACGTTAAAAATACTAAGGGGGAAAATTGCACATGAAAGGAAGGACACTCGTTGTCAATGCAGTCGTTGCAGCGTTGTATTTTGTCATCACATTGGTCGTCGCACCAATCGGATTTTTGAACATCCAATTTCGCTTGTCCGAGCTTTTCAACCATTTGATCGTTTATAACAAGCGGTACTTTTACGGAATCGTACTCGGGGTCGTCATTGCCAATTTGGTTTTATCACCGACGAAAGCCGATCTCGTTTTCGGTGTTGGACATACTGTCGTTTCGCTTTTGATTACGATGTGGATTGGCAAATATGTTAAAGATGAAATCAAATTGATGATCATAAACACTTTCGTTTTTTCATTTAACATGTTTATCATTGCCTATATGTTAAAAGTGTTTGTCGGCTTGACGGACGGCTTTTTCTTCTTATGGTTCACACTCGGCATCAGCGAACTCGTCACAATGGGAATTGCGATCGTCATCGTTTATTTCTTGAACAAACGTTTATCGTTCGGCAAAATCGTGTAATCATAAAGCGTCTAAAAGCAAATGCGCTGCTTTTAGACGCTTTTTTGGATCGGTTATTTGCATTTAGGAAATTCAGCTTCCATTTCCCGCTTTATTTCGTCAGCCGTTTTTCCGATGCTCGTTTTGACAGCGGCCACGTACGCCCCTTCCACAAGCGGCGCGTCGATGACAAAAACATTTTCCCATTGGTTTAACTCAATGACAAGTTCGGCGTTCATTTTTGCGCTGCCGATATCGTAAAAAACGACGACGCCCTTTTGGGACGACACATTGGCGATCGCTTCGGCTATTTTATCAAGACTCGTCCCGATTCCACCAGCCGCCGTGCCCCCCGCAGCTTCCACTTTGATGTTTTCCGAGACTTCTTTCAGCAAATCTTTTATGCCGTTTGCTATTTTGTCGCTGTGCGACACGATGACGATGCCTGTTTGATTATCCATTCATCTTCTCCTTAAATGTCTCCGCCAAAGACTGAAATAAAAAGTAGGAAGAGGCTGCTCCCGGATCGATTTTTCCAATCGACCGCTGCTCAAAAAAGCCGGCTTTTCCTCTTTTCGCCTTCATCCGTTTCGTATTTTGCATCGCTTCATATGCCCTCCGTTCGATTTCATCCGGGTTCGGAAAGCATCGGCTTTCTGAAAATAAATCCGTCACGTTGACCCAAACATCGATCATCGTCTTTTCCCCGGACGTTGCGTTGCCGCGTTTTTTCATTCCTTCTGTCGCCGCTTTGAGCGCCCGTGCAAAAACCGGCGCCGAAACGGCCGGCTCATCTTGAAACACTCTGGCCATCTTTAAAAATGCCGTCGCATAAAGAACAGCCGCCGAACCGCTTGATGCGGCCATCAACGCCACGGCGCCGTCTTTCATCAGTTGCCCGACCGACCGTCCGGAGCTGAAAGCTACACGCTGCAATTGGTTGTGCACCGCTCTGAAGCCTTGCGCCATGTTCAAACCATGATCGCCGTCCCCGATTTCTTCATCCAACGCTGTCAAAAATTCCATTTGTTCATTCGTTTTTTGGCTCATCTTTAGAAACCATTTAACTACGTCTTCTGCT
The DNA here is from genome assembly GCA_012518125.1 of Bacilli bacterium. GTDB lineage: Bacteria > Bacillota > Bacilli > Bacillales > Amphibacillaceae > Pseudogracilibacillus. The sequence goes on along the minus strand of JAAYTF010000025.1, from coordinate 22,533 downwards.
TCAAACATCATGTTACTTCCTCCTGTTGCCAAACGGGACGAACTTTAATTAAGTTTGAATGCCCGCGTCGCTTCGACTGCTCGTTTCCACCCTTCGTACAATTTGTTCCGTTCCGGCTCAGTCATTTTCGGAGTGAACATTTTGTCCTTTTGCCACAAGTTTTCAATTTCCGTTTTGTCTTTCCAAAAACCGACGGCCAAACCAGCCAAATAAGCGGCTCCAAGCGCCGTCGTTTCTTTAATTTTTGACCGTTCGACGTTCACATTTAACAAATCGCTTTGAAATTGCATGAGAAAGTCGTTGCTTACCGCACCGCCGTCGACGCGAAGCGATTTCAAGTCGATTTTCGCATCTTTCATCATCGCATCCAATACGTCTTTCGTTTGGTAAGCGAGCGATTCGAGCGTTGCACGGATGAGATGCTCCTTTTTCGTGCCTCGCGTCAAGCCGAAGATCGCTCCCCGGGCCTCACTGTCCCAATAAGGCGTTCCTAGACCGACAAATGCAGGGACCATATAAACCCCGTCGGTCGACTCGACTTTTTTCGCGTATGATTCACTCTCCTGGGCCGTTTCGATCAATTTCAATCCGTCGCGCAGCCATTGAATCGCCGAACCAGCGATAAACACGCTTCCTTCCAAGGCATACTCGACTTTCCCGTCCACGCCCCAAGCGATCGTCGTCAATAAACCGTTTTCTGATTGGACGGCTTTTTCCCCGGTGTTCATCAACATGAAGCAACCGGTTCCATATGTGTTTTTGGCCATGCCCGCTTCAAAACAAGCTTGCCCGAAAAGTGCTGCTTGCTGGTCACCGGCGATGCCTGCAATCGGGACTTCATATCCGAAAAAGTGATGGTCGACCGTATTAGCATAAATTTCGGATGAAGAGCGCACTTCAGGCAGCATGCTTTTCGGAACCGTCAAAATCTCCAAAAGTTCATCGTCCCACGTCAAATCATAAATGTTGAACATTAACGTCCTGGAAGCGTTCGAGTAATCGGTGACATGAACGTTTTTACCGGATAGTTGGTAAACGAGCCAGGTATCGATCGTCCCGAACAGAAGATCGCCTTTTTCCGCCTTTTCCCTTGCACCCGGTACGTTGTCCAAAATCCATTTCACTTTCGTGCCGGAAAAGTACGGATCGATCAACAAGCCGGTTTTTTCACGGAACAACGGTTCATGACCGTTTTGACGAAGCTCCTCGCAAATCGCTTCCGATTGCCGCGACTGCCAAACGATTGCGCGATGAACCGGTTTTCCCGTCGCTTTATCCCAGACGACGGTCGTCTCCCTTTGGTTCGTAATTCCGATGGCGGCGACTTCTTCAGGCAAGGCATCCGCTTTGCGCAGTACTTCCGCCATGCACGTCAACGTCGACGTCCAAATTTCATTCGCATCGTGTTCGACCCATCCCGGATGCGGGAAAAACTGTTGGAATTCTTGTTGCGCAATGGCGGCAATTTCACCCTTTTTATCGAATAAAATCGCACGTGAACTCGTCGTGCCTTGGTCGATCGCTAATACGTATCGCTTACCCATCACTTTGTTTCCCTTCTTAACCAACTGATATTATTTAATATATAATGCAAATGAAAGCGTTACAATCATTTTAACAATGAAAATCACCCGACTGCAACCGATTTTGAGGAAAAAACTCCCCGGTTCGGGTGATTGCTAAAACTTGTCACCATATCGTCAAACTTTTTCTCTTCGATGAAAAACCCCCCCAGTCCGTGTCCAGGGAGAATTCAGTACACTTGCTTTTTTAGATCTTTCAACGCTTGGTCGAGATCGTTCGCCAATTTATCCAACGCTTCTTTTTTCGACAAATTTTCATCCAAATATATCGGATCTCCGAAGATGATTCGCGGCCCGCGCTTTTTGAACATTTCTTTGAAGTTGTTCGGTCCGTAATAAGCCGCCGGAACGATCGGCACTTTGGCGTAACTTGCAATCGTCACTGCGCCCCTTTTAAGCGGAACATCCTCTTCCGTTCTTGTTCCGCTTGGAAAAATTCCGACAACGTTGCCTTCTTTGATCAAACGCATTGGAATTTTGATCGCGCTTGGGCCCGGATTTTCCCGATCGACCGGAAAGGCGTTCAATTTCGTCATGAGCCAACCGACGAGTTTATTCTCGAACAGTTCTTTTTTCGCCATGAAATGAATCTGCGTCGGAGAAGCCGCCAAACCTAGCGCCAAAATGTCGACCCAACCAGTATGCGTGCAAGCGATGACATAACCTTTTTCGCTTTTCGGCAATTTTTCTTTTTGCAATACGTTCATTCGACCAAATATGATAGCAAACAGAGGGGCAACGACCCCTTTTGCAAAAGAATAAAACGTAGACATTCGATGACCCTCACTTTGTTCTTCATTCGCTTTACCATATGGGTTGAAAACCGTGCAATTTTAACGGTTCACAAGGAAAAATCCAAGAATGAATCGACTCCATTCTTGGATTTTAATCCTTGACTTAACATCATCCGTCCATTCACTTTAAAGATTCGATCGTCTCGACAAGCTGGTTGACGTATTGTTCACATTGCGCTTCCGTCTCCGCTTCAACCATGACGCGGATCAACGATTCCGTGCCTGATGGGCGGACGAGCACCCTTCCTGATTCGCCCAATTCTTCTTCCACGTTTCGAATCGCTTCGAGCAATGTTTCATTTTTCATCATTTCATCTTTGTTCTCGACCGGGACATTTTTGAGCACCTGTGGATACGTCGGCATTTCCGCGGCGAGTTCGGATAAAGGTTTTCCGGTTTCGACCATGATGTTCAACAGTTGCACCCCCGTCAACATGCCGTCGCCGCTCGTCAAATGGTCGAGGAAAATGATGTGTCCGGACTGTTCACCACCCAAAGCGTAATTGCCTTCCAACATCTTTTCCAATACGTACCGGTCGCCGACTTTCGTCGTTACGACGTCGATGCCTTTATTCTCCAACGCTTTATAAAGCCCTAAATTGCTCATGACAGTGGCGACGACCGTATGTTTCGGCAGCATGTTGCGTTCGTGCAAATACGTCGCGCAAATGTACATGATTTTGTCGCCGTCGACAATGTTCCCTTTTTCGTCGACTGCAATGAGCCTGTCGCCATCTCCGTCAAACGCCAAACCGACGTCGAGACCTTTTTCAACGACGATCTTTTGTAATTGCTCGGGATGCGTCGATCCAAACCCATCATTGATGTTCGTGCCGTTCGGACTGTTTCCGATCGTGTAAATGTCGGCTTCAAGGTTGGCAAAAAGCAACGCCGCCAAACTGGACGTCGATCCGTTAGCGCAGTCCAAACCGACGTTCAACCCTTCGAATGTATTGTCGATTGTCTCTTGCAAATACGACAAATATTTTTGCGAACTTTCATAATAGTCGTTGATCGTGCCGATTTCTTTTCCAATCGGACGTGGCAATGAATCTTCGCTGTTTAACAACCGTTCGACTTCCGCCTCTTCTTCGTCCGACAACTTCATGCCATTGGGCCCAAACAATTTGATGCCGTTATCCTCAAACGGATTGTGCGATGCGGAAATCATGATGCCTAAATGGGCGCCCATCGCTTTCGTCAAATATGCCACACCCGGTGTGGTAATGACGCCAAGGCGCATCACTTCGGCGCCGCTCGAGAGCAGCCCCGCGATGAGGGCCCCCTCGAACATCGGCCCGGAAATGCGCGTATCTCTTCCGATCAACACTTTTGCTCTTAAATCGTCTTTTTTGAATAGGTATCCGCCAATACGGCCTAATTTATAGGCGATTTCAGGTGTCAACGTTTTGTTTGCGATTCCTCGAACACCGTCTGTTCCAAAATATATACCCAATTTATACATCTCCTTTACGCTCTAAAACCATTCATGTTATTGATTTGGCTATGTTATGGGATCGATATCGTGATCTTTTTAGGCTCTGACTCCAACGTAATGCCTCTAGGACCTTCTATCGTTAAATCCACTTCATGAGTGCCTGAAGTGGTGTTGGACAAATTGACTATCGCACGGATATCTGATTTTTGTAGTCGATCGATGACTAGATCGCTTCCGAACGCTTCGACATCCACCTTAGCGTTTTCCGGCGTCAAAATGTCGTATGTCGTCCCGTTTGCCAATTGGTTCGGAATGGATACATCATTGAAGATTTTTCGTTTATTTAGTTTGAGCGTCACTTTGACCGTTTCTTTGTCCGCTGTCGTTCCTTCAGGAAAATCGATGTCCACTTCGATCGTATCGGATTTTGTGATTTTGCTTAAGTCGATTTCCTCCGTTTGCACTTCGGTAATCTCATTTAATATTGCACGCTTGCCGAAGATTTCAATTTCTTCCGGCGCCTCGATCGCTTCAAGTTCCAAATCATCCGGCAATTCGCCAGTCGTTCTTACTTTTAACGGAACCAGTTTGCTCGGTCTGTCGACTTGCAGCGAAACCATCACCGTCTCCGGTTCGACACGGACGTTCAAATCATTTCCTTGTATATCGTAGACATTGACCGGCAATTCGCGATTGCGGATCGATTCTGTCAAATCTTTCACATCGATGAACACTTTCACCAATGCCACTTGTTCGATGATTGCTTCCGAGCTGATGAGCGTCACCGTTTGCGGCTCAACGACCGGAACGCCCAATTCATACCCTAATGGAAGCTGATCTTCGTTGATCAGCTCGACTTGCACTTGGAACTCTTTTGCCATCCGTTTTTCGATGATGACGTCGATCGTTTTCGGTTCGATATAGACGGTCACATTTTCCGGTATATTCTCATATTCGACCTCCACCGTATGTTCTCCTTCTGTCAAGTCCCGCAAGTCGACGAAAACGTTGAAGTTTTGCTGTCGGACAATCGGCGTGATGACGCTCGTCCGGCCTTCCAACGTCACTTTTACATGCTCGGGGACGCCGCTTACGACATAATTTTCCGAATCGATTTTGATGCCAAGCGGCATTTCGTCAATGACTTGCACCTCGTTCGATGACCCGGTCGGAATTCTTGAGTCATCCGCTTCATCAGTTTCAACCGTGACGAACAAATACAACGTAATCGCCAATGCCAGCGAGATGATGCGGATGAACCATTTGCTTTGAAATAATTTATCCATTCTTTCGACCCCTCCAATTGAGCGGTCTGCCTTCAGATCGCATCGTTTGCGTCAAATTTTTCGTCAACACTTTCGCCAATTGCTCTTCGGAAACATTGCGATACAGTTCACCGTTTTTCGTATATGAAATCGAACCTGTTTCTTCGGATACGACGATTGTCAGTGCATCGGTCACTTCACTGATGCCGAGCGCTGCACGGTGCCGCGTGCCCAAATCCCTTGATATGGACGGGCTTTCCGATAACGGCAAGTAACAAGCGGCGGCGACGATCCGGTCGTTTTTGATGATGACCGCACCATCGTGCAGCGGGGTGTTTGGCGTGAAAATGTTCGTCAACAACTGATTCGTGAGCTTGGCATCGATCGGAATTCCGGTTTCCGCATATTCGCCGATGCCAGTTTCCAACTCGAGTGTAATCAACGCTCCGATGCGGCGTTTCGCCATGTAAATCGTCGACTCGACGATGGAGTTGACGATTTGTTCCGTTTTTTGATCTTCGGACAAACTGCTGCGCGTGAAAATGCTGCCTCGGCCTAGTTGCTCCAACGCACGTCTCAGTTCAGGCTGGAACAGTATGATGATGACGAGGAACCCCCATAAAATCGCTTGGTTCGTCAGCCATTGAATCGTCTTCAATTCAAAAATGATGCTCACGACCCAAACGATCAAAACGACGACAATCCCTTTCAGCAATTGAATTGCCTTCGTTCCCCGGATGATCATGATCAATTTATATAAAACGTACCATACGATTGCGATATCTACGATTACCCGTAGCACATCGAGAATGTCGAAGTCCCCACTTAGCACATTGCCACTTCCTTTTAAACCACGCTCAATAATTTTTCACATCCACGTAAGCGATGAACTTTGTTAATGTATTATACCATAATTCGCTTATGAACTTATAATTTGAAAAAAATTTACAACTTGAGAAATGAACGCCGTTATGTAAGTCACCTTTCATATATACAACATGACGCCCGGAACATAAAAATTGCTCACTACGACCGTAATGAGCAATTTTTTCATATTAACTTTTCACCTAATAACGACCCAGCCAAAGCGACGGTCAGATTTGCCGTTTTACTTCGTTCATCAAGCATCGGGTTTACTTCGACGAATTCGGCTGAAGTGACGATGTCCGCCTCCGACAACATTTCCAACGCCAAATGGCTTTCCCGGTACGTCAATCCACCGACTACCGGCGTGCCGACCCCTGGAGAATCTTTCGGATCGATGCCATCCAAATCAAAACTGACGTGCACACCGTCCGTACGCTTTTTCAAGTAAGCAATCGTCTCTTCCATCACTTGAGGCATACCGAGACGGTCAATTTCATGCATCGTGTAAACTTTGATCTTCAATTGGCGCAACAACTGTTTTTCGCCTTCGTCCAAATCGCGGATTCCGATCAACACGACATTCTCCGGCTTGATTTTCGGTTTTTGGTTCAGGATGTTCGTCAAACGTTCGTGCCCCAAACCGAGGCTCACTGCCAAAGGCATGCCGTGAATGTTGCCTGAAGGGGTCGTTTCTTCTGTATTGATATCACCGTGCGCATCGTACCAAATGACACCCAAGTTTTTGTAATGCCTGCTTACCCCGGCGATCGTCCCGATAGCGATGCTGTGGTCGCCGCCCAAAACGAGCGGGAAGCGGCCTAACGTCACTTGTTCGTCCACTTTTTTCGCCAACTCTTCGTTCACTTGAGCAACTTCATTTAAATTGCGCAGTTTTTGTTCTTTGTTCTCTACCGTCCCATTTTTTGACCGGGGAACGTGGATGTTGCCCAAATCGTGCACGATATAGCCCAATTTTTGCAAACGTTCAATGATCCCTGCGTACCGGATGGCGCTCGGACCCATATCGACGCCGCGCCGTGTTTGCCCCAAATCCATCGGCACGCCGATCACCGCGATTTCTTTTTTCATTTCCCGTACCTCCTTTCCCTATTTTAATGGAAAAGAGGCAAATGACTCAACTGGACAACAACGTGCATATTTATTCAGAATAAAAGACGACGGTGCCTTTTGTATCCAACGAAAGGGCAAGCGGGGTGATGTCGTGTTCCTGCCAAATGTCATACAATTTTGGTCGATCATCTTCGGATTGTAAAAAAGCTAAACCGCAATCGCCTCCGCCGGCTCCGGACAGTTTGCCTGCACCATTGAATCGTTCGGCGGCATCGCTTAGTTGTTTTAGCTTCTCCGTTTCAATCGGCACATTCGCCGCTTCCCCCAATGCACGGAGCGCTTTGCGATTTTGTTGGATGCCTTCAAAAAAATTCTCGCGATCATCCGCTTCAATACTTTCTAATAATCGCTGGACCGCTTCTTTACTCTCTTGCAAAAAAAGCTCATAGGCCGGCAAATTGGTTTGTTTCAATTTGGAAATTTCTCCAACCAGGCTTTTCGTCGATGCCGGTTTCCCCGTCCACCCGATGCAAACGGTCGTATCGCTTGGGAATTTGACCGGTTTAATGTGCAGATAACGCCACTTCTTTTGCAAGACGGGGATGAGACGTCTGGATTGATTCAATTGTTCTTTCAGCCAGTTCGCTTGGAATGATTTGTAATAAATCAATCCGCCGAAAGTGGAGGCGGCGATGTCCGCACCTGAACCACTCCCTTGTGTGCGGACATGGGCGATGGCGGCAAGTTTGAAAATTAAATACCGGCTCGGCCGGCTCGGCAAAAACTTTTCCAACACGGCGGTGATGACCGATGTGACAACAGCCGCACTGGAGCCTAAACCGTATTTCGCTCCCGTTTTCTCATCATCGAGTTCGCTGCGGACGGTAAGGGAAAACGGCGTCGTTTCCACCTTTTTTTCACGTAAATATGTAAGGACGGTCGCAAGCGCGGATGTCACGAATTTAAGCCGGGGGCTATAGTCGTCAAAAATCACTCTTTTTCCGTCGAAATGCCACGTCAAATGGTGGAGGTTAAAATTTTCCGACGTGAACGAATAAACGGAGCTGTCCTCGATTGTCGCATAGACGTAACGATCGACGGCCATGACCAATAGCGGATAATCCTTTTCCAATACGGCGAACTCCCCGGCAACCATCAATTTTCCTGGTGTTTTTATCGTTATTCGCTTCAAAATCTCCACTCCTATTTATAGGAAATTCCTGCTCCTACCTTGCTTACGATGATGTCTTCCACACCTTTTACGCTCCGCAATCTTGCCAATATTTTTTCTTCATCTTCCGGCAAATATAACACTTTGACGTTCGGTCCGGCATCGATCGTAAAATAAGCCGGGATGCGATCTTTTCGCAATTGCCAAACTTCATGCATGACGCCGAGCGTCGTATCTTGCCAATACGTAAACGGCGGGGCGGCGCCCAACGTGGTGGCATGCATTTTCAAGCAGTTCGCTTCGGCGATCGAGCCGACCTTTTCGAAATCTTTGGCGAGAATCCCCGCCTTGATGTCGCGCAAATCTTGGTCAATGCTTTTCAGCCAACCATCATAAAATACGCTTGTATCGACTGTCAGTTTCATGCCGGCGCGGCTCGGAACATCTTTTTCTTTGGCTGTCAAAATGACGGCGGCGACGCGGATGTCCCAGTGATCTTGAGGTGCAATTTGCACGGCATAGGAATCGGAGCCGTCTTCACGTTCCCCTTTTTCCCACTCGACGAAACCGCCGTAAACCGAACGGCACGCGGAACCGGACCCTTGCCGGGTGAAAATGGATAATTCTTTTTCGCTCAAATTTAAATCGAGTGCTTTTGCCGCTGCAGCAGCGAGCGCCGCAAACCCCGACGCAGACGAAGCAAATCCGGCTGCCGTCGGCACATGGTTGATCGATTCTACCTTCGCAAAAAGATCGGTTTTGCCCGTATAATCCCTGAATAAATCCAAAAATTTCGTCACCCGTTCAAAAGGGACGCCAGAAACTTCTTCCCCATTCAACGTGAACGAATCGGTTTCTAAATCATCACGGAAATGAACGGTCGTTTCCGTAAAAAAGCCGTCGAGCGTCACGGACAAACTGTTGTTCATCGGCAAAATGAGCTGTTCGTCGCGTTTTCCCCAATATTTGATTAAGGCAATATTCGTATGAGCTTTTGCAGTAGCACGCATCGATTTTCTCCTTTTTGAAAAATGTGTGCAATACTAAAGAAATCGGTTTAAAACCGATTTCTTAGCGGAAAGATATTTCATTTTGCTGCGAAAACTTACCCTTTCAATTCGTATGACCAGACGTTATGTGCACCATATTGGAGCAATTTTTCGGAAAGCAGCTGGGAATGGTGTTCGTTTTCGGCCAAAGCGATGATACAACCGCCGTTTCCGCCGCCGGTCAGTTTTGCACCGAGGGCGCCTTCGCTTTTGGCGATTTCAATCAAACGGTTCAAGCTCTTGTCACTGACGCCGAGCGCTTCCAATTCTTTCTGCGCTTCATCCAATAAATAACCTAAAAGCTGCTTGCTTGATTTTTCGAGCGCCTCTCTCACTTGATACGTGATGTCGCCGATGCGCTCGATTTTTTTGTACATTTTTTGCGGCGCCTGTTTCAACATTTGCTTCACCGTGTCCACAGCTGTTTTCGTGTCCGCCATTTGCCCCGAATCGGCGATGACAAAGTGGAAATTCCCTTTCGGGTCGATATAATCGACCGGCTTTTCTTTTTGATACCAAATCGGCCGATCCGAAGTGATCGTAAGCGGGTCAATTCCGCTCGGCGCACCGTGGGCGTACGTCTCACAAATGTTCGCCAATTGCAATAAAATCTCTTTTGTATATTGTTCCTCTTTATATTTGAATAACGACTTGACGATGGCAATAGCCACTGACGCACTCGACCCGAGCCCTTTCCCCGGTGGGATGGAGGAACGAATACGGATGAGCAAATCACGGTATGGTATTTGCAATATTTTTAATGTATGCTTCACCGTATTGACGATTCCTGCCAAAGAGCTTGGCGCCAATTCCATCGGACCGCTGTACAATGAACTGTCCAAGTATATTTGTCCCCTCGATTTTTCAACGATCGATTCAGCGCCGATCAATGGGAAAGGGAGTGCGATGGCAGGTTGTCCATGAACAACTGCATGTTCTCCGACTAATATTAATTTGCTTTGTGCTGCTCCAGTTGCTACTTTTTCCGAAGTCGTTGTTTTTTGCATAGTCATCTTCCAAACTCTTCCAATAGTTTTTTTGCATAGCCAACGCGGATTTCGCCGGCTTCAATTAGTTTCTTAGAAATAATGTCAACCATTTCTCCTGTGGCTCCGGCAGCCATCGCTACGGAGCGGGAGTGCAATGCCATATGGCCTTTTTGGATTCCTTCGGTCGCTAGCGCACGCAATGCGCCCATGTTTTGGGCCAGTCCAACTGCGACGATCACTTGGGCGAGTTCTTTAGCCGATTCAACGCGCAACAATTTATAAGCCAACTTGGCCATCGGGTGGACTCGGCTTGCACCACCGACGATCCCCAAAGACATCGGCAGTTCCAGTTCCCCAACCAAATTCCCTTCTTCATCTTTGGACCATACGGTCATGGACGTATATTTTCCGCTTCTCGCCGCATAGGCGTGCGCACCTGCTTCAACGGCGCGCCAGTCATTACCCGTCGCGATTAGCACCGGATCGATCCCGTTCATGATCCCTTTGTTGTGCGTGACTGCGCGATACGGATCGGACGCGGCAAATTCGTAAGCTAAAATGATGCCGTCTCTAACTTCTTCACCGGTATACCCTTCCGTCTCCAATAAATGCGGTGGCACGACACAAGTCGCTTTTGCCAGACTATGAACCGCATAATTGGAAAGGATGCGCAAATAAACTTTCCCCTTCGTCAAATGTTCGACGACCGGTGCAATCGACTCCGCCATCGTGTTGATGATATTGGCACCCATCGCGTCAACCGTATCGACGAACAAATGGACGACCAACATTTTCGTATATTTCGAGTCGCCATCATTTAATATTCGAACTTCTAGATCCTTTGCTCCACCGCCCCGTTCTTTCATGCTCGGATAAGCGTCGTTTGCTGCATTGATCAGCATCTCTTTTTCCTTCAATATCGCTTCTTTCGCCGCTTCGAAATCGGGGCATCCAACTACTTGGATTTGGCCAATCATGATGCGGTCTGTCGCTTCCGTTTTAAACCCACCGGCATCGCGGACGATTTTTGCCATATAACTGGCTGATGCAACGATCGATGGTTCTTCGACCGCCATCGGAATGACGTATTCTTTCCCATTAATCAAAAAATTCAAACCTAACCCGAGCGGCAACGAAAACGTCCCGATGACGTTTTCGATCATCTTATCCGCAATCTCTTCCGGCAGGGTTTCGCCGCCAAATAATAGCCGTTCTTCCTCTTCGTTCAAATCGAACATCTCGATGATGCGGCGCTTTTTCTCCTCGATTGGCATCTTGTAAAAGCCAGGAATCCTAGAAGTAATCTCCATCTAATTCACCCTTAATTCAAAAGTTGACCGTTATCCTTATTATGTCAAACGACATACACATTACCCTTCTATTATATCAAAGATTTTAAAATAAAGTGCTGATTTTCTATCGTTTGCTTAAAAACAACCATACAAATAAACAAGGTAAGCTTCGGTGAACTTACCTTGTTTAAAACCGCACGTATACGAATAAAAAAATACTGGGCTGCTAGGATTCGAACCTAGGATCACGGAGCCAAAGTCCGTTGCCTTACCGCTTGGCTACAGCCCAATCATCATGGTGGAGGGGGGCAGATTCGAACTGCCGAACCCGAATGGGAGCGGATTTACAGTCCGCCGCGTTTGGCCACTTCGCTACCCCTCCATAACATGTACAAAATCGAGATAAAATATGCATAAAGTTTTGATAACGAAACGGTTTTAGGGACAAAAAAATGCCGGCCAGAGGACTCGAACCCCCAACCTACTGATTACGATTCAGTTGCTCTACCAATTGAGCTAGGCCGGCATCATGAACATGACCCCTACGGGATTCGAACCCGTGCTACCGCCGTGAAAGGGCGGTGTCTTAACCACTCGACCAAGGGGCCATTTTATTAAATTTTAAACAGTCAGCATTTTTAATTATATACAATCCTGCTCCATTTGTAAAGAGGTAAAATCGCCCGAGAAAAAAGTTCACAATTTTTTTGCTGTTTTCATAGCAAACCTTGTTCATCTGCCAGTTTAGTTTGTATAATAAAGTGAAGTACATATTACGGAGGTATCATTATGGCAGGGTTGCTTGAAGGAAAAAATATCGTCGTCATGGGAGTGGCAAACCAAAGAAGCATTGCATGGGGGATTGCCAAATCGCTTGCCCGGGAAGGGGCCAACTTGATTTTCACAAACAGACAAGAACGATCATATAAAAAACTTGTGCAACTTTTGGATGAATCCCAAATCGAAGCAAAATTATTAGTGCGATGCGATGTCGCAAGCGACGAGAGCATCGAGGAGGCTTTCAGCGAAATTCAAGAAAAAGTCGGTACGATCCACGGAGTCGTCCATTCCATCGCGTTTGCGAACCGCGAGGATTTACAAGGCGAATTTGTTGTCACATCACGCGAAGGATTTTTGCTCGCACATGAAATCAGCGCTTACTCTTTAGTGAAAGTGACGAATGAAGCGAGAAAATTGATGACTGAAGGCGGAAGCATTGTCGCACAGACGTACCTCGGTGCGGAGCGAGTCGTGAAAAACTACAACGTCATGGGTGTCGCCAAAGCATCCCTCGAAGCAAGTGTGCGCTACTTGGCCGCAGACGTCGGCAAAGACAACATCCGCGTCAACGCCATATCCGCTGGACCGATTCGGACGTTATCGGCAAAAGGGGTTTCCGGTTTAAACGAAATTCACTCCATCATTGAAGAAAAAGCGCCGTTGCGCCGTAACATCGACCAAGATCAAGTCGGTGATGCAACGATGTTCTTATTGAGCGACCTTTCTCGCGGCATCACCGGCGAAGTAATCCACGTCGATTCCGGTTATCATATTATGGGCTTGTAAATAAATGAAGCAGATTTCTACGACGACGTAGAGATCTGCTTTATTTTATGCTTCTTTGTATAAAATGCCGAGTTCATCCAACTTCCTTATGGCAATATCGAGTTTTTCCTTCGAATCGGCTTCGAGTGTATGCAAATGCAAGCCGTCGGTAAGAACCGACAACAACGTCGCCCCCTTTTGTTGAATGGCATTCATGAATTGAGCAACGTCATAACGGCTGCTTAACATCAATGAACCGGTGAGATCGCCGTAAATCGGGTGTTCGACGATGACATTGACCACCGTTACACCGCAATCGACGATCGTCGTCAATTCTTCTTCCGTCCGTTCCGGAGGATGTTTGCAAATAACGATACGACGATAACGGTCATTTTCCGGCATTTCTTGCATGTACAAATAGCCGCGGTTGGTGGCGATGATCGGTTCATCGTTCGCCCGCAAAAGGGCGATGTCCGTCACGATGACTTGTCTGCTTACGCCGGTTTTTTCAGCTATAAATTGACCGGTAAGCGGCCTGTTTTCTTTTTTTAACAATTCGATGATGTACTGACGCCTTTGTTCGCCTGTAAGTTTTTCCCGTTTTTTCATCGACTATCACCTTTCACTCGTTTTTTGCTCGTTTCCATTTACGATTTGCATGATTGCTTCGACCAACTTGTCGATTTCTTCTTCAGTCGTCATCTTCCCGAAAGAGACGCGCACGAGCTGCTTTGCTTCATCAACTGATTTTCCCAACGACAATATCGTTCGCGACGGCGATTGTTGTCCGACTTGGCAGGCACTGCCGGTTGATATGGCAATTCCTCGTTTATTACATTCTAACATAATATACTGCCCTTCCCATTTACCAAATGAAAGTGCGACAATATTTGGAAGCTGCGCTGTTTTGCTTTCATAAACGGTCCAATCATGCATCACTCGTGCAAGTTTTGTTAAAAAATATGTCCGCAGCTCTTGCATTTTTTCCAAACGTTCATCCAATGTTCGATGCGCCGCCTGACCTGCAGCCGTAAATGCCAATATGCTTGGGACATCTACCGTCCCAGGACGAAAACCATTTTCATGCGTCGTGTTTTTAACGACCGGGGTCCAATCGACCCGCGGGTTGATGTACGCTAAACCGGTCCCTTTTGGCCCGTAAATTTTATGGCTGGCAATCGATAGTGCATCAATATGATATTTCCGGACATCGATATCCACATTCCCGAACGCCTGAACGCAGTCGGCGTGGAAAATGACACCATGCTGTTTGAGCAACTTCCCGATTTCCTCAACCGGCTGTATCATCCCCGTTTCACCATTTACAAACTGGATCGATGCAAGAATCGTCGTCGGCCGGATCGCTTGTTCCAACTGTTCAAGCGAAATTTGCCCGTCATCTATCAACGGCAAAAACGTCACTGTAAACCCTTCATCTTCCAATTGTTTGCATAAATGATACACGGAAGAGTGTTCCGCTTCCGTCGTAATGATATGCTTCCCGCGGCTTTGATTTCCATAAACGAGCGATAAAATAGCAAGTTGATTCGCTTCCGTCCCGCCGCTCGTAAAATAAATTCCATCCGCTTCACTATTGATCATGTGCGCCCACGTCTTGCGGCACATATTTAAAACTCGGTTTGCTTCGGTTCCAAACTCGTGCAGGCTGCTAGCATTGCCAAAATACTTTTTTGACGCTTCGCCAAATACGTACAACGCCTCATCGCTGATCGGAGTTGTAGCGGCATAATCCAGGTAAATCATTTTCTCACTCAATCCTTTTCAAATGTCTTGTCATAAGTCATGTTATATGTCATTATATATGTTATATCCAATTAAGTTGGTTTGCAACTTATGTGAATCTCTTCACAAGGGGGTACTCTATGAACGAACTGTTTATCAAAGAAAAAATAAAACAATTTTTACTGGAAGACATCCAGCACGAAGACTTGACATCGGACGCCATCTTTCCGAGCACGCAAACGGGCACGGCTTCGCTTTATGCAAAAAATAATGGAATATTGGCCGGTGTCGATCTCATCAAAACGGTTTACAACATATTGGATGATGAGATAGATGTTCAACTTTTCAAAACAGATGGAGATGAGCTAAAAAAAGGCGAACGAATCGCTACAATTTCCGGTAAAATCCGTTCCATTCTATCAGGTGAACGGGTGATTTTGAACTTGCTGCAACGGATGAGCGGCATTGCCACCATCACCAATAAAGCGGTGAAAACGTTGGACAATCCGAATATTAAAATTACGGATACCCGAAAAACGACACCTGGGTTGCGCCTCTTTGAAAAATATGCCGTCCGATGCGGTGGCGGTTATAACCATCGTTTCGGCCTTTACGATGCAGTCATGATCAAAGATAACCATATCGCTTTTTGCGGTTCGATCGAAAAGGCGGTGGCCATGGTCCGTAAAAAAGTGGGGCCGACGGTGAAAATCGAAGTCGAAACAGAAACGATCAGCGAAGTGAAAGAAGCTGTCGCACAACAAGTCGACATCATCATGTTCGACAATCGAACGCCCGATGAAATCATCGAGATGCAAAAATACGTTCCCGACCACATTTTAACCGAAGCGTCCGGCGGCATCACGCTGGAAAATTTGCACCTTTACCGGCATACGAACGTCGATTTCATTTCACTCGGCTTTTTGACGCATTCCGTCCAAGCTTTGGACATGAGTTTAACGATTGAAGGGGGAATTTTTTGATGGTTGATATTCTCGATTTGATCAAAAATGATGCAACGTTGCCCGAGAAATATAAACAAATGTCCGTTGAAGAAATGGAAGAGCGGGTGAAGGAAATAAAAGAGAAATATGGAAGACGATTATTCATCCCGGCACACCACTATCAAAAAGATGAAATCGTCCAATTTGCAGACGCCACTGGAGACTCATTGCAACTAGCACAATTGTCCCAGAAAAAAGCGGATGCTGAGTTTATCGTATTTTGCGGCGTCCATTTCATGGCTGAAACTGCCGACATCCTGACGCGTAAGGACCAAAAAGTCTTGTTGCCAGATTTACGCGCAGGTTGTTCGTTGGCGGACATGGCCAACATTTATCAAACGGAAAAAGCTTGGGGTATTTTGCAAGAAACTTTCGGAGATACGATCATCCCATTGACCTATGTCAACTCAACTGCGGAGATCAAAGCGTTTGTAGGAAGACACGGCGGCGCAACCGTGACATCTTCAAATGCGCATAAAATGATAAAATGGGCTTTGACACAAAAAGACAGACTGTTTTTTTTGCCAGACGAGCATTTGGGGAGAAATGTAAGTTACGAACTCGGCATTCAGCTTGATCAAATGGCCGTTTGGGATCCGATTTCAAATACGTTAGAATATGACGGCAATCAAGATGACGTAAAAGTCATCTTATGGAAAGGTCATTGCTCCGTCCACCAAAACTTTACGGTTGCAAATGTCGAACAAGTACGTAAAAACCACCCGGACATGAAAATTATCGTCCACCCGGAATGTCCATATGAAACCGTTGCCGCAAGCGATCTTTATGGCTCAACCAGCTATATTATAAAAACGATCGAAGAAGCACCTTCCGGAAGTAAATGGGCGATCGGAACGGAAATGAATTTAGTGAACCGACTCATCCAACAACATCCGGATAAAGAAATCATCTCACTCAATCCGTTTTTATGTTCATGTATGACGATGAATCGGATTACGCTTCCATATTTATTATGGTCTTTGGAGTCGATCGAAACTGGCGAGTATATCAATGAGATTTCGGTCGATCCTGACATTTCCAAAGATGCCGTTCTTGCTTTAGATCGCATGTTGGCGAACGTTTAATGTACTTAACACTCCCATCAGTTGTTTCAACTGTTAGGAGTGTTTTTTATATTTTTGTCAATGAAAAAAGAAGTTCTGCATGATACGCAGAACTTCTTTAGAGCGACCCGGACGGGACTTGAACCCGCGACCTCCAGCGTGACAGGCTGGCGTTCTAACCAACTGAACTACCGGGCCTTTGATTGCGGGGGGAGGATTTGAACCTCCGACCTTTGGGTTATGAGCCCAACGAGCTACCAGACTGCTCCACCCCGCGGTATGATGAAATATTGAATTTTTGTGCATGCCCTAAGTAAGTATAAATCCGTTTAATTCGGACCCCTGCGGTCCGGTTGGTCCTCGGGGTTACTCAGCTTCGCTTCGTTGCTCCACCCCGCGGTGTGATTGGATGAAAGTACCTGCCCAAGAGTTAGAGAAAAAAGTCACGAGGTTGATTGAACGAACCTCGTAATGTGGGACATGAACAAATGATGGGGTCAGATTGTGCAAACTGCACTTCTCGCAGACTGAGCATAGATCGTATGCTTCGTCGCTTTACCCACATCACAATGGAGGATGCAGGACTTGAACCTACGACCCCTTGCTTGTAAGGCAAGTGCTCTCCCAGCTGAGCTAATCCTCCTAACGGATCTGGATACGCACGCTTTATTAGGAAATGACCCCTACGGGATTCGAACCCGTGTTACCGCCGTGAAAGGGCGGTGTCTTAACCACTTGACCAAGGGGCCATATACACATTGTAGGTATCAGTTTATGAATGAAGGTGCTTAATTCGTCGCTACTGATTTCGCATGCAAATGATAGTATATATTGCTTCAGAGATTTTGTCAAGCCGACTTTTCATAAGAAGTGGCGACAAGAGGTATTCTTTTCACGCCAAATGAAATTATACTATGCATATCAAAAAAAGTCAAGGTCCTACAAACGTTTGTATTCTTGCAGCAAGGCAAATGAAATTTGGATATGAATGAATAACACTCCCGATGCAAAACAAATCGGAAGTGAAATAATCAAAATAAGAACGGAGAGCAAGGGATTTGAACCCTTGAGACCGCGATTAGCGGCCTACACGATTTCCAATCGTGCTCCTTCAGCCAGACTCGGACAGCTCTCCATGAAACTCCACAGGCAGGGTTCGAACCTGCGACCTATCGGTTAACAGCCGATTGCTCTACCGCTGAGCTACTGTGGAATTAGTATATGGATGCCTATATGGAAAAGTCGATGATTAGTCAATTTTGTTGGCGTTACAATTTTACATTCGACCCAAACGGCGCATACATCCGAACGCGCACCGTGAAATTGGTTGCGGTTCAGCAACCGTGAAGAAAAACGTCTCCTAAACAAAGTCCATTATTTATTATAATCGGTTTAACGAAAATAATCAAATTGATAAAATGACATAGAATTTTTTTTGCAAAATAAATTATAATGTTTTTCAA
Source organism: Bacilli bacterium (assembly GCA_012518125.1). Classification (GTDB taxonomy): domain Bacteria; phylum Bacillota; class Bacilli; order Bacillales; family Amphibacillaceae; genus Pseudogracilibacillus. Next base: position 4,195 of record JAAYTF010000025.1, on the reverse strand, counting down.
AAAAATTGCAACCATAAAAAATGAAAGCCCAACCCAAAAACGGGAAATGTCAAGATCTCCCGAATGGAAGCACGGGAGATCTCCTGTCCTTCGTCTTTTCAAAAAACGTCATGCAAGCAGTTTGTCAATTTCCTCAATTAACGAGACAATTTCCGGCTTGCTCACTTGTGCGTCCGCACCGACGCTGACTCCTTTATGGTATAAGTCTTCCGTAATCAATGATGAGAAAATGACGACAGGGATATCTTTTAATTGGATATCCTTTTTGATTCTGTCCGTCAAATGGTGCCCGTCCATCTGCGGCATTTCAATATCCGTGATGATCAAATCGACTTTGTCTTTGACGTCGACGGATTCATCTTCCGCAAGTTCGGATAAATACTGCCAAGCTTCTTTACCGTTTTCAAAAACCTTGATATTACTGTATCCCGCTTCCGATAACGTATCGACCAACAATTGACGCAGCACGGCTGAATCTTCCGCAATCACGATTTTTTTCGTCGAACGTTCACGAGGGCCGAGCTCTTTTACGCTTTCAACGTTCACGCCGGCTTTCGGGTCGATTTCAACGACAATTTTTTCAAAGTCCAATAAAATCGCCATTTGATCGCTCAACTTGATGATGCCGATCGCATACGCCTTGTCACCGGCGGACAATTCCGTCGGCTTTTCGATTTGCTCCCATGAAATCCGGTGAATTCGCGAAACGTGATGGACGCGGAACGCGATTTTGATTTGGTTCAATTCTGCAATGATGAATTTGTCTTTTTCCGGATTCTCTGATGGAGGCAAGTTCAACACTTTCGCCAAATTGACGACCGATAATACTTCATCGCGCAATCTTATGATGCCTTCCACGTTCGGATGGGAATTTGGTATTGGCGTCACTTCCATCGCATTGATGATTTCGCGCACTTTCAGAACGTTGATCCCGAACAATCCGGTTCCGATTTGGAACATGACGACTTCAAGCTCATTCGTGCCGCTTTGCAATAAAATATCCGTTTGGCTGCCCATTTCTTTTCCTCCACTCTATCAAAATACGAATTTATCTAAAAGTCCTAATTTATGCACGATGATAGTCCTGCTTTCGTCTCATTGTGAAGAAGTAAATTTAATAAAATTATACCAAATATATAGCCATTATAAAAGTATAGTTATTGGACGCAGCGAAAAAATCGATTTTGGGTCGGGAAGTTTCCATCCTCCTCCAATTTGCTTCAGCCCATATCATAATGGAATCAAGAGCATTTCAATAACGTTTTTTCCATTTGTATGGTAATCTTTAATATAATAAAAAATTCATCCCGCTTCCAATACCCTCTCATGTTTGTTTGGAAGCGTTTTCTATATTGAGCTGTCAAAAGGAGTGATGCCAAAATGAGTGAAGTCTTATTCGTGTTGTTCGAACGAATAGGCTTGTTGCTGATGTTCGCTTATTTGATTACGCGAATCCCACATTTGAAAACTTTTTTGTATAGAAAATATCACCCGCAATCGCAAACGGTTTTTATTATCGTCTTTTTCTTCCTTTCAATTATCAGCACTCATTTGAGCATCGCCATTGTTGACGGAGAAATATTGAAACAGATTTTATGGTTCAAACCGGATAAAGAAAGCATCGTATTAAATTTAAGTCTGATCGTCGTCTTCATCGCCGGTTTATGGGGAGGGGTGTTAAACGGCGGCATCGTCGGTTTCTTCAACGCGACATATTACTCGTTCTTCGGCTTGGAAGACATCCTCGTTTTCGGGATCACTTCGATGATCGTCGGTATTGGAAGCGGTTTTTTAAACAAATGCTTGTCAACGAGACGCATGATCAAACCAATCTACGCTTTGTTTCTCGGATTTATCCCATCCATCGTCTATTTAACCGCAGCTTCGTTTTTTGTATTTGATGAAGAACCTTTATTAACCAATGTCACATTGGGCATTCCTTACATTTTTGCAACAGGTGCAGCCATAAGCATTTTCGTTTCCATCATTCACATCATTTATAAAGAGGAAGGACATGAGATCATCATCGCAACGAATCAAGCGTTCCACATTTCGGAAGAAGCATTGCCGATTTTGAAATACGATTCTAGGCAAAAGATTTCCGAGTCGATAGCGGATTTGCTCTATAAAAAACTGGACGTTTCCGGTGTCGCGGTGACCAAACAAGACAAAATCATCGCGATGAAAGGGGTCAGCCGCCACTTTTATCAGGTTGGCGACACGCTGAAATCGCAAAAGGCGAAAGAAGCGTTGCGAACACGAAAAATGCAGACCGTCTATTACAAACATGAACCTGTTTGGAAAAACCATTATTGCCCGTATGAAGCCGCTTTGATCATTCCAATCATCGAACCGAATGACACAGTCAGCTTGATCAAATTTTATTTCCGCAAAGAAAGTCAAATCAGCCCCGTTTTTCGAGTCATCGCCCAAGGAATCGGCCAATTGTTTTCCAACCAGTTGAAACTGAAAGCAACCGAAAAATTGAGGGAACAAATTTGGGACGCGGAATTAAGAAGTCTGCAAGCGCAAATCAATCCGCACTTTTTATTCAATACGCTGCATCTCATCGCATCTTTATTTCGCTCCGATCCGATAAAAGCCCGAACATTGACGATCAAACTGGCCAAATTGATGCGGTTCAACTTGGACATTACGGAAAACAAATTGATTACATTGGAAGATGAACTCGCAAATTTAAAAGCGTATAACACAATCGTCGAGACGCGGTTTTCAAACCGCTTGAAAATCCATTACCATCTTGACCGTTCGATCGATTACGTAAGCGTGATGATTCCGCCTTCAACGATCCAACCGCTTGTAGAAAACGCGATTCAACATGGCCTTAAACAAGTGACAGAAAACGGTGAAATCGAGATTCGCATCGAACGGAAAAACGATCGCGTCTTCATTTCAGTGACGGATAACGGAACCGGTTTCGACGAAATGGCGATCAAACAAATTTATTATAAACAACCATCCAAGAAACAATACAGCGGCGTCGGTTTATACAATGTCAACCACCGGCTCATCAATTTGCTGGATAAACATGCAAAGTTGCACGTTGAAAATTTGCCCGAAGGCGGAAGCAAAGTGTACTTTTCGATACCGTTAAAATATCAAGCAAATGAGAGTGATGTGTATGAAAACATTTAAAGCGATGATTGCGGAAGATGAACAGTTTGCACTCGAAGAATTGACGTACATGCTTGAACAAGAAGAAGATATTGAACTTTGTCCGAGCGCCGTAAACGGTCAACAGGTGCTTGAGCTTTATTTTAAACATAAACCAGATGTTTTATTTCTCGATATCGAAATACCGATCATCACTGGCGTGGAAGTTGCCAAAGAAATTTTGCGTTCAACCGATGAACCTCCGCTATTCGTTTTTACGACGGCGTACGATGAATATGCGATTGAAGCATTCGAAGTGGAAGCGATCGATTATTTATTGAAACCGTTTGATATCGCGAGACTGCAGCAAGCGTTAAAACGGATCCGCAAACACATTTATAAAAAAGATGAGGCGAAAGTGAACAACGACAAGCTGCTCATTACAAACAGCGAAAAAATGATCGTCGTCTCACCCGATGAAATCGTCTATGCGGTGACAAACCAAGGAACCATCAAAATCCATACGACGCATACGACGGTCGAAAGCAACATGACGATAAAAGAGCTGGAAAACGCGTTGAAAAGTTATCCGTTCATCCGTACGCATCGGAGTTATCTCGTCAATCTAAACTACGTCGAGGAAATCGAGCCTTGGTTCAACGGCGCGTACAACATCATATTGAAAGGAATGAAAAATACGGTCATTCCACTGAGCAGAAATGCCCGCAAAAAATTTTTCGACATGTTTCCAAACGTATAAAACCCCTTTCGAAAGCAATAGTCCTTTTTTCGCACAAAAACAAACACGGAAAAACATTGTCATACAGCCGATGTGAGCGTTTTCACATCTGGCTGTTTTTTATGCTGTTTTTAAGGCATTTCAAGTATGAAAAATGACATTTTAAAAAAATTTTCTTATTTTCTGAAATCCATCTGTTAGAATATTACAACAAATATTGGAAAGGAGGATTTCCATGAGCAAAAAAGAGGTGAAAATCGACTTTGTAAAAATCGAACAATCGGAAGAGTTTAAACGGTTAAAAAGGAAAAAATACGCGTTCATCTTCCCGATTCCGGTACT
>JAAYTF010000024.1 GCA_012518125.1 Bacilli bacterium | reverse complement strand
CCGCGTAAACGCCAAAGGCAAAAAATTGGTTACCACCGACATTAAAACATTGCCGTATCCTGGATTTCCGACCGATATGCAGTCGCAAATAATGGTTGCGATGATGATTGCCGAAGGGACCGGGATTTTGACGGAAACGATTTTTGAAAATCGCTTCATGCATGTGGAAGAATTTCGACGGATGAACGCAAATATTAAAATCGAAGGCAGAAGCGCTGTCATCAAAGGCGGTCAAGAGTTGCAAGGCACGCAAGTCCAAGCGACCGATCTGCGCGCTGCCGCGGCGCTCGTTTTGGCCGGTCTTGTTGCGAAAGGCACGACGGAAGTATTCGAATTGTATCATTTGGACCGCGGCTACGTCGATTTTGTCGGAAAGTTGAAGCGCCTGGGCGCAAACATCAAACGGGTGAAACCACAACCGAAAAAAACAGAAAAAGTGATCGAAGTGGACTTCGACGGGAAAGATGTGGCGGTGGAATTGTAAATCGGGCATGCGACAATAACACGAATAAAGAATATTGACTACATGAGACGAAAATTTTCAATGAAAAACAGTTAATGTCGCTTGCGAACTTAATGATTATGGATGAATGAAAAGGACGTTGGTGCGCAAACCGGAAGCACCAACGTCCTTATTTCATGTACGCATATCGTTGAATGAAGCATAATGTTTCCCATCAATTCGAAGCCGTGACGCCGCCATCGATGACAAATTCCGATCCCGTGCAATAACTTGAATCATCAGACGCCAAAAAGACGATCAGTTTCGACACTTCGTCAGGGGTTCCGACCCGTTTCAATGGAATGCCTTCAGCCATCTCTTTGACGATGTCCCGCGTTTCTTCAGATGCGATCATCGGCGTATCGATAGGGCCCGGGTGGACAGAGTTGACGCGAATGTTATATTTGGAAAATTCGAGTGCAGCTGTCTTCGTCATCCCTCGCACCGCGAATTTGGAAGCATCGTAGCCGATCGTGCCAGCCGAACCGCGCAAACCGTTGATCGAAGAAATGTTGATGATGGAACCGCTGTCATTTTTCTTCATTGAAGGAAGCACGCACTTCATGCCCAAAAAAACGCCGACCTGATTGATATCGATGACTTTACGGTACTCGGCTTCACTCAGCTCTTCGATTTCCTTCACCATGACGATGCCTGCGTTATTGACTAAAATGTTCACCGGCCCAAACACATTTTCCGTCTCTGCCACCACTTGTTTCCATTGCTCCTCGCTCGTCACATCATGTTTCATGAATCTAGCATTTTCACCCAATTCGTCGGCCAAAGCTTTTCCTTCTTCCTCCAAAATGTCGGTGATCATCACTTTGGCCCCTTCTTCAACGAATCTCCTTGCGTGTGCCGCTCCTTGGCCGCGGGCACCACCGGTAATAATGGCGACTCGTCCATCAAGTTTCCCCATTTCAAAACCCCTTTCAGAATTTTGTGTTAATTAAATCTTATCACAATGTTAAAAAAATGAAAATGACCAATTAAATGAACAGAAAGAAAAAATATGGAAAACCAAGGACCCAACGTGTGCTTTGTTCACGGATAAAAACGGCGATCGTCACACTTGCTGGATAAAATGCAGAAAGGATGGTTATTTCAAATTCAAATTGAATATATATAAATAAACCAAAATTATAATGAACGAAGGAGGAAATGCAAATTAAAGATCGTAACCAAATATACAAAATAAGAAAAAAGTTCCATAAACAATCGCGGAGAAAATATACGTTGAATCGTCGAAACGTTTTCGTCGACATAAACAGTCGCAAAAAACCGCTAGTTTTCATCGTGTTTTCCATATCATGTTTCATGGCGTTGATCGTTGTCATTCCCGCACTCGTTGTAAACATCGGGGATGATGACAATGGAAAAATACCATTTCCCAAAACGGAAGGAACTGTCCAGGATCAAGGTGAAGAAGAATTGGCAATAGACGTTTCGGTTAAACGCGAAAAAACGGACGAAGTCGAAACCGTACCGCTCGAAGAATACGTCAAATCGGTCGTCGCCTCCGAAATGCCGGCCGAGTTCGAGGAAGAAGCGCTCAAAGCCCAAGCGATTGCGGCAAGGACATACATCATCAACCATCTGTTGCACGAAGATGACGAAGTGATTTCCGACACGACAGATCACCAAGTCTACTTGAACAAAGAAGAACTGAAGGAGCTTTGGGGAAGCGACTTCGAATGGAAGTGGGACAAAATATCGCGGGCGGTCGAAGAAACGAAATCGATGATCATCACGTACGAGGGGCAGCCAATTACGCCGACGTTCTTTTCGATGAGCAACGGCTATACGGAAGATGCGAAATATTATTGGGGGAATGAATTCCCGTATTTGAAAAGCGTCGAGAGCGAATGGGAAGTCGACTTACCGAATTTTATGAGCCAAGAAATATTTACAACAAAAGAAGTGAAGGAAAAATTGAATTTGACTTACACGGGAAATCCGATTCCGATCCATATCAAACGGACGCCGAGCAACCGGGTGGCGGAAATCTCATTTGGTGGACAAACTTTCACCGGCAGAGAAGTAAGGGAAAAATTGAATTTACGTTCGACAGACTTTTCAATCGAACAACGAAACGATCATGTCATCTTTACGACAAAAGGTTACGGCCATGGTGTCGGCATGAGCCAATACGGCGCAAACGGGATGGCGGAAGAAGGAAAAACGCATGAAGAAATATTGGCTTACTATTACAACGGAATTGAACTGACGAAAATGAGCGAAGAAGAAACGCCGTACGTATTAGCTTTTAACAAATAAACAAAATTATACCTCATCAACATTTAGCAAAATTTACAAAAACACGTATATATTTACTTTCATCTGTTCACAATGTTGATGAGGTGATCAGATGATGAAAGAATTCAAGAAAGTGCCGAAAAACTCCAAATTGGCACAGTTATTGCGCAAGAAATGGTTTCTTCCAGCCGTTTTCATTTCCATCGCAGGCATCATTTTATCAGCAGTCGTATGGTACCAGACATTTGGCAATACATGGTTCGACGATACAGAAAACAATGATGAAATCGAACAAATCCAAGATGAATTCGCCGGAGATTTCACAAATGAAGAGGCACAATCTGTATTGCAACAGCAGGAAACGATCCGGATGCCCGTCAGCGACAGCCTGGAAGCGGAAATCGTGACCAAATTCTATGATTACGACGCACCACAGGATGAACAGGAAAAAAGCTTGACGTACTACAACAATCGATATTATCAAAGCACAGGGATCGACATCGCACAAGCAAATGGTGAACCATTCGATGTATTGGCGTCGCTTTCAGGAACCGTAGTGGAAGTGAAGGAAGACCCGCTCTTAGGAAACGTCGTCACGCTTTCACACGGCGATTCGATCACGACGCACTATGCAAGTTTGGATGAAGTGGTCGTCGAAGAAGGGCAAAAAGTGAAACAAGGGGACAAAATCGGTACTGCTGGAAAGAACATTTTCAACGAAGCAAGCGGCGTCCATCTTCATTTCGAAATCCATAAAGACGGCATCGAAGTGAACCCGGAAAAATTTTTCAATGAACCTGTAAGCAAACTGGAAGAATATAATGTGGAAGCGGCTGAATCGGAAGATGACGACAAAACTTCCGATGAAGAAGAAACCGAAGGCGATGAAAGCGAAGAAAAACGAGAAGTTTCTTTTCACATCACCGCTTGAAAATTCGTCAAAATTAAGTAGAACATGCAAACAAAGCCACTATATAGGTGCATACGCACGTATGTAGTGGCTTTGTTGTTTGCTAAAACCGCACCGTCCATTTAGGGGATGCGTACGTTGAACGTTGTTTTATCAGGTTTTCCTTCCGCAAAAAGAAAAGCATGAGGCAACTACTACTCGATATTAGCCAATTCGGCGATCAATTCTAGATTGTCCGTAATGACGCCGGTTATTCCGTACGATTGGAGTTTGAGGACCGTTTTGGCGTCGTTTACCGTAAAAGGGTGCACCAACAAACCTAGATTCCTTGCACGTCTTACGAATGATTCATCCATCGCGGCATAGTTTGGCCCGACCCCGACGGCAAATTTTTTCACTTCCTCCAAATCGTACTTGTCGACATCGTTTTTGCCGATCAGCAGGAACAACGGAATGGAAGGAACGACTCCGTGAAGCTTTTTTAAACAAGCTTCGTCAAACGATTGAATGATCACTTTCCCTTTCCTGGCGGCGTCCATCAAGCGGTAAGTTTCAAGCATACGTAGCAATGCTGCTTCAATGCCGACGTTTATGTCCGGATGTTTGATTTCGATTTTGTAATTGACGTCAGTGCCGAATTCTTGAAAAATTTCTTCCAATGTTGGGACTTTCGCACCTTTGAACGATTCGTCAAACCAAGAACCGGCATCCAGCCGTTTTATTTCTTCCAACGTCAAGTCCCGGATACGGCCGGTGCCATCCGTCGTCCTGTCGACCGTCAAATCGTGCATGGCGATCAAATGGCCGTCTTTTGTCAAATGTACATCAAGTTCAATGAAGTCGGCACCGAACCGTTTAGCAAGACGAAAAGCTTCCATCGTGTTTTCCGGAGCGTGTGCGCTCGCGCCGCGGTGGGCGATAAACAAAAATTTATTTCCCGCCAACAAATGCTCGCCGCTCTTTTTGTTCGTTTTCCTCAGCAATATGAACGGAACGGAAAAAAGGGCTGCGAAAAACAATAACAGTTTGATCATCATAACCACCTAATCGACCGACTTGATAGGTCCATTTTAACATGATTTTCCCAGTATCAAAAATTTCGGCACGAGCTAAGGAATCGATCAAGACCATTTGTATCAACTATGCTGCAACCAGTGAAGAGAGCACAAAAAAAAGACGCCATTGATGATGGCGCCCACCAACAAGTTTTTATTCAACGTGCGGCCGCCTCGATATGATCCGTCGGCCACATGGAAATGTTTTCGGCCATGTCCCAAAACATGTATTCGTATTTGCTCGTATTGACGACGATTTCTTCAAGGCGTTTCAGTTCCGCTTCCGATTTTCCTTCCGCGTATTCATTGATCAACCGTTTGCACATCTCCGCAAGTTCCGTAAATTCATCCGATGCATACATGCGCACCCAATCGCCGTAAAATTCATGTTCCAACGCCCCCGGCCATTTCGCCAATTCCTTTCCGATGTAGTTGTAGCTCCAAGCACAAGCGAGCACGGCGGCGATGACGTTTTCGACCCCGCCGAGCTGCGCCACGTTCAACATGTAGCTCGTGTAGCTCGTCATCGTTTCAGACGGCTCGGTCGCTTCGAGCTCTTCGTTTGTGATGCCGAATTTCGCCGCATATTCGCGGTGCAAATCCATTTCCATGTGCAGCGTACCATGGAGAAGATCCGCGAACATCGTCATCGTTTTCAAATCCGGCGCTTTGGCGCTGCCGATCGCAAAGACGCGGGAATATTCAATGAGGTAAACGTAATCTTGTTTCATGTAATGTTTGAATTTTTCCTTGTCCAACGTCCCTTCGCCAATCCCTTTTACAAAAGGATGTTCCAAGTACGCTTCCCAAATCGGCTTCACTCGTTGCCAAAGTCTGTCCGTAAATTGAACGCTCATCGATATATCCTCCCTTTATTGGTTTTTTCACACCACGAAAGGGATGGAATGCT
>JAAYTF010000177.1 GCA_012518125.1 Bacilli bacterium | reverse complement strand
GTTGGGCGTTATTTTTATTCACTATTAAGTGAACCGACTGATGAGTTGATGGTGGCAGAAATTTTTATACCAATTGAAGAAAATGACTTTCATAATACTTCTAATGAAGAAATGTACTTTCGTAGTTATTTCAACATTGAACCGATGGTAATGACGCGCGTGATGGAAAATTACGAAGAAGAGGCTCAAATAAAATATTGGGATTTAATGCGATTTATCAAAAATCGAGGATTAGAGCAAAAAACACCGATGTTTTTTGAATTTAAATCAAGTAATAATGGAAAAGCCTTTGTAGAAATGGGTTTTGGTATATAACTTATCATATTACAGCGAATGGAGAGGTTATGTTGAAGAAATTATCGTTAATTAGGGCTTACTGAATAACCAAAAATCTCTCTCTCGACAAGGGTTTTGCCTGTTTTTGTCGAAATAATATGCAAGGGTATTTGCCGATTTCCCAATAAAATGCTTGCACTTGGAGGGTCTCAAATGTACGAACACAATGAAAGACAGATGATCATGCCGGATGAATTTTTCCTGCCATTCGGAGGAAAGCTTGATCCTGAAAACCGTTGGGTGGTCCTTGCCAATCTCATTCCATGGGATAAAGTGGAAGACATCTATATTCGTTCCTTGAAAGATACGACACAAGGGAACAAGGCATTGCCTGCTCGTATGGCTTTGGGTTCTCTTTTGATCAAAGAACGGATGCGGTTGAGCGATGAAGAAACGGTCGAACAAATTAAGGAAAACCCGTATCTTCAATACTTCATCGGGCTTTCAGAATTCCAACAAAAAGCACCGTTCGATTCATCATTGATGACCCATTTCCGCAAACGTTTTGATGCCTCCATCATCAATCAAGTGAATGAATGGATGGTCGAGGCACAGATGAAAGAAAAACAGGACACGCGCAACGAGCAGGATGACGATGATGATCTTAATTCCGGTGCCGACAAGGCCAGTACTCGAAAGATTGGTGCATCTAGCCCTGACAAGCGATCCAATCAGGGAAAGTTGTTGCTTGATGCAACATGCGCTCCTGCTGATATTGCCTACCCGACGGACCTCCGTCTATTGAATGAAGCCAGGGAAAAACTGGAAGGGATAATTGATACGTTGCATCTGCCTTATCGTGGGACTCAACCCAAGCCGCGTACTTATCGTAAGAAAGCGCGTAAAGATTATTTGTCTGTCGCCAAACAGCGGAATCCGCGACGGAAGACCCTCCGTAAGGCGATTGGGAAACAGCTGAATGATATCAGACGCAACCTGAAACATATTGAATCCCTTGTACAACAAGGTGGCTTGAAATCTTTGAATAAACGTCAATATCGTGAGTTGCTTGTCATCCAGGAATTGTACCGCCAACAAAAAATCATGTTTGAAACGAAGACACACCAGATCGATGATCGGATCACCAGTATCGCACAGCCGCACGTCCGTCCCATTGTACGTGGAAAAGCGAGTGCGAGTGTTGAATTTGGTGCCAAGTTATCGATCAGTATGGTGGACGGCTTTGCCTTTTTGGACAAGATGGAGTGGGATGCCTACCATGAAGGAAGTTACCTCATTGAGTCCGTCGAGGCTTACCGCAGACGGCACGGATTCTATCCGGAAGCAGTTCTCGCAGATAAAATCTACCGGACCCGGGAGAACCGGGCTTACTGCAAGGAAAAAGGTATCCGTCTGAGTGGTCCGAAACTGGGTCGTCCTTCCAACGAGGCGAAAAGAAAT
>JAAYTF010000176.1 GCA_012518125.1 Bacilli bacterium | reverse complement strand
GCCACTTTCAGCGCCATGATCGTCGTGCCGCAGCGGAGGGCGACGTCAAACGCCCAGGCATGATAGGCGCCGATTTCTTCTTGGATTTTGATTGCCGAAGTCCATAATGGGTATTCTTTATGTTCTTCCCCGATGTTGATGATAAGGTCGATGTTTTTCGGATCGATGTTCGCCTTATCAATCGCTTTTTTCGCCGCCAACACGCCCATGTGGACCGTATGGTCGTCTGTTCCTGGAATCGGTTTTTCGATGATGCCCATCTTTTCTTTGACGACTTCCACCGACAAGTTCGCTTTTTCGGCGATTTCTTCCGCCGTCATCCGTTTTTCCGGCAAATACACTCCCGTGCTGACGATGCCTACATTCATGCCGCGTCCTCCTTCTGCTTCATGGCCTGTTGACGTACCATTTTACGCCCTTCCCATTTTTCCTTCAACGTTCCGACGACGCCTTTCGGGAAGAAAATCACCGCCAAAATGTAAATGATTCCGAAGAAAATGATCCAACGTTCAAAAATCGGGTACGTTTTAGCCAAGATGGATAAATTATGTTTCGCAAGCTCGATGATCGCCGCACCGACGATCGGACCGACAAGCGTCCCGACACCGCCGATGATCGTCATCAACAAGGCGTTCAAGGTGACGTCGATCGCCATCATGCTCGTATTGACGAAGCGGAGCGACACGACGTAGAGCGACCCGGCAAGGCTGGCGGCGACCCCTGCAACGACGGACGAGACGACTTTGTAGTAAATCGTTTTATAGCCGAGGGCTTTCGTCCGCGTTTCGTTTTCTTTGACGGCGATCAATACTTTGCCGAACGGTGAGTTGACGAACAGTCTCAAGAGCAAAAACACGAGAACGAGACAGAACAAGACGAACAGATAGAAATTGATGCGATCGGAGAAAATTTCCGGTGCCCGGAATGTGAAGCCGTCATTTCCTTGCGTCAACGAACGCCATTTTTCCGCAAGCACAAGAAACAGCCCCGACACCGCCAAAGTGAACATCGCAAAGAAATGGCTCTGCAGGCGCAGCGTCAACAATCCGATCAAGAAACTGACGATTCCCGCGATGACCATGCCGACTATAATCGACAGGAAGAAAACGGTCAACGAAGAATCGATATTTTTTAACATGACGGATGTCGCGTACGCGCCAAAGCCGAAAAACATCGCATGCCCGAAAGAAACGATCCCGGTGTATCCGAGCAAAATATCGTAGCTCATCGCCAAAATAGCGAAAATGAAGATTTGCGTCAATAAAATCGTCATCGGACGTGAATCGATGACAAACGGAAACAAGACGAAAACAAGGACAATCAGCCAAAAGTAAACACTTTTCAAATTGATTTTACCCAACATGTGCTCCATCACCCCTTCACCGCAAATAATCCTTGTGGACGGAAAATCAAGACTAAAACCATGATGATCATGTTGACTGCCAACGATAAATCAGGCACGTAATACGCCATGTAGCTTCCGGCAAGCCCTACGAGTATTGCCGCAAACAACGATCCCGGAAAACTTCCCATGCCGCCGATGACGACGACGATGAATGCGAGGATCGCAAAATCCATGCCCATTTCCGCATAAATGACGCCGGAATAAGGGGCCATGAGAGCACCACCTAATGCCGCCAATGCGGCTCCCGTCATGAACACGAGCAAAAACACCCGTTTAATGTTGATGCCCAACGCTTGAACCATTTCGTTGTTGATGACGCCGGCCCGAACGATCAAGCCGATTTTTGTCCGTTTTAAAATGTAATAAAAGATGCCAAACACTAGAAATCCCATCAAAATGATGAACAAACGGTACTTGATGATCAAGACGTCGCCGATTTCCCAACTGCCGGATAACGCCGGCGGTACGGTCGCGGCAATCTGGTTCGGTCCCCAGACGACTTTCAACATTTCAGAAATGACGAGCATAAATCCGAGTGTGATCAATATTTGCGGAACGACATCGCCGTACACCGGGCGAATGATGAGCCGTTCCGTAATAAAGCCTAACAGTGCCCCGACGATGATGGCGCCGATCAATGCGACGGTGAAACTTGACGTAATGCTGTAAAACCATACGCCGGCGTACGCTCCCCAAGCAAAAAGCCCACCGTGCGCGAAATTCAACACGTGCATCAAACCGAAAATCAACGTCAACCCGGAAGCGAGCAAAAAGATCAACATGCCTGTCGATAGGCCGTTTATCGTCAAATTGATCAATAATTCCATTTATGAACCCCCTAACCTATTCCGAGATAGCGATGCTGCAGTTCGTTGTCATGGATAAGCTCCGACATCAACCCCGACTGGATCGTTTTTCCATCATCGATGAGCGTGTACGTATCACCGATTTGGCTCGCCATGTAAAAGTTTTGTTCAACGAGCACGATCGTCGTTTCTTTTTTCATTTCGACCAACGCTTCCATCACCTTTTCAACAATGATCGGTGCCAAGCCTTTTGAAGGTTCGTCGATGAGCAAAAGCTCCGCCTCATTCACGAAAGCGCGTGCCATGGCAAGCATCTGTTTCTGTCCACCTGAGAGGTAACCGCCGTCTTTTTTCCAAAACTTTTTCAAATCGGGAAAAAGGTTCAAGACATACTCTTGCCTTTCCATGGCGGCTTCATCTTCTTTGCGCATTGCGACGCGCAAATTTTCTTCGACCGTAAGACCATTGAAAATCGCTTGGTCTTCCGGGACGTAGCCGATTTTCATATTGGCGATTTCGTACGTCGGTTTTTTCGTAATGTCGACGCCGTTGAAGATGATTTCTCCTTTGGAAGCAGGATTCAAACCCATGATCGTGCGCAACGTCGTCGTTTTGCCGGCTCCGTTGCGGCCCAACAAGACGCTCACTTCCCCTTTCTTCGCTTGGAAGGAGACGCCTTGCAAAATGTGGTATTGCTCGATGTACGTATGAATATCATTGATTTCCAGCAAGATCGTCATTGTACATTCCCCCTAAATAGGCGCTTTCGACCAACTCGTTGCGCATGATTTCTTCCGGCGTGCCATCTGCAAGCAGCTGCCCATTGAAGAGGACCATGATCGAATCGGACAAATCCAAGATGAGGTCCATCTTATGCTCGATGAGCAGAATCGTCTTTTCACCCTTTTCCTTGATGTTGCGGATGACGTCCAAAATGATCGGCACTTCTTCCAGCGACATGCCGGCCGTCGGTTCATCGAGCAGCAAAATTTCCGAATCGAGCGCCAACAACATCGCGATTTCCAACTTCCGTTTCTCGCCATGCGTCAGCTGACTTGCTATCGCATCTTTTTTATCGATCAAAAGCACTTGTTCCAAAATGTGCTCCGCTTCTTCGATCAAATGTTTATAACTCGTAAAATAACGGAGCATTTGGAAATATATTTTTTCGCGCGATTGGATCGCGAGGCGGACGTTTTCCAAAACGGTCAAATTCGGAAATACGTTCGTAATTTGAAACGAGCGGCCCAACCCTTTTCTCGCACGCTCGATGGACGACAAATGCGTGATTCGTTCCCCTTTTAAATACACTTCACCTTCCGTCGGCTTCAATTCGCCGCTCAACAAATTGAAAAACGTCGTTTTGCCGGCTCCATTAGGACCGATAATCGATTTGAAATGTTTTTCCGGTATTTCGCAACTGACATGGTCAACCGCGATCTGTCCGCCGAAGCGGATCGTCAAATTATCCGTTTTAATAACCGGTTCCATGAAACACTCCCCCTTATTTTCCTTAGTCAAATATTAAAATCGCGGTCGATTTTAATATTTGACTAAGGATCAATGGCATGGAGCCATTGAATCCTTAGCAGGTTTGAAATGTGGTTTATTGGTTCATGATCGGCGGCGCCGTTTCTTCAGGAGTCAATTCTCTGATCAACACTGGCACTGGGTAGTCATAGCCTTCTCTTTCTTCCAACGTGATAGAGTAAAGTGTCTGCAGCGCCTGGTGGTCTTCTTCTCTGAACGTCATTGGTCCTTTTGGTGTATCGAATGTCATGCCTTCCATCACTTCGATCAACTTGTTCGCATCCGTGTCGCCTTCCGTCTTCTTCAACGCTTCGACAATCGCGATCGCCGCCGTCATGCCTCCCGATGTGAACAAGTCAGGTGGTTCGTTGAAACGTTTTTTATGTTCTTCCACAAGCCAATCGTTGATTTCGTTGTCCGGCAATTCATGATAGTAAACCGTGAATCCTTCCATGCCGACCAACGCGTTCATCGTCTTCAATGCCGGAATGTCCGGTGCACCTGTTGAGATTTTGATGCCGCGGTCTTGGACTTTCATGTCGGCGATTTGGTTCCAAGGCGAGTTCGTTCCTGACCAGATGACGAATAAATAATCCGGTTTTGCATCGATGATTTTCTGGATATGTGACGAAAAGTCGGTCGCTTCTGGATCGGCATATTCTTCGAGGATGATTTCCGCCCCTAAATCTACAGCAGCTTGTTTAAACGCTTTCACACCATCCCATCCGAATGAATAGTCTGGTGCGAGTGTTGCAATTTTCACTCCTGGACCTGCAATCGCCGCCGCTCCTGCCACCGCGTCTTGCGATGAGTTGCGCGCTGTTCTGAAAATGTACGGGTTGAACTCGGAACCGGTGATGCTGTCGGCAACCGCCGGCTCGACGACCATGATTGTTTCATATTCTTCCGCTAGTGGCAACACAGCGAGCGTGTCTCCGGAACTTGATGATCCTACAAGGAAATCGACTTCATCATCTTCCAACAATTTTGTCGCTTTTTGTACGGCAACTTCCGGTTTGGTTTCGGTATCTTCGATGATGAATTCAATTTTCTTTCCTGCCACTTCCATTGTCCCGTCCGTCGCATACTCCAATCCCAACTCGAAACCTCGCGTCGTCTGTTTGCCGTACGATTCGAGTGCACCTGTCATGGAAGCTAGTACACCAATTTTGATTGTACCGCCTTCTCCTCCGTCACTGCCTTCGCTGTCCCCACTTGTTTCCGCAGTGTTGTCGCTTGAATCTGCCTCTGTGTCGCTGCCCCCTGATGAGTCGCTGCATGCGACGATGAACATCAATAGAAAAATGAGCATAAGTAAAAACGACAGCCTTTTAAACACAACATTTCCTCCCCTTTTCTCCTTATAATGATAGCGTTTACATATATCTTACCGATTTGAGTTACAAATGAGTTACAAACGCCTGAAACATTGAATCGATCGTCTTTTCAATAACTTGCATCATGTTCTTTCCATCATCTCGAGCAAGATGAATGGTCATGAAAAACTCCCATACGTAACCCCCGCCTCGTTCCTGCTAAATGGCCATCCCCTCCTTGTCCCAATCGCTATCTATAGCCTTTAGTTAGTAAGAAGCGACAATGAACAAAGGCTTATTATTTGTTTGCTCCATTCCATTTGATCACTGTCGCGGACCACGTGTAACCTGTTCCCGCACTCACCGTAAGCACGATGTCCCCCGGTTTCAGCATGCCTCGTTGTTCTGCGAAATGGAGACCGATGCAAGGATCGAGCGCGGACAAATGACCGTGATGGTCCAAGTAAATCGCTTTGTCTTCCGTCAAGCCGGCAATGTCCAAAAATTGCTCAAACATCGAACGTTTCGTATGCAAAGGCAAAAGCAATGACAAATCACCAAAATCGTAGTCGCTTTTTTGCAATGCTAGCCGCATCACTTTGCCGAAATTTTCAAACGACACTTTATCCAATCGTTCTTTCATACCCTTTGGATCGACGACGTCGATGTAGTGCATTTTTTCTTTGACGGTCGCCTCCGAAGGAAAATTCCGCGAACCGCCGGCAGGGACAAGGACATCTTTGTAAAAGGATCCGTCCGTGATCATCGCACTGCCCAAAATTTCGCTGTTTTTCGCACCGCGTTTGACTAGCGCCGCGGCGCCACCATCGGCAAAATTGAACATGAAACGTGAACGTGGATTTTCATAGTTGATGATTTGCGATTCTTTGCTTCCACCGACGAGCAAAATATTTTCGATCGATTTGTCGCTCTTCAACATGTCTTTTGCCACTTTGAGCGCGATTGGAAAGCATGAGCTGACATTCATCATTTCAAATACGTAGGCGTTTTTTGCACCGAGTTCATATTGGATTTTCGTCGCGCCGACCCACACGTAATAATCTTTGTGCGGACTTCCGAAGTAG
The DNA here is from genome assembly GCA_012518125.1 of Bacilli bacterium. GTDB lineage: Bacteria > Bacillota > Bacilli > Bacillales > Amphibacillaceae > Pseudogracilibacillus. The sequence continues at coordinate 3,761 of JAAYTF010000176.1, read as the reverse complement.
ATGATGACATCGATGTCTAGCGGATCGATTTTCTCCAAAATGGGCCGGGCCGCTTCAATCGCCATATCCGTCGCATGCATATCGTCCCCGGCGACATGCTTTTCATAAAGTCCGAATTTTTCGATTATGACGTCTACAGGTATGTTCGTTTTTTCGGCAATTTCTTCGGCCGTTTCCACTTGTTTTGGGAAAAACGTGTTAACGTATTCAATTCCGATTGCTTGATTCATACAACTTCCTCCTATAACCGCGTATTTTTCGTCTTCATCGACAAGATGTTCACTTGTTGATGAGCTGTGACAACTGGTTTTTCGCAATTTTTCCTGTCGAGTTTTTCGGCAATTCATCCATGAAGTGCACTTCTTTCGGCACTTTGTATTTCGCCAAATATTTTTTGCAATATTCGATGATTTCCGTTTCCGCTAATGGGCTGTTTTCCCTTTTTGCGACAAACGCAATCGGCACCTCACCCCATCTTTCGTCCGGGATACCGATCACCGCCGCCTCTTTGACATCCGGCAACCCATTGATCACGTTTTCGACTTCAAGCGGATAAATGTTTTCCCCACCGGAGATGATCATTTCTTTTTTGCGGCCGGCGATATAATAAAAGCCTTCTTCATCCCGTTTTGCCAAGTCACCCGTATAAAACCATCCGTCTTTCAAGGCTTCGTTCGTCGCCTTTTCGTTGTTCCAATAGCCTTTCATGACGTTTCCGCCTTTTACGATTAAATGGCCGATTTCCCCGACCGGAACTTCGCGGTCTTCGTCATCGACGAGTTTCACTTCATTGTAAAATGCCGGTTTGCCCACCGAACCGATTTTTCGCGGTGCGTCTTCAAGCGTCAACAAAAACACGGTCGGCGAAGTTTCCGTAAGGCCGAACCCTTGCCCGAAGACGAACCCTTTTTCATAAAACGCGTTTATCAATTCCTTCGGACAAGGCGCACCCCCGCTGTAAAAACAACGGACACTCGATAAATCCAGTTTGTCGAAATACGGGCTGTCGAGCATCAACTGATGCATGGACGGCACCGCAAACACGAGCGTGGCGCGATGTTTTTCGGCCAATTGCAATGCTTTGTCCGGCTCGAATTTGCCGCCAATGATGATCGTCCCGCCGACATAGAGCGTCGGCAAAGCAAACAACCCGATCCCGCCGATATGGAACAACGGCAAAAGGACGATCGAGCGGTCTTTTGAAGTGATATCAAGTGTCAGTACGTTGTTGAGCGCATTGTAAAACATATTTTTTTGCGTCAATACGGCACCCTTCGGTTTGCCTGTCGTACCGGACGTATAACAAATGATAAAGGAAGCGTTTTCATTGATTTCGTTAAAATAAGGCTTTGCTTGAGGCAACTGTTCCAAAGCCGCAAACGATTCGATTTCCAACCCTTCGATCGTACGGAAATGTTCGGCATGGGCGGCAAACTCCGCTTCCACGAAAATCAACGTCGCGCCGCTGTCACGCAATTGGTATTCGAGCTCGTGTGGATTGAGACGGACGTTGAGCGGCACGGCGATCGCTTGGATTTTGGCGATGGCAAACAACAAAATGATGATTTCATGGCGGTTGTGCGACAAAACCGCGATTCTGTCCCCCGGCTTCACCCCTTTTTCTTCAAGCAAAAACGTCACGTACCGGTCGATTGAATCTTTCAGCTTGGCATAGGATAGCGACTCATCATCCGTCAAAATGGCCGCTTTGTCCGGACGGAGCTCCGCCCATTTTTCTATCCAATAATAGATTCCTTCCACCCAACTTCACCCCTCGTCTTTTTGTTTCAATCCATCAAAGATCAACGTCATCGCCGCTTCAAACGCTTCTTCCGGTACGTCTTTCCCTTCCCAGTAAATCCAGCGCATGCCCAAAAACTGTCCGATCGACATGAGGCTGTAAGCGACCGTTTCAAGGTCGAGCGGTTTAAATTCGCCATCGTTTATTCCACGCGTCAAGCTTTTCACAAATCCGGCCGCAATCTTTTGGTAGTACCAACGGTAAAGTTCTTGGTCCACCACGACGGCCTGCTGCACAATGTTGTATAAATCGGGACGCGTTTTCGCCCAATCAAAGAACGCTTTGAAGCCTCTCCGTTGCGCATCTTCGTGGGACGTCGCCTTTTCCATCTCTTTTTTGATCGCATGCCGCAAGTTGCGGTTGTAATCGCGGATCAATTCGTCAAAAATTTCTTTTTTCGTCGCGAAATAATTGTAATACGTGCCATTGGCGACATTCGCTTCTTGCGTGATGTTGACGATCGACGCTTCATAAAACCCTTTTTCCGCAAACACTTTTTCGGCTGCACGGAGCAATTTGTTGCGCGTCTCCAAACCTTTTTTCGTCAATTTCAACGTTTGTGCTTCAACTTTTTCTGACACCTGACTCACCTCTCAGTTTTGACTATATTATATTGATAACGCTTTCAATTGTCAACACTTTTTTATAAAAAAAGAAAAGCGCAAAGTCAATTTTGCGCCGAATCCCAATCGTCGTGGTGGACGATCAAATGATACAAATCCGTCGTCAACGGCATCGGTTCGATGTTCAATTCTTCATGGAGCACTTTCACGCATTGTTCGTACCATTTGATCGATTGCGGGCGATTATCCAACCGGTAATATGCCATCATCAAAATGCGGTACGCTTCCTCCCACGTCGGATCGATTTTCAAAATGTTTTCGGCATATGCGATCGCATCGTTGTAGCGCTTCAATTTCATACATATTTGCGCAGTCCTTTCCAAAACGGAAATACGCTTATTTTCAAGTTTTCTTTTTTCCTGCTCCAGCCATTCGACGTTGCGCATATCTTCGAACGGAGCATCTTCATAAAATGCGAGTGCCGCCAACAACTGGTCGAGCGCCTCTTTTGGATCGTCATGCTTCATCCCTTTCTCCGCATGTTCGAGAAATAAATTGCGGTCCGTGATGATCGTCGCTTTCGGATTGAGCCGATACATATTTTTGTTGCGCAAAATGAAAAATGACGGTTCACGCGCTTGGCGCTCCGGTTCCAACGCTTTCAACAAAGCGTTCAACGTCACTTTGAAATTGCGATCGGCCGATTTTTCATCAAGCTCGCCCCACAATTGTTGCATCATTTCCTCTTTCGGGATGTAGCGGTCGCGGTTCATTAGAAAATAGAGAAACATTTCTTTCGCTTTTTCCCGTTGCCATTCGAGTTCCGGACCGTACTTGTTGCTCATCGCTATTTTGAGGCTGCCAAATATTTTCACGTAAATTTGATAGCCTGGATGTCCTTCGTATTCTTTAAGGCGGATCAGCCCGGCAGCTGATTTCATCCGTTCCTCCTCCGGAAGCAGCTCATTCACTCGTTGGAACAATGGATACATGAGATGGCGGTCGATCGGGCCAAAAAGCGTATCTTTCAGCAAGAAAAATTGATAATTCTCAGCAAACATGATCTTCAAAAACGATTTCGCCGTTTCCCGCAAGTTTTTCCGATCGTCCTCTTGGAAATATACGTTCATGAGCCAAAAATACGTGACCATTTGGTGATACAAGTCGCCGCTTTGAATGAACGCACGCTCCGCTTTCAAAAGGTGACGTTTGCTTTCATCAAAATTTTTTTGGTAATAATGGACGATGCCCAAACTGATCATGATCAACGCGGACAACCAATCGTCGTTCACTTTAGCGGTCTCTTTCAAAGCGTAGTTTCCGTCTTGGATTGCTTCGTCATACAACCTTTTGCGCACTTTCACACCGACGAGCCCCATGAACGGCTCGGCTTTCGT
>JAAYTF010000194.1 GCA_012518125.1 Bacilli bacterium | reverse complement strand
TATGCAAGTCATTACAGAGGCACCTCAATTCAATACTTTATTAAATGATCAACGGTATTCCTTATTTCCTAAAATGTTACTAACAGAACGACCAGACCGAATTGTTTACAACCTTGCTGGTGGGAAAGTGATATTGTTGGTAGACGGTAGTCCTCAATCAATGATTGCGCCTGTCGTATTTTTCGATTTTATGACAACCATGGAAGATAATTACCACACATTAGCGATTTCATATTATTTAAAATTGCTGCGTTATATTGGTATATTCGTATGTATTTTACTTCCAGGAATTTATATAGGCGCTGTGTCCTTTTCACCAGAGGTATTTCGAACAGAATTAATGTTGACCATCGCAGGAAGCAGAATGGGAGTTCCATTTACTTCCTTTGTAGAAGTATTATTTATGCTTTTTTTTATGGAACTGTTACTCGAGGCGAGTATTCGACTTCCGAAGGCGATTAGTGCAACGGCAGCAACGGTTGGAGGTCTTATTTTAGGAACAGCTGTAACGGAAGCGGCCCTTGCTTCTAATATCATGGTCATTATCGTATCGGCAGTTGCAATCTCGACCTTCGTCATTCCTGTTAATGAAATGGCGTTTGCAATACGCATCGTACGATTAATTTTAATTGTGATTGCGAGTATTTTTGGATTAGCTGGCCTCACATTAGGTTTTTTATGTTTCATTATGTATCTAGTGAATTTGACAAGCTTTGGGGAACCGTATTTAAGGTTTTATAACTACCGAAAAGGTAATCAGGATTCGGAGGGACAGGCTTGAGTCGATTTTATTATTATTTAGTCATGATTAATATGATTGCAAATATTATTTCAGCTGTTCCTACCATTCTTTTGCGGTATCGAAACGATGGAGCTGTATTGTCTTTAATTGTCGGTATCATATTAGGGCTAGTAATTGTGATTGTTTATACGAAATTTTTTAATGCCTTCCCAGGGAAGACATTTCCGGAACTGTTGGTACAAACGACATCTAAATGGTTTTACTATCCATTATTATTTTTTATGGCGGTTATGTGGTTTATTGCAGGGATAAGCACATTAATTACTTACTCTTTTTTGCTTATACGGTATTTAACTCCTGATATACCAATTATGCTTATTGGGTTAACCTTAATTTTATCTATTATATTTGGATGTTTTATGAAAACCGATCGAGTGTTATACACCATCGAAATCGTTTTTGTAATTAATTTTCCTATCATTATTTTTATTATTATCAAAGCATATACAAGCAAAAATTTAAATTGGGATTTTATTAGGGAAGCAATGTTACATGTTGTGCAAGCACCCAATATACATGCAGTTTCTTCAAGTATATTTTTATTTCTTGGCGTAGTGAATCTCGTGATTTTTAACCGTTTCTTTACCCAAAAACAAAACTTTGGTTTAAAACAAATCATTGTACTTGTTTTTATCGCCATTGCAACCACTTTTACGACTTATTTTATACCAATCGGTTTTCATGGTTCGGAGTCAATCGGTGAGCTTGTCTATCCATGGATTGCTACGAGCGACTCCATGAGAATGAGATATTTTGTAATAGAACGTCTAGTATATGTTTTTTTACTTCTTTATTTATCAATGGCTTTTTTAAGTACCTTGATTCACTGGCATGTAGCGGTCGAGTTATTCAAGTTTATTTTCAAATTAGAAAAAATGAAATTT
>JAAYTF010000023.1 GCA_012518125.1 Bacilli bacterium | reverse complement strand
GATCGGACGATGATGAGCACGTCCGTTTTTGCATGATGGGTGGAAATGTTTTCCCCTTGTTTGAGGTGCATATGGATGCAATCGAACGTTTCTTCTTTGATGAGGCGGAGGGCATGTTTGTTTTTACCGTCGATGTCATGGGGCACTTTTACCAATTTCATTTCTATCACTCCTCGGTTCTGATATGTTTGAAAAATGCGTGTAAGATTCAAGATGACATCAATCGTACGTCTTTCGAATCTATCGTAGCACAATATGGTGCAGATGAAAAAGTCGCCGGTCAAAAACATTTCCCGTTCATTTTGTTGTTCAATATTACTTCATCTCACCAATCGTTTTCATGCCAGTCATAAGCATCATTCCAATCGTATTCTTCATCCTGGTCATACGTATCATCCCAATTGTTTTCGACATCCCAGTCATATTCCGAATCCCAATCGTGATCGATATCCCGGTCATAATCCTTATCCCAATATTCGTCGTAATCCTCATCATGCCAATCATCATAGGAATCATCGTATGAGTCCCAATGTTCTTCGTCATACCAGTAATGATGGTAATGTTCGTCATCGAGGTAATATCCGTCATCAAAGAAATGGTCCTCGATGACCGACCAAAAATGATCATAATAAAAATGGCCATCCTCGGTGTAAAACAGAGAAGAGATTTCTGTTTTACTCATCGGATGATGCAACCATTCATCGACGAGGGGGACGACTTGTTTGAGCGGGATGCTGAAGGCGATATGATCGACATCCATGCGTTTTGCGGCATTGATGGCGATGATTTTTCCATCTTCGAGCGATAGAAGTGGTCCGCCGCTATTGCCAGGTTCGATCGGCGCCGAAATTTGGTACACATTGTTAAATTGGTGTGGTGGGAGATGGAAAGTACGATTGACGCCGGTCAAATATCCGAACGTCGCCGTGTTTTCCTGTCCCAGCGGGGTTCCGAGCGCGGCAACTTCAATTCCCACTTCGCTGTCCCGTTCTTTTTCTTGCGGGAACGGTTCCGTGCCTTTCAGTTGCGGCACGTATATGAGCGCGACGTCTATCTCGTTGGAATAGCCGACGAGTCTGCCTTCATATTCAATGCCGTTGTACGTTTTGACGATCGGATTCAAGCTTCCTTCGACAACGTGGGCGTTCGTCACGACATAACCGGCTTCGTCATATAAAAAGCCTGAACCTTGGTTATACTCGGTATAAATCGTATAAACCGTCTTTTGCGCTTTTTTGATGATTTCTCCCGTAGATTGTTTATGGATGTCGTTTTCCGGCACCTCTTCATGAAACGCCGCTTGGTGTTCGTTAAAGAATTCGTAAGCTAACGGGATGAGGTTTTGCGCGGTTTTGAACGTCAAAAACGAACCGAAAGCGATGCTGATGACGGCAATGAAAACGACGATGGCAAGATGGATTTTCCTTTGTTTTTCACCGCAGCGGGGACAAAACTTGGCGTCTTGTTCAATTGGCAGCAAACATTTTCGACATCTCATCCTTTTCATCCTATCGTGAGGGAATCGCATTGCGACATTCCTTTTCAAGCATGTTGACACGTGCGTCATCAATACGAGATTGATAGATTCCCAGTAAAATGATGGCCGCATACTGTTTGATCGATTCCAAACAATATGCGGCGTATGTTAAAAGGGGTCTACGAAGGCCAAGGCTGTTTCATCAGTCGCTCTTTTTGATGGAAATTTTGCGTTTGTTCGTATCTTGTGTTTTTGGAATATCAATCGTCAAAATGCCGTTTTTGTATTCAGCTGAAATGTTGTCGGCGTCAATATTTTCAGGCAATGTAAAGGAACGGTAGTATGAGCCGTAACTGTGTTCGACCATGTGCATCTGTTTGCCTTCGTCTTTCGTTTCCAGTTTTTCCTCTCTTTGCCCTTTGATGGAGATGGAGTAATCATCAAGTTCAATTTCGATGTTGTCTGGATCAACGCCAGGCATTTCCGCGATGATCTTATATCTGTCATCCAACTCTTCAATGTTGCACGCAGGTGTAAACGAATCTCTTTCAAAAATGGATAAAGTATCGGAGAAGAAAGGTTCTTTGAAGAAACGGTCAAAACGTTCCATCATGCTGTCCATTTCATCTCTGAATCTGCGGATCGGGTCACGCATCGGTCTTCTGCGGATAGGTTTCATTCTCCTTACCTCCTTCAGAGTATTGACTTGCTTCACTTATAATGTTACCAAAAAACCCTTTTTTAAACAGTAAAATTTTGAATTTCGTAATATTATTGTAAAAAAACTGACAATCTTCAAACACGTTTTTGTAAAAATTGAAAATGATGATGAAAAATGAAAAAAGCCTCTTATAGCAAGGCTTTTTTCGTTTTATCATCGGTTCGGGAAATGGGGATGCATTTCAGCGAAGCGATGAAATGGTACAAAATGTCAACGTTTCTCTTCCATGACGGAATGGATGATCGTATCTTTGCCATACGTTTTGCGGATGCTTTTTCTTGCTTCGGCAGGAGTGCGGGCGATGACCGGTTTTTTCTGTTTTACGCCGTCGATTTCGATTTCGGCGATATATCGTTTCGTGCTGCAGCGCATGAAGGAACCTCCACGGATTTTCGTAGTGAAACGATGAAAGGAAAGCATGCCACTTTCCTTTCATCATTTTCATTATATCAAATCAATTTGCTTTGTACGTATCAAACTTTTCGTCCACTGAAATGCGCGGCTTTTTCTCCGGGATTTCCTCGAAAAAGCCGAGATGGAGGAACCCGACAATTTTTTCGTTTTCCTTTACACCTAAAATTTCTTTCACTTGAGGGTGATATATGTGCGGATTTGTTTTCCAGACGACGCCGAGATTTTTTTCCCAAGCGAGCAGCCAGAAGTTTTGGATGAGGCAGGCGACTGCTCCGTAATTTTCTTCCCATTGTTTTTGCGTTTCCGGTTCTTCCATGATGACGACCAAAATCGCATTCGGTTCGTTCAAATATGCTTCACGGTTTTCCCGCATCTCTTCTGGATACGTTTGCGCAACTTTCTTCGCGAAATCGGGCAAATTTTTCTTATCGATGAATATGAAACGCCAAGGCTGGCGGTTGCCGTGCGTCGGCGCCCATATGGCATCCGTTAACAATTCACGGACGAGTTCTTCCGTCACTGGTTTGTCTGTATACCCTTGTTTGATCGCTCGTCGTTCCCGGATGATTTTGCGCAAGGTTGATTGAGACATATGCTTTTCTAACCTCCATGTTAAATATCAATATAAATTATAGGCATTTGCCGACAGGTTGGCAAACGAGACGGTTTGCAATGGGTTGCAAAGCTTCATGGTGCCAAAATTGAAAATATCACGAATTGGCATCCTCTTTCTTGAAAAATGAATGGTAAATAATAGATAATGTTTTTATCCGTGATGCAAATTTTTCTTCTTAAATAAAATGGAACATTTTTCTTATCCTAATATATGGTCAATGTGCAAAAAGTCAAAGGAGCGAAATGCAGTGAAAGAATTTTTGCAGAAAAAAGGTGTGACACTTTCGCCAAGGGAATATTTCATTACGGCATTGAGCTACATGGCGTTGGGTCTCTTTTCTTCCTTGATCATCGGACTGATCATGAAGACGCTAGGGGAGCAGCTTGAAACGCTGAATTATTCAGCGGCAGGCGCCCTGTTTGTCGAAATGGGCTCGTATGCGATGGACACAAAGATCATGGGCGGGGCAATCGGTGTAGCCATTGCATTCGGTTTAAAGGCGCCTCCGCTCGTTTTGTTTTCAGCGCTGTTTGCGGGTGCGTTCGGCGCGGAATTGGGCGGTCCGGTCGGCAGTTACGTAGCGGCATTGTTTGCGACCGAAATCGGGAAAATCGTTTACGGTTCGACTCGGGTCGATATTATCGTCACGCCGTTTACAACGATATTTGCCGGGTTCATCACCGGGAAATTCATCGGGACACCGATCAACTCGTTTATGTTATGGCTCGGTGAAATCATCAACTGGGCGACGACTAAGCAACCGTTCGTCATGGGGATCATCGTAGCCGTTTTGATGGGTTGGGCGCTTACGGCGCCGATTTCGAGTGTGGCGATTGCGTTCATGTTGCAGTTGGATGGACTGGCAGCCGGGGCGGCGGTCATCGGTTGTTCCGCGCAGATGATCGGGTTTGCCGTGGCAAGTTACCGGGACAACAATTTCGGCGGTTTTTTGGCGCAAGCGATTGGAACGTCGATGTTGCAAGTGCCAAATATCATTAAAAACCCGTCGATTCTAATTCCTCCGACCGTGGCGGGAATCGTCATGGCTCCCGTGGGGACCGTCCTGTTGAAAATGACGAATAACACCGCCGGCGCCGGCATGGGGACGAGCGGTCTGGTCGGCCAAATCATGGCGTTTGAAACGATGGGCTTTACGATGGAAGTGTTTTGGCAAGTCTCATTCGTCCACATCATCGGTCCGGCTGTGGTTAGTTTGCTCGTTGCGATGTTATTGCGCCGCATCGGGTGGATCAAACCGGGGGATATGACAATCAAATATGAATAATATGTTACGTACCGGGAAAGTGCGCGTTTTACCGTTTTTGCGGAAAGAAGGCAAAAAAGCTCGGAATGATCCGAGCTTTTTTCTGTCTCACGTTTGAGTCAGCGTGGTTTAAAACGGCCGTTCAATCATTTTGGCCATTGTCGCTTCGTAGGAACGTTCCATTCGCTGTTTGTATTCGTTTGAAATTTCTTCACGTAAGAGTGAATCGGCGATTGGCAAAATCCGGTACGTGTATTTGTTTGGCGAGCCGCTTTTCAATTCGCGGTACACCCATGTCGGCACATATTCGACATTCGCGATTTTCGTTTCGTTCGTAAGATGATTTTTTTCGATGTCGATCTGGACGATGATGCCGTCTTCCGTCAATTCTTTATCAGGTCCCAACGTTTCTTTCCGCTGGTTGGAAATGAAATTGCCCATCGAATAAATGACGAACGTTTCCGATAATCCTGTTTCGATGATTTCCGCTTTTTGAACGACATGTGGATGGCTGCCTAAAATAAGGTCGACCCCAGCTTCGGCCATCGTTTTGGCATACTCGACTTGTTTTTCGTTCGGTTCTTCCATGTATTCCGTTCCCCAGTGCATAAATGCAATGATAAAATCGGCTTCGAGATGTTTCGCCTCTTCGATATCGCGGAGGATGTTTTCTTTCGTCATCAAGTTGAGCATGTTGTTCAATTGATCCGCTGGATAGTTGCTGCCCAAACCGTTGGTGCTTTCTGTATATGCCAAAATGGCGATTTTTATCCCTTCGATATCTTTTAATAGGGTGCGTGAATCCGGTTTTTCTGCGTATGTCCCGACCGTGTCGATGCCATTTTCGTTCAATTTTTGGACGGTCCGTTTTAAACCGTCGCTTCCGGTGTCCAAACTATGGTTGTTGGCGGTGGCGACGATGTCGATGCCGGCATATTTCAGCGCGTCGATCACTTCATCCGGAGAGTTGAAAAGGGGGTATCCGGAATATCCTTTTTCTGGTCCGCCCAATGTCGTCTCTAAATTCGCGATCGCCAAGTTTGCTTCGGACAGGATCGGCTTGACATCTTCAAATACAGGTTTGAAGTCGTACGTTTTTGTAGCTTCATCGTATCCGCTCGTGAGTTGAGTTTGATGGAACATGATATCGCCTGCGGCTGAAATGCGGATTTTCGTCGTTTGCTCTTTGGTATCACTTTCCGACCCTTCGCTTTTTTCGACTTCATCATCGTTTTCTGCCTGTTCGATCGTTTTCGCCTGGTTGTCTGGTTGTTCGGTGTTTGCTGCGTCATCATTCAAGTAGTTGAATACGAAGAAGACTATTCCGAACATTAATAAGGATGATAGTGCAATCAAGAGCGCGATTAGCGGTGCATCATTTTTTGTCTTGCGAGTAGACCTCATGGATAAGCCCCTTTTCAACTAAATATTCTTCATACGTTAGACCCATTTCGGTTATTTCCGTCGCCAAATCGACACCCAAATAACGGATATGCCAAGGTTCGTAAATGTAACCAGTTATATGTTCTTTGTCTTTTGGATAACGGATGATGAAACCGAATTTATGCGCGTTTTCCTTTAACCAAATTCCTTCTTTAGTTTCACCGAACGATTCGGTCAGTTGGAAATTGACGCTTTCGCTCGTCACATCCATCG
>JAAYTF010000022.1 GCA_012518125.1 Bacilli bacterium | reverse complement strand
GATGGGATGCCTTAAAGGATCGACGAGGACGAACCAAAAGTGAGGAAGAACTGACTTCAGAAGAAAAAATGAAGTTAGAGATTCGTCGAATCGAAAAAGAGAATGAGCGTTTACGTGCAGAACATGCTTTTCTAAAAAAGTTAGAGGAGATCGAAAGGAGGCGAAAATAAGCCAAGCAAGATATGAAGATAGATATGTCGCAATTAAAAAACTGCATGAGCACGAGAATCTAAGTGTTGTTTTACTATGCGATATCGCAAGGGTTTCCCGTGCAGTTTATTATAAAAGGTTAAAACGTAAATCTTCTAAGAGAGAGCTTGAGAATGAAAAAATCCTAAATGAAATAAAGCGTATCCATACAAAAGTGGAGGGCATTTATGGTTATCGGCGAATGACCATAAATATTAATAGAGCTTTTTATCAAAATATAATCATAAACGTATTTTTAGATTAATGAATATTGCGGGAATCCAATCTGTGATACGTAGGAAGAGACCCAAATAGCAACGTTTTACACCTCAACATATTGCGGAGAATCTATTGAATCGTGAATTTACAGCTGAAAAGCCAAATGAGAAATGGGTAACTGACGTTACCGAGTTTGAATATGGTTCATCACGTAAGGCTTATTTAAGTGCCATTTAAGATTTATATGATGGTTCCATTGTTAGCTATGATTTAGGTCATTCCAATAATCATAAGCTTGTATTTCAGACGTTTGATGCTGCAATAAATCGGTTAGATGAGGAGCATCCACTTATTCATAGCGATCGTGGATACCAGTATACCACTCATGGATTTAAACGAAGGCTGGACCAAACAGGAATGACTCACAGTATGTCTCGTGTAGGAAAGTGTATTGATAACGGACCCATGGAGTCATTTTGGGGAACCCTCAAATGTGAGAAATATGATTTACACAAGTATGAGACATTTGAAGATCTCAGAAAAGCAATTGATGAATACATATTTTTCTACAATCATCAAAGATATCAAGAAAAACTAAACGGCCTTAGTCCTATTGAATACAGGACGAAAGCCGCTTAGGCTAAATTTTATTATTTCCACTGTCTACTTGACAGGTGGGCAGTTCACTTCCTAGTTTTTGGGAAAATAGGGTGTTTTTTTATGCGGGAAACGGGTGCATCATTTCACGGTCATCCGTTGTTCGCTGTTTGCCCAATGGCCGCCGATTTTCGCGCTTCTTTCCAAACTGATTCCGGCATCCGTATAGCTTGCCGCCCGCAAAATGGCCGTCGGGCCGAAACGATCGCGGATTTTGTCCATTGCGTAGGCGAGATCTTTTTTCCTTGCCCGTTCGGAAAACAAATCGAGTTGTGTCGCTTCATCATCGGACAAATTCGTCAACGTCACGTAGACCCTGCGGATTTTGCTGTAGCCGTCGTAATGTTGCTTAAACAGATGCATGCAAACGGCGTGCATCTCCGTCGTGATATTCGTTGGCGTATCCAGTGATATCGAGCGGCTGAACCCCCCGCCCGTCTCTTCCGAATAGCCGATGCCGAGGTGGATCGTTTTGCCGACTTTTTTCGCTTTGCGCGCGCGGCGGCACGATTCTTCGCAAAGGTCGAGGATCACCGTGGAAATTTCGTCTTTCGTATAATCGCGCAGCAATGAAATCCCATGGCCGAAACTTTTTTGTTTCGTTTTAAAGAAATTGCCGTACACCGGACTCAAATCGATTCCCCATGCGTGCCAATACAATTGCTCCCCCATGATGCCGAAACGTTTTTTCAATTGTTCGAGCGGGAAATGAGCGAGCTGTCCAAGCGTCGTAATGCCGAGCCGATGCAGATTGCGCTTCATGCGGGAGCCGATCCCCCATATTTTTTCCACGGGAAAAGGCCACAATTTTTCCGGAACCTCTTCATACGTGCATTCCGCAATGCCGTCCGGCGCTTTTTTCGCATGCAAATCGAGGACGACTTTTGACAAAAACTTATTGTCGCCGATTCCGATCGCCGCCGGAAAACCTAATTCTTCCCGGATCGCTTCCTTGATTTTCACCGCGATTTCCCAACGATTGCCGTACAGTTTTTCCAATCCATTGACAGTGACCCAAACTTCGTCAACGGAATAAGGGTGGATCGCTTCTTTCGGGGCGAAGCGGTTCAACAGCTTGGTGATTTCGATCGATGCGTGCACGTAATCGGCCATGTTCGCTTGCACTAAATGGATTTCGGGATCTTTCGGCAATTCGTAGAAGCGGCTGACATTTTGCAAACGGTGTTTCTTCTTTAGGGCAGGGGAGGTCGCCAACACGATGCTTCCTGGCCGGCTCAAGTCGCCGACGACTGCAAGCAGCGCTTCGTTCGGGTCAAGCCCCAATTTCACCGCTTCGACGCTTGCGTAAAACGAACGCATATCGACGCATAATACATCGTTCCTTGGGAATTGCGAATAATCCATGCCGGAAAACCCCTTTCGCTTCTCGTATTAGGAACGTGTGTTCTATTATATATGGAGGATGTGCAAGAATCAAACAAAACATACGAATATTTGTTCTTGTTTTTGTTCGCGGTTTGCGTTATAATGAGAACAGACATTCCGAAGAACAAACGTTCCTTTGGCGGTGAAAGGAAAATGTTTTTCATTACCGAGGCGCACACCGGCCGAAAAGTGACGATTATATACGAAGCGAAATCGGGAAGGATATCCAAACGGACGATTCACGTATTGGCGGTAAAGAAAGATCACGTTTTGGCATATTGTTACTTGAGGAATGGCGTTCGAAGTTTTCGCAAACAAAATATTTTGGCTTTTGAAATAAAAAGGAACCGAAAGGAGCAGCTGTTATGAAAGTGCGTGATCGGGGGACGATCAAATGGGTGTCGTTGATGCTTCCGGAACATGTGGAATGGTTGAATGAAGCATTCGTTGAATATCGAGCGAAGCCGCTGCTTGATGAACAAAAGATGGCGGAAATCGACCAGACGTTGAAATATGCGGTGCAATATCGGGCGCCGATTGAAATGACGTATTATGACGATGGCGAATACCGCACGGTCATCGGCCGGTTGGAAAAAATCGACCAATGGCGCGGGTTTATTTTGCTGCAAAACGAGGATGGGAGCAAAATATCGGTGAGGGACATCATCGACGTGCAATTGATCGATTGAGATGAACGAACAAAAAAAGCGCCCTTGAAGGGCGTTTTTTTTTTCAATCCGATTACAGGGTGTGCGCGCCGAATTTTTCATGTCGTCCGACCGTTAAGTGAACAATCCGAGCCTCACCGCCGTTTGCAAATAAATTTGCACGATGATGTAAAACATGATTGCAAATTTCCAGTTGAATTTCACGCCGTTTGTAAACAGGCTCAATTTGTTGGAAACGCTCAAGACAATCACCGGCATGATGAGCGGCGAAATCAATATCGAAATGACGCTTCCGGACGTAAGGGCGAGCACGAGCAGCTCCGGCGGATACGGAAACGACATGCTTTCCAAAATACCGGCGACCAAAACCATCACCGTAAGCGGCCCCAAACCGATAAAACCTAAAAAGATGATGATAAACGGCAATAAATAAAGGACGTTGATAAACGGGAACGTTTCTTGGATGTAGTCGATGCTGTCGACGACAACGGTTGGAAACCGGGTCTGATTCAAAGCGAAAATGAGCACTCCGACGGTCAACATGACGTTTAGTTGATACGCTTGGTTCGTCAAATCGTACTTCACATATTTCGCAAAGACGTCCGAAAGTTTGTACGCCCGCCTTTTGCTGACATAAAAACCGATCACCCAAAAAATGATGACGATCGGAATCAAAATCATGAGCCGGAAATGGAATAATGAATGCAAAACGAAGACGGAACCGAACAACGAAACAAAAAGCAACGCAAATTCGATGACTTTTTTAATGCGCACATCTTTCGGAGAGGCGTTTTTCACCGCTTCCGCAATCGCTTCCCGCAACGTCGGCGTCAAATCGACGCCGGCGCGCTTTTCCATGACATGCGCAAAAACAACCGCCATGATCGATCCGAGTATGGCGATGCCTAAGCCTTGCAAAATGGCGGCGGATAAAGATGCGCCCAACGTTTCAACGGCAAAGATGAAGCTCGGGATGCTCAGCACCCACATCGTCGACAGCGCAAAACCTCGCAACAGTGCGGTCGCTTTATATTTCTCCCAAATGAGCGTCGTCTGTTTTTTCAAAATGACATTCACGAGTTGATGCATCATTGGGATGGAAGCGAAAAGCAAAAAGAAAGAGATGATTTGTGTGAACGCGACGATGCTGAAATAAAACCGTTTGCTCGTATCGATCAACTTGGAAAACAGCGCCATGATATCTTCGACGTAAGGCTCTTCACGAAGGACGGAACTGACGAGCGGCATGATGATCAAAAAGCCGACGATGCCCCGCATCTGCCGCATACCGTTGGAGATGCCTTCAATCAAGTCTGTATGTGAAAAAAATAAAACGGAAATGCCGAGCGTTAACATGAAGATGGGCAACTTGAATTTGCGAACGCCCAAGTAGATGAAGCCGAGAAAAAATAAACTGAGACCGAATATAGAGAGCAATTGTTCCAAAAATGCATTTTCCCAAAAAACGGATGCGAAATGGAAGACTGCGTATGCTAAAATCGAAATGCGCAACAAGTTGGTCACAAGTTTCAAGACGAAGTCATCCTAACCGTGATTCAAATGATGAGCCATTACATTAATAGTTTAACATAGGAAAACCGAAAACATAAGGCCGACCGATTTTACGGAATTACCGCATAGGTCATTCCAACAACAGGTTTAACATCGTTTTCACTTTTTCTTTTTCTTTGGAATCTAGCTTTCTTCCTTTGAAATAAATGTCATGTTCCGCTTTGAACATGTCGTACAAATCGATGATTGGCCCGCTTTTTCTCTCCGCATTTTCCACAACATTTGATACGTACGTCTCAAAATCATCGCGTTCTTTCAATTCCTCCACGTTCAACCGTTTCATTTCGTTGAAAAACCGTTCATCATCGATCCCCAAGCCAGCGCAAAGCGCGCGTAAAACACGGGGCGTCGGATTGTTGCGATAATTGTTTTCCAGTTGGGAAATATATGCCGGAGAGACGCCGGTGATTTTTGCCAACTGACGGATGGAGAGATTTTTTTCCTCCCTTTTTTTGCGCAACAGTGAACCGAACGTTTCCATGTCGCTTATGCCTCCTTAACCTCAAGTTTAAACCAAATATGTTCACTTGGCAAACATATAAATCAAAATATTGCAGAAAAACCGAACATATGTTAGTATAAAGGAAACAAAATGTTTGCTCAGTAAACGAAAGGTGGTCATTGGAGCATGCCGAAAACGTTAAAAAAGATGTTTTTCGCCTTGGAGTCGGATATTGCCAACATGTTGCTCAATATTGAGACGCTACAACATATTCAAGTGGAGCTGGCGAAAATTTGCCGAGAAATCGAGAGAGGCAAATTCAAAGGCGTTTTACACGTCAATCTTTCAAACTATTCGACCCTTTTCGTGCTGGACGAGCTGTTGTTTTATACGGTGAACGATTTGAAGGAAAATTATGAAGCGGCAAAGATGCGTTTGGAAAACATCATGGCCTTGTTGGAAGGGGATGTGTACTAAACGGCGGATATATTCAATTGGTAATTTCAAAAATATTTGCAATAATAGATATATAAAGTTTATGGGAGGGACGAGGAGCGAATGAGCTTTTTTAAGAGTCAAAAAGAAACGTTTGTCTTTTATGACGGCGAAGGCAACAAGATTGAAAGAGAAACGGAAGTGCGCTTCGACCCGTTGACGGGTGAATCCTCACGAATCGTCTTTGATCCGGGTGCACCGTTTAAAGCGCCGGATTATGAGGAAGTCGCGGCACAAACGAGCGGGCCGAATTGTCCGTTTTGCCCGGAAAACGTTTTCAAATTGACGCCGCTTTTCCCGAAAGATTTCGTTCCTGAAGGGAGAGTGACGAACGGCGAAGCGGTCGTCGCGCCAAACTTGTTCCCGTACAGCAAGTACAACGGTGTGACGATCATGTCGAAACAACATTACGTAAGGTTGGAAGATTTTACGACAAAATTGATTGCGGATGCGTTCCGAGCAGCACAAATGTACATTGAAAAAGTCCATGAAAAAGAGGACAAACCTTTATCCGCATCGATCAACTGGAACTACTTGCCTCATTCCGGCGGAAGCATCATTCACCCGCATTTGCACGTCATCGTTTCTGAAGCGGAGACGAATTATCAAGCGAAATTCAACGAAAAAGCGAAACAATATTACGAAGAAAACGGCGAGCCATATTTGACGAAATTGTATGAAATCGAAAAAGAAAACGGCGAGCGTTGGATCGGGGAAGTTGGCGGCATCGCATGGGTTCATGCTTACGCTCCGAAAAGCCATAACGACTTCTTGGCGATTTTTAAAGACTTGACCGATTGGCGTGCCATCACGGAACAAGATTGGGAAGCTTTTGCGCAAGGCTTGTTGGCCATTTTCGAAACGTTGAAAGAACAAGGTTTAAGAAGCTTTAATATGATTTTACATTTATCAAACGGCTCATCGCCGATTCATGCGCGTCTCATTCCGCGTCTCGTATTGAACGATTTGGGAACGAGCGATATGAACTTCTTCCAATCGCTGCACCAAGAACCGTTAGTGTACAAGAAGCCTGAAGATATTGCAGAAAAAGCGCGGAAACATTTTCCGAAAGGTTAATGAGAGAAAATGAGGTTTCTTCAACGTTACATAAATCGATTCTCTCGACACGAAACGCCTAAGGGAACGAACCGTTCTCTTAGGCTTGTTTTATGCAGGAAATAAAATTTTCATAAAATTTGTTATATCGAAAGCAAGTATTTACTATAATTTTGAAATGTATGGCAATTATGTTTTCGAAAAGTTTAATCATTCCTAAAAAGCGCGGTAAAGTGGTAAGATGGATGCATTGAACATTCGCTTTAAGCATGTGGATGAAGCGGCTAGTTAAAGACGGTGTTAAACGAAAAGTTGCGCATAAGACTCGAGACGTAGCATACATAAACCTTATTCGTAATCTTCATGAAAATCGTTGACACGAATCTGTCCAGTCAATTAGCATTAGTAAAGGAATATGAGAAGGCAAATAAAGGGTAGGTGTAGAAGTGAGAGGTTTCGTAAATTTTGTTATAAGAAATAAATTGGCAGTTTGGTTGCTTACGATTGTCGTCATTTTTTCCGGAATTTATTCGGGCATGCGCATGAAGTTGGAAACGATTCCGGATATCAACGTTCCATTTTTATTGGTCATGGATGTGTATCCTGGAGCGACTGCTGAACAGGTGATGAATGAAATTTCCATCCCAATGGAAAAAAAGATTGAAGATTTGGATCATGTAAAAGCGGTTTATTCCACTTCGTATGCAAATTTTTCCGGCATTCAAGTGGAATACGAATACGGCACCGACATGGATGAAGCAAAACGGCAATTGGAACTTGCACTCGATGACGTTCCGCTTCCAGAAGAAGCCGAAGAACCGATCATTACAGCTCTCAGCTTTGACATGATGCCGGTCCTTGTTTTGAGCATCAGCAGTGAAACGGAAGACATCGTCGAACTGACGTCGATGGTCGAAGAGATGATTTTGCCGAACATCGAAAAAATCGATGGTGTTGCCCAAGCGATCGTCACCGGGCAACATATCGACGAAGTGGAACTTGTTTTTGATGAAGAAAAATTGGAAGCATTAAATTTGACCGAAGAGGATGTAAAAGACTTCATTAAAGCGACGGACATGGAAGTATCGCTCGGGTTGTTTGAATTTGAAAATGCCGAAGAAGCGGTGAGCGTCGATGGCAAACTTACGACGGCAAAAGAGTTGAAAGAAATGCTCATTCCTGTCGAGCCGTCCGAAACGAATCCGCTGCCGTTTGTAAAATTGGAAGATATCGCAGAGGTTAAAGAAGTTGGAAGAGCCGAGTCGATTTCGCGCACGAACGGCGAAGAAGCCATCGCGATTCAAATCATGAAAGGGCAACGCGCCAATACGGTCGATGTCGTGAATAAAGTAAAAGACTTGATGGAAAAAGAAAAGGAACGAATCGACGGGCTCATCGTCGATATTCCGCTCGACCAGGGCGAACCGATTGAAGAGTCTGTCCGAGCGATGGTGGAAAAAGCGTTATACGGCGGTTTGATTGCCGTCATCATCATCTTGTTGTTTTTACGTGATGTCCGTTCGACGATTATCTCGATCATTTCGATCCCAGTGTCGATTTTAATGTCGTTATTGTTGCTCGACTGGTTGGATATGACATTGAACATCATGACGCTCGGAGCGATTACAGTCGCCATCGGACGCGTGATCGACGACTCGATCGTCGTTGTCGAAAACATATACCGGCGCTTGCATTTGCGCGGTGAAAAGTTGTGGGGTCGCGCCTTGATCCGTGAAGCGACGCTCCAAATGTTCATTCCGATCCTTTCATCGACACTTGTCACAGTTGCGGTTTTTGCTCCGCTCTTATTTGTCGGGGGCATGGTCGGCGAACTGTTCGTACCGTTCGCGCTGACGATGACGTTCGCGCTATTGGCATCGTTGCTCGTTGCGGTTTCAATCGTGCCATCGCTTTCCCATTCGTTGTTTAAGAAGAGACTTTATGGAAAACGCGATGAGAAAAGTTTCAAAGACCCTGGCAAAATCGCCAACTGGTATAAAAATGCTTTAAATTGGACGTTAAACCATAAAATCATTTCATCCATCACCGCACTTGTCCTTTTAATGGGAAGTTTAGGATTGGTCCCGTTGATCGGTTTCAGCTTTTTGGGCAGCCAAGAAGAGAAAGTCATGTATTTGACGTATACACCGAAGCCGGGAGAGTTGTTTGAAGAGACGGTGAAACATGTTACAGAAGTCGAAGAAGAATTTTTAAAGCGTGATGATATCGAAATACTCGAAGTATCGATCACCGAAGAAACCGATCCGATGACCACGCTGATGGGCGGCGGTTCCGACGGTGCGTTGATGTTCTTGACGTTTGATGAAGACATCGACAACTTCCCGGAAGTGAAGAAAGAAATTGAAGAATACTTGGCAAATTTGGATCAATCCGGTGAATGGAAGAGCCAGGATTTCCACAGCATGGGCTTTTCATCGAACGAACTGAGCTACACGTTTTACAGCGAGAATTTAGATCGTTTGCAAGAAACAGTGGAAATGGTTGCCGAAGTGATGGAAGAAAATGAACATCTCGATGATGTTTCCACGAGCATCGATGATGTTTACATTGAACATACGTTTAAAGTTGACCAACAAGATCTCTTGCAGTACGGATTGACGACAGGTCAAATCGTCATGGCATTATCGCCTGATACAACGAAAGAGGTCATCACGACAGTCAAAAAAGACGGAAATGACATCGACGTAATCGTCCGCCACGAAGAGCGTGAAAGCTTTAAGGATATCGATGACCTCATGGAGTTGGAAGTTGAGACGCCCCTCGGGGTGACGATGAAACTCAAAGATTTGGTGACAGTGGAAGAAGGCACGACTTACAACACGCTGCAACGTTCACAAGGAACATATTATGCTTCGGTATCGGCGGAAATTTTGATCGATGATATCGGCAAAGTGACAAGCGAAGTCGATGAAGCGATTGAAGAGTTGGAGCTTCCGAAAGGTGTGACATCGGAAATCGGCGGCGTTGCAGCCGATATGATTGAAACATTCACGCAACTTGGCGTTGCGATGATCGCTGCGATTTTGATCGTCTATTTCATCCTCGTCGTCACATTCGGTGAAGGACTTGCGCCGTTTGCGATCCTTTTCTCGTTGCCGTTTACGATCATCGGATCGCTCGTCGGGTTGTATTTGACCGATCAAACCATCTCCGTCACCGTCTTGATGGGATTGCTCATGTTGATCGGAATCGTCGTGACAAACGCGATCGTTTTGGTCGACCGCATCATCCGCATGGAGCACAGCGGCATGGAATTGCGGGAAGCGATTTTGGAGGCGGGCATGACTAGACTGCGTCCGATTTTGATGACTGCGATCGCGACGATGGGTGCGCTCATCCCGCTTGCGATGGGCAATGGCGCCGGCGGTGGTCTCATTTCAAAAGATTTGGCCATCACCGTCATCGGCGGGCTCGGAAGTTCGACATTGCTTACGCTCTTTGTCGTGCCGATCGTCTATGAAATTTTGTCAAAATTGTTCAAGAAAAATCGCAAGGAAATCGAAGAAAATTAAACTTAAAAAGCGTCTGGGGCAAAACGGTTGTACCGGTTCGCCCCAGACTTTATTTTTATCAAGCAGTTTAACGTTTTTCGCCATGCATAGATTTGAACGAATCCGCAAAAATAAAGAATAGCAAATGGAAATGGGTTGGAAAAGATGAATTTCATTGCGATCTTAAAAAGAGGGAACTTTTCATCGTTGTTGGCGGCGTTGGGGAATTTGACGATTGCGATTGTGAAATTCATCGTCGCGGCCATCAGCGGTAATGGGACGATGTATGCGACCGCGATGCATTCGCTGTCGGATACGGTAAACCAGATGTTCGTCTATATCGGGAGCATCCTTGCTGAAAAAAAGCCGACGCGCCGGTTTCCTACCGGTTTTGGCCGCGTGATCAATATCGTTTGCATGATCGCAGTCATCGTCGTCACACTCATGGCCTACGAAACGGTAAAAAGCGGTTGGGAGCTTTTCCTCCATCCCCAGGAATCGACGGACTTCTTATTGAATATCATCGTGTTGGCCATTTCGTTTTCCATCGACGGATACATATTGTACAAAACGATGCATGAAATTGTCCGTGAAGCGGGGGTTGCAGGTGAGACGAACTTTGTAACTGGAGCTGTTAAATATGCCAACCGCGCGGCACCTGCGACAAAACTCGTCTTTTACGAAGATATCGTGGCGACGCTCGGTGCGTTGTTGGCGATCATCGGCATCGTCCTCGCGCAATTTTTTGGCATTTTGCAAGCGGACGGCATCGTGTCGATGTTGATCGGCTTCCTCATGTTCCTCGTTGCCTTTCGCGTCGGCTACGACAATATGGTCGGTTTGATCGGTGTTGCCGCACCGGCTGAGGTGGAAAAGAAAATCGCCGATAAAATTTTATCCGATTCTTGCGTCGTCGACATTTACCGGATGCGGGTGACGCAGGAAGGAAGGGCCTATCACGTAGAAGTGATCGTCGAATTGGTGAAAGGATTGACGCTAGCGGAAGCGGATGATTTAAAGTTCCGCCTCACCGAGGAATTGCTTCGCGAGCCGAACATCACCGATGTTTTCTTGGGCATCATCGAAGATAATGGTGAAACGACATGGTATGACCCGCGCGGCCGTTTAAGTGAAACGAAACCACCTGAAAACGCGATGTAAAAACGCCATTCCAAACTGCACATCGTGCCTGGAATGGCGTTTGCTTTTTACCGATTTTTAAAATTCGGTTTACGTTTTTCCACGAAGGCGGCCACACCTTCTGGAAAATCGACGGGGTCGACGAACTTCCCCGATCCTTTCCACAATTCCGGAACGCTGTTGATGCTTTCGGCGACCGATTGTTTAATCGCGCGGAGAGAAGCGGGCGATTGGGTGGAAATTAATTTGGCAAGTTCAATCGCGGTGCGGTTCAACTTTTCCGTAGGAACCAACCGGTTGAGCAACCCTTTTTCGTAAGCCTCTTCGGCGCTAAAAATTTTGCCAGTATAGACGAGTTCTTTCGTCACGCTCGGCCCGAGGATGGAAACGAGGCGGTGGGCAAATTTATTGTTCAATGTGATGCCTAAATTGCCGACCGGAATCCCCATGCGCGCATGTTCCGATCCGATCCTTAAGTCGCATGCCAATGCCAATTCGAGGCCGGCACCCATGGCAGGGCCGTTGATGACGCCGATCGTCGGCAATGGAAGGTTTTCGATGAAGGAAATCGTATCTTCCATCGTGACAAACGCCGCTTCGGCTTCTTCAAGCGTCATTTCATGAAACTCTTTTATATCTGAACCGCTCGTAAACTCTTTACCCGAGCCGCGGATGATCACGACGCGATTTTTTTTGTTGTTTAGCGCTTTTTTTGCCAACCTTTTCAATTCCCGCCACATGTCCAGCGACAACGCATTGCGGCGTTGTGGACGGCGGATCGTGATGATGACGATGCCGCCGGCTTCTTGATAGGTGAGCCTTGCTTCCTCTTTTTTCAGCTTCATAATTTTAACTTGCATCTTTTTCAACTCCCCTCACGTAGTTTTTCAAGGCGAATAAACGATTCGTCAACGATGTCAAGTTGAGGGTGTTCGGCTATGAGCCTGTGCGGCGGCACATGGCTTATAACGATGATGGTAAAGCATAAACGGCTTCCAACCGTTCGAGCAAATGCCGGACGCATTTTCGCAAATAGGCGAGCCACTTCAACAGCAGGTCGTAAGCTTCTTGTTTCAAACTGTAATAGTATTTCATCAATTGTTCTTTTATGAACATTAGCTGTTCCTCGATGTAATTGATGAGGACGGGAATGAGTTTTAACAGTTCTTCTTTCGTGTCGACACGATGAAAATGACGCCGTTTTGACACGTAAACGTGTTTTTGCACCGCATGTTTTTCTTGTCGTTTTGCCCGTTCTTCTTTGATTTTGGCAATCAAGCGGCGATGGAAAAACGGTTTTACGATGGTCACTTCCTCGATTTTGTCTTTATGCGGAGTAATGATTTCAATCCCTTTTTGAATCAGCTTTTGAAGGAAATTTTGATCAAACTGTTTATAGGATACAGGAATGACATGTTTCCCTTTCGTCATCCGTTCATGTTTCGCCTTTTCAATTTCTTCAGGGGTTAAAATGTCTTCAATATAAAAAAAGTGATCGATCGGTCCGATTTCCAAACGGTCGACGATCCGTTCAACCATACGCTCAGATGTGCCGATAACGAGGATGCTGTCGATGTCGTGTTGTTTGAGTGCGTCTTTAACACTTTGTGCATGTTCATCTTCGTGGAAAATGGCTCGTTTTACAGCGGCGATTGTCGTTTTTTCGAATTTCGCGGAAATGCCGGCGATTTTTTTTCCTTTATAAATGAATAATCCGTCATCGATGATCGCCGGGATGTCGTGCTTTTTCGCAAGGGAAAGCGATGTGGTGCTTTTTCCTGTACCGCTTTCTCCGACTAAAGCATATGTTTTCATGGTTGCACTTCCTCATGTATAACCTTATTCTAATTATATTATATCTTTCGAGTGCGAACGTTATCAATGAATCGAACATAAATGAATCGGCCTCAATACGATATGGCAGAACGGATTGACAAAAAGCGTTTGCTTTAAGAAATTCGGATAGGATGCTTAACAGATAAATAAAACATAGATAAGCAGCATATATGTATAAATAAAGTTGAATGGAAATGATCGGTGAAGGTGTAAACGCATACGATCGAGTGACAATATTTTACAGAGTTGTTTGACAAATATTTTTCGAAATGGTAATATTCAATGTAAATTACACATAATGACATGGTCCGTTTTGAAAGCGGTCGCATAAATGTGAATCCAGCCATATGTCTTCCATTGTGGATGAAACAATTCATTCATCATACATTCATCACAAAATGAAAGGAGGCAGCCACTTGAGCGAGAAAGGTCATGTCACAGCACTTCAATTCAACGGCGAAGCGGTTTTGATGGATAAACTGTCGCAGCAGGATACGATCGAACAATTGACAAAGTTGCTCGATCGTTTGGAAGAATTCAACGCAATGTTCGACATGTTTGAACATTTTATGCAACGCGGCCCCGAGATGGCCGATTCATTGAACCGCTTGATCGTCATGCTGCGCGAACAAGGGCAAGGATTCGACATTCTCTCAAAATTGGAAAGCAGTTTTCAAACGTTAAATCGCTTGCAGCAATTTTTGTATGCGGATGAATTTAAAAAGTTGGAAGAAAATTTGCTCAATGATGACATGTTGAAGTTGATGAACAGCATTTCACGGTCGATCACCGCTGCGTCGCTGGAATTTGAATACGGCAAACCGGAGCGGATCAGCATCTTTACCTTGATGAGGGAATTGTCCAATCCGGAAATACAGCCTGCCATTCGTTTTGTACTTAATTTTTTGAAGATTCTATCAAAGGAGCTCAAAGATGCATGAATTGTCCATCGCCTACAATCTGGTGGAAATAGCGGTAGAAACGGCTGAACAAAACCATTTGCAAAAAGTGGACGTTCTGCATGTGAAAATAGGCGTTTTGTCAGGCGTCGTGAAAGAGGCGCTCGAATTTTCTTTTGACATTGCTGCACAAGGTACACCGATTGAAGGGGCGAAATTGGTGGTTCACGAAGTGCCGCTCAAGATATTTTGCCCGAACTGTCAAAAAATGCATGTACTAAAGAAGCCGATACCGCTCGTATGTCCTGAATGCCGTCAACGGACCGGGGAAATCGTGGAAGGAAAAGAAATTGAATTATACTCTCTTGAAGGTGGTGATGTACTTGAGCCAAGCGATTAAACAGCCGCGGATCGTAAAAATCAGAGAAAACGTGTTGAAGAAAAACGACATGCTTGCGCGCGAATTGCGTAAGCGCTTCCAGGAAAATGGCGTTTATGTAGTGAACTTAGTTTCAAGTCCTGGTTCCGGAAAAACCACTTTGCTCACCGAAGTTCTCACACGGTTAAGCAACAAATATAAAACGGCTGCGTTAGTCGGCGATCTGGCGACCGAAAACGATGCAGAACGGTTGGAAAAAAGCGGTGCACTCGTCCATCAAATCACGACGGGGACGGTTTGTCATTTGGAAGCGCAAATGATTGAAGCTTCGTTAAAGCAATGGAATTTGGCGGAAATTGACTTCCTGTTCATCGAAAATGTCGGCAATTTGGTTTGTCCGTCCAGCTACGATTTGGGCGAGAACATCCGAGCCGTATTGTTTTCTACGACAGAAGGCGAAGACAAACCGGAAAAATACCCGACGATCGTAAACAGCGCCGACGTCGCCATCATTACGAAAATAGATTTGGCCGATGCGGTGGAATTTGACAAAGAGCGGTTTTATGAATCCATTTACAAATCGCGCCCGGAAATGAAAATATTTGAAGTTTCGGCGAAAAAGGACGAAGGGATCGATGAATGGATCGACTTTTTGATTAAAGAAAAGAACCTACTTGGCGGACAATCGATCAATTAAATAAATAAATTTTCTGGAGGTGTATGAAAAAGATGGCAAATGTGTTCTGGATTCACGGTGGAGCCTGCAACGGGAATACGCAGTCGTTTTTAAACGCCGAAGAGCCGACCGTCGTCGATTTGATCACCGATTTCGGCATCAATTTGTTGTACCATCATTCGGTGTCGATGGAATTCGGTTATCAAGTGAAAGAAATCATGGAGGACATTTTAAATGATCGGACGGAATTGGACATATTGGTCGTCGAAGGAACGGTCATTCAAGGCCCGAATGGTACAGGGCGTTACGACATGATGTTTGAGCGTCCGAAAAAAGATTGGATTTACGATTTGGCGCATAAAGCGAATTTTGTCGTCGCAATTGGAGACTGCGCTTGTTGGGGTGGCATCCCGGCGACGAGCCCGAACCCGTCAGAATCGATCGGTTTGCAATTTTTAAAAGAAACACCGGGCGGATTTTTGTCGACCGAATTCCGTTCAAAAGGGGGCTTGCCGGTAATCAACATTCCAGGTTGTCCGGCACATCCAGACTGGGTGACGCAAATTTTAGTTGCGATTGCTACAGGCAGGACTTCCGATATCCGTTTAGACGAATATCATCGTCCGGAGACATTCTTCAAGACATTTACACAAACGGGATGTACGCGGGTGCAATATTTCGAATACAAAGAGCCGGTTGAAGAATTCGGCCAAGGAACGCGGAAAGGTTGCCTCTTTTACGAGCAAGGCTGCCGCGGTCCAATGACGCATTCATCATGCAACCGGATTTTATGGAACCGACAATCTTCAAAAACGAGAGCGGGCATGCCATGCATCGGTTGTACAGAGCCGCAATTCCCATTCTTTGATTTGGCGCCAGGAACGGTATTTAAAACGCAAAAAATTCTTGGAACGATTCCAAAAGAAGTTCCGACAGGTTCAGATTCCGTCAGCTACTCAGTGAATGCCGCCATCGCTCGCACAATTGCACCGAAGTGGGCGAAAGAGGACATGTTCGTACCTTAATGGAAAATCAAATTTATGCTAGGGAGGTTTGAAAAATTGGCTGCCAAAACGATTAAGGTCCCTGCTTTAGGCCGTGTGGAAGGTGACCTAGATGTAAAAGTGACGATCGAAGACGGTGTCGTTGTCGATGCTTGGACCGAAGCAACGATGTTTAGAGGTTTCGAAATTATATTGAAAGGAAAAGATCCGCAGGCTGGGCTCATCATGACGCCGAGAATTTGCGGCATATGCGGTGGAAGCCACTTGACGAAATCCGTTTATGCACTCGATACGGCATTTCATACAGAAGTTCCTCCAAATGCAACATTGATAAGGAATATTGCCCAAGCGGTGGAAACATTGCAAAGCATACCACGATGGTTTTATGCATTGTTTGCAATCGGCTTGACGCATGAAAATTATAAAGATTATTCGCTTTATGAAGAAGTGAATCGCCGTTGGGCGCCATTTGTCGGCGAACATTATGAAAAAGGCGTTGAACTTTCAGCGAAGCCGGTGGAGATTTATGCGATTTACGGCGGTCAATGGCCGCATTCAAGTTTCATGATCCCAGGCGGCGTCATGTGTGCGCCGACGTTGTCGGACGTGACGCGTTCGATATCGATTTTGGAATATTTTAAAACGAACTGGATCGAAGACGTGCTGCTCGGTTGTTCGGTGGACAGATGGTTGGAAAATAAAACGTGGTCCGATGTGCTCGAGTGGTTGGAAGAAAAAGAAGAACATTACAACTCGGATATGGGCTTATTTATCCGTTACAGCCAAGAAATCGGCTTGGATCATTACGGCAGAGGGCCGGGCAAATATTTGGCTACGGGAAGTTTTTTCAATCCTGAAAAATATATGTACCCGACAATCGAAGGGCGCAACGATGCATTGATTTCCCGTTCCGGCGTCTATGACGGCGAACATTTCCACGATTTTGACCAGGAAAGAGTCCGTGAAGACTTGACATACTCATTCTACGAAGGCGAGGGATCTTATCATCCGTTTGATGGATTCACAAAGCCGCTCGATCCTGAAGAAGGGAGAAAACAAGGAAAATACACGTTCGCCAAAGCGCCGCGTTATTTGCTTGACAGCGGCGAAACACCGCTTGAAGTCGGACCATTGGCGCGTCAAGTCATTGCTGGCAGGGAAGGTGCGGAAGATTGGCAAGATTATGATCCACTCATTTACAACATCGTGAAAGAAATCGGCCCGAGTGCCATGGTTCGGGTATTGGCTCGTTTACACGAAGCGCCGAAATATTATCGCAATGTTTACAACTGGTTGAGACAAATCGATTTAAACGAAAAGTTCTATGTGAATCCTGGCGAATTGATCGAAGGCAAAGGTTTCGGTTCGACCGAAGCGGCACGTGGAGCATTATCAGACTGGGTCGAAATCAAAGATGGAAAGATCGAAAATTACCAAGTTGTGACGCCTACCGCATGGAACATCGGTCCACGCGACCGTCATGAACAGAGAGGACCGATTGAAACGGCCTTGATCGGCACGCCGATTAAAAATCCCGATGACCCGGTCGAATTGGCCCATATCGCACAAAGCTACGATTCTTGCTTAGTATGCACGGTCCACGCCTATGATGCAAAAACGAACAAACAGCTTGCAAAATATGAAGTGACGAAGTTTTAAAAATGGATCAAGAGGGGGTGCCAGCATGACGGTGATTATCGGTTGTGGAAATTTGTTGCGCAAAGATGACGGAGCTGGCCCTATTCTTATACGAAAGTTGTGGGATATGGGCGTTCCACCCCATGTCCGGCTGGCAGATGGAGGAACGGCCGGTATGGATGTGGTGTTCCAAATAGGGGACGCCAAACATTTGATCATCGTCGACGCTTGCACGACAGGGGGCGAACCGGGGACGGTTTATGAAGTTCCCGGTGAGGAAGTTGAAACCATTCCGTTGGAAAACATCAATCTCCATGACTTTCGTTGGGATCATGCGATTGCGATGGGCAAATGGTTGTTGAAACAAAAATTTCCGGAAAAAGTTACCGTCTATTTGATCGAAGCGGGCGATTTATCGTACGGGACAGGGCTAACGCCTCAAGTCGAAGCAAGTGTTGACAAACTGGCGAAAAAATTACTGGAAAAAGTGACAGGTGAAGAAATTGAAGTGTCAAATAACTGAAAACGGTTATTTGCAAATGCCAGCAGAAATTGCTGAAACATATTTTCAAACGAATGCGATCATTGTCGTGCCGCAGGAGGAGCATTTGCTCGTCATGCCGGTCAGTTACGTCGGCGCCGGCGGTTTGATATTAAAATACCGCAATAAAAAAGGCGATCGTTCAGTGTTTATCACTGAATTTTTGCCGGAAGATGTCGATTACGGCGAAAGAACGGTTGAATGGGATGAGGAAGCTTTGGCGCTTCGCGTCCCTCTTTATCTCTAAATCGTGTACCGGCAGTCTGCAAGGTTATTTTTAAGAGAGAAAGGGGAGCAGCAAATATGTTGAAACCACAGCCAATCGGGGTGTTTCCAGGGACAGCAGGGTTCTTTTTGCTGCCGCCGGTGGATGATGCGGACACTTTTATGCCTTCTTTGCTGCAAGGTCGTATACCCGAACCTTGCCCAAAAGAATGGCTATTTTTTTTAGCTGCCGTACATGGCGAACCGGTAGAACGTGTGGCGGAATTGTTGCCGGACACGAAAGAAGGACATTTCAACCGGTTCATTTTAAACCCTGGAAAAGAAACGTACGAACGTGCAAAATCCATGTTGTCGGGAGATTATTTGCTGCTGTTGGATGCCGCCGCTTGGCGTCTGAATTTCATCGATGAACCTCCCCTGTATGAAAATACGTCGGATGAAATAAGAGCGTTTATTCTTGCCGCGCATGCATACGATGCCATGCAACAAAAAAATTGGGAAAAAGCCGTTTTCTTACTTGAGGAAGCGGCTCAAACCGTCGTTTCTCGCTCGCCGATTTTTTCGGCAAGGTTGTTGAGCGAAGCTGCGGCGGTAAAACAAACGGTCGGATTCATCGATGAGCGACTGATCGATGCTTACAAAAACGCGCTTGACTTGATCAAAGATTCGCCATTCGACGAGATGAAAGCGGAATTGACTTTTCAATTGGGAACAGCTTACCAGGAATTGGCCAATGGCCGAAAACCTTACTACATCGAAGCGATCAAATGTTACAACAAGGCGTTGAAAACATATCGCAAAGACAAAGATTCGGAAACGTATGCGATGATCCATATGAATTTGGCTTTGTCATACATAGCGATGCCTTCAACGGAACATAACCACGATTTGAAAACCGCGACTGCGATCCAATCGTTGCGCGAAGCGTTGCGTTATTTGGACAAAGAAAAACAAACGGAATTGTGGAGCAGTGCAACGATCAATTTGGCAAATGCGCTCCAATATGCGAAATCATCCCATATGGAAGACAATTTATGGGAAGCGGTCGCTTTGTATGAGGACGTTTTGAAAGTGCGGAAGAAAGAAGAGGATCCGCACGGCTACGCACGTTTGATTGCCAATCAAGGAACTGCGTTGTCCCATTTGGGTGCGTTTTCAAGCGCCGTTCCGAAGTTGAACGAAGCGAAGCGAATTTTCGATCAAGTCGGTGATTTTGAGGCGAAGCAGACGGTCGAAGAGATGTTGAAGGAAATTGAATGGAAAAAGCAACAAATTTCAAGTCAACAATAAAGCGGGTGGTGGGGAAACCTTTGCATGAATTTGAAATGCAGTATTTTCATACGTTGTTACAAATGGCGACTGACAGATTTGTTGAACGGATCACGCAACGGCAAGAAGGGGCAAAGAACGCTTTGAAACATTTGCAGGCCGACCCTTACGGGGAAGGTGTCTGGCTGGACAAGTTCGTCGATGCGTTT
>JAAYTF010000175.1 GCA_012518125.1 Bacilli bacterium | reverse complement strand
CGATAACATTCTCATGCGAATCGTCGATTTCTTTATGGTATTGCCATTTTTAATGATTGTCATCGTCTTTGTCGCAATCGTTCCAAAATATTCAGTGATTAGCTTTTCGCTCATCATGACGTCATTTTTATGGATGGGAATTGCCAGGCTAATCCGTTCCCGCGCCTTGCAAGAAGTGGAACTCGATTATATTCAAGCATCAAAAACACTCGGTTCGTCACATTTAAAAATCATGTTGACCCAATTGTTGCCGAACTTAAGCACGCTCATTGTCGTTACGATGACATTAAATTTGGCCGCCAACATTGGCATCGAATCCGGATTGTCGTTTTTGGGCTTCGGTTTTCCAGAAAGCACTCCGAGTTTGGGGACGCTTCTCAGTTATGCGCGAAATCCGCAAGTGTTGGAAAATCGCTGGTGGATTTGGGTGCCGCCTGCTTTGCTCATCTTACTCCTCATGCTAAGTGTCCGAAATGTCGGCGAAGCAATCAAACGAGCAACCGACGCCAGACAACGCAGAGGTTAAAACATGCTCGCCGCTTTTTGAAAGGAGGTGAAAAAAGGCGGAAACAAAACATGGCATCATTGAGTGATAGGGTGGTCATTAGTTTTGGTCAAAAAGAAAAAGAAAGGATTTGATGAAATGAAAAATTTTCATTTACGATGGTTTTTACTTACATTAATGTCAGTGTTTGTCTTCGCTTTGGTCGCGTGCTCCAACGATGAAAGCGCAAGTTCCGATACGCAAGCGGATGATCCGGACACGACCGAAGAAACGACGGAACAAGAAGGATATCAAAAGCCTCAACCAAACGAAGACGGAACATTTAACATCGAAGACTTCCCGAAACGCGCGCTCGAAGGTGAAGTCCAACAGGGCGGGACGCTGAATTTCGGATTGGTTAGCGATACACCATTTGCCGGACTCCTGAATTACAATTTTTACAGCGGGGCACCGGATGCTGAAGTTCTCAAATGGTTTGACGAGCCGTTATTATGGATCGACGAAAAATTCAACTATACACAAGATGGACCAGCAACTTTTGAACATTCCGACGATTATAAAGTTTGGACATTTAAAATCCGTGACGACCTATATTGGCATGACGGTGAACCGGTGACGGCAGAAGATTGGGCGTTCTCTTATGAAATCATCGGTCACCCAGACTATGACGGTGTACGATACGGTTCAGATTTCACGATCATCGAAGGCATGGAAGAGTATCACGCCGGTGAAGCCGATACGATTTCCGGCATCAAAGTCCTCGATGAAAAAACGTTGCAAATCACGTACGAAAAACCGACACCTTCATTGCTTGCCGGCGGCATTTGGCCTTATGCGACACCAAAGCACGTATTTGAAGGCATTGATGTAAAAGATATGTCGGAATCAGATCCGGTACGTAAAAACCCGATCGGTTTTGGACCTTTTAAAGTAGAAAGCATCACGCCGGGTGAATCGGTCGTCTTCAAGAAAAATGAAAATTACTGGCAAGGCGAACCTGCGCTGGACGAAGTCATTTTACGTGTCGTTGACCCAAGCGTCGTTGCCAACGAGTTGGCATCAGGAAATTTAGATATGGTTGACAGTTTTTCAACCGACTTATATAAAGATAATCAAGATATGGAAGGCATCGTTTTCTTGGGCGATATTGACAACTCATACACTTATATCGGCTTTAAGCTCGGCACATGGGATAAAGAAAATGGACGCGTCGATTATAAACCGGAAGAATCGGTCGTCGGCGACGTAAATTTGCGACGTGCCATGTGGTATGCCGTGGATAACGATGCTGTTGGAAAACAATTTTATGATGGATTCCGTTGGGCAGCTACCACATTAATCGCGCCATCGCACTCGTATTACCACGACGATACGATTGAAGTGCCAACATACGATCCGGATAAAGCCAATGAAATTTTGGACGAAGCCGGATATGAAGATGTCGATGGAGACGGATTCCGTGAAAACCCGGATGGGAGCCCGTTAGTGATCAACTTTGCCTCCATGTCAGGCGGAGATATCGCTGAGCCACTCGCCAACTACTACATCCAATCATGGCAAGCGGTCGGTTTAAACGTTCAATTGTTGGATGGAAGGCTCCATGAATTCAACACTTTCTACGATCGTGTAGGAAACGGCGGAAACGATGACCCGGAAGTTCACGTATTCATGGGAGCATGGTCCGTTGGTTCTGACGTCGATCCGGCAGGTTTATACGGCCCACACGCGATGTTCAACTTCCCGCGCTATGAAAGTGAAGAAAACAATCGACTATTGGAAGAAGGCGTCTCTGAAAAAGCATTTGACCCTGAATATCGTCGCCAAGTTTACAGCGAATGGCAGAAACTGATGGTTGAAGAAATCCCTGTATTCCCGACACTTTATCGTTCATTACTCGTTCCGATCAATGAAAATCTCAGAAACTACTCCGTCGTCGTAACTGATCCTCCACAATTGCACAAATTAGGTTTTGCGAAAGAAGATTAAGGTATAACCAAACGTAACAATTTTCCACACAAAAGCACCCCTAGAGATTGATGACTCATCACTCTAGGGGTGCGCTTCATCTCGCATTTAGTGGATACATATTTTCCCCTCATAAATCGACGGTGACAACCCGATCAAACCCTTCAAGCGCACGAACTTGTTCAAGTTCTTCATCGGTAAGTGGCCGGTCGATTGTCAACATCATGATCGCCTTTCCACCGATCGTTTCACGTCCCACTTGCATCGTCGCGATGTTGACAT
>JAAYTF010000174.1 GCA_012518125.1 Bacilli bacterium | reverse complement strand
TCAAAAATGTCTTTCATGAAGCCGCCAAAGTGGGGTGCAAAAAAATTTTTAACGTTGAAGAGGCAATAAAAAAAGCTTAACCCTCCGAAGGATTAAGCTTTGCAATATGGAGCATACCGGGCTCGAACCGGTGACCTCTTGCATGCCATGCAAGCGCTCTCCCAGCTGAGCTAATGCCCCGATGATAAAGTTTCACCATATTCATTATATACTATTTTGCGAGATTTTCAAATAAACTGTATGTCGCAAATGAAACTATTTACAAAAACCGATCGCGAACTTCCGGTGATGGCAACAAACACGACTCCGCGCTGCCGATCCATTTGTGGCGGTTTTTTGAAACGATATGATAAACGGCATCCCTAAAAGGTCTAGGAACGAGTAGCAAGAAAGAAGGAACACAACTTCCACCACCCCTTTAAATGGCGGCATATCCTTAATGCTGCGGTTGATTTTTCGAAATGACGGGCACCTTCGATCAAAATTAAATGATTCACATCCGTCGGCGCACCCGCTTCGCGGAGCAATTGTTGGCCGATTTCGCTTTGTTGTGCTGCAAATTGAAAATGCCGTTTCGGATCGCGTTTGATGATGAAGGATACACTTTTATGACATAAGTGGCATTCCCCGTCGAACAAAACAATTTTTCGCACGCTGTTTTCCCTCTTTTTCGAACCGTACATGAATTTTTCACAAGAGCTGCATTCCTCTTAGGCTAGAGGAAACGCAGCTCCAAATTCGTTATTCCGCCAATTTGTCCGCATATGTTTTTGCATAAACAGGCAAATCGTCCGGACGACGGCTTGAGATGAAGTTGCCATCGACGACGACTTCCTCATCGACCCATTCTGCACCAGCGTTCTTCATGTCATCTTGGATGGCTGGCGTGCTCGTCACTTTGCGGCCTTTGAGTACGTCGGCAGAAACCAACACCCAGCCGGCGTGGCAAATCGTGCCGATCGGTTTGCCTGCTTCGTTCATCTTGCGGACGATGTCCAACAATTCAGGGTAACGGCGCAATTTGTCTGGTGCCCATCCTCCGGGGATCAACATTCCGTCGTAGTCGTTGGCATCTATATCTTTGAAAGCATAATCGGTTTTCGCTTTGATGCCGCTTTGGCCTGTGTAGACTTCATTCGCTTCCGGACCAGCAATATCAACTTGGGCCCCTTCTTCACGCATACGGTACACCGGATACCAATGTTCCAAATCGTTGTAAAGTTGGTCAACGACAGCAAGCACCTTTTTGCCCTTCAAACGCATGCGAATCACCCTTTTCTTATAAGTTTTGTATATTATTGTAACAAAAAACTAAAAAAAATGTAAGTGACCGGGGCGGTGCTTGAGGCATCACGTCAACGCAGCTTGCGGTAAATTTTGAACACGTATCCGTCATGTTCGAATGATCGTTTTCCGCCAGAAGCTCCAACGGCATCGTCGTCACATTGTTTTTCACCGCCCGCAGTGACAAGGGGGCAATCATGCTGGGCATGCTCATCACCGGGGTCACCGGTTATTTTTTGGGATTGTTTGAAGTGGAAAAAATCGTCTCGCTCCCTGAACTGCCTGCTATCATCGATTTTGACTTGAGCGGCGTGTTTTCCCGCTCGCTCTTTTTCGTGATCGTTTCCGTTTTGTTGATCATCATCATTGACGCTGCAGGAACGCTGCGGCTGTTGGATGAGGATAACAATATTACGCGAAATGAAGGTACATATAAAGTGAACGTATCTTACGTGAGCGATTCGGTTGCGACGCTCGTCGGTGCACTATTTGGTTCAACGCCTGCGGCTCCTTACATCGAATCGAAAAAAGGAAAGCGATTAGGGGCTAGAAGCGGGCTCGCCGCTTTAACGGTGGCAGTTCTGTTGCTATTATCGGTCTTTTTCTTGCCGTTGGTCGAAGCCGTATCTTCTGTCGCCGCTTTTACTGCACCTGTGTTGTTCATCGTGGGAAGTTTTTTGTTCAAAGGCGCATTTCGCATCAATTGGCACGATTTCAGCGAAGCATTTCCGGCTTTTCTCGCGATGTTGACCATTCCGTTGACATCGAGCATCGCGATGGGGATGGCGATCGGCTTTGTCGTTTAAACGTTCATCCAACTCGTCCAGGGTAATGGTTCATTTCTGCATCCAATCATTTATGTGTTGTCGTTCATTTTCTTGTTGCAAATCGTGTTTACATAGAAGAAATGGATGCTCAGGGAAAACGCTGTGAAATGGCAGGGCCCGTCCAATGTTTGACGGAAAGAAAAAGATGCTGAAGATGAAACTTCAGCATCTTTTTTGATGCATTTTACCATTTCGCATAATGGTCTTCGATACATCCGAGGAAGTTGTTGAACGTGATCGTTTTTCCATCGTCGAGTTTAATGGCGCCGTTGTAATGGCCGACCATTTGATGGACTTCGGAACGGATGATTTTCAAGTCGGTTTTGGCGACCCGTTCAAAAAACGGAGTGAACGTCAATTCGACATTTCCGGAAGGGCTGGTTACGAGCCAATCTTTCATGTAATCATCTCGATCGAAAGAGAAGTTCAGCTCTTCACTTATTTTATGAAGGGTGCCATTTAAGATGACCGCATTTTCTGTGGAACCGGTACCGTCCGTCCATTTTCCACCGAGATTGAGGCCGATGATGTCGCCGTGTTGTTTGCCGGAAGCTATGCCCCAGTTCCACGTGCTTTCATATGGCCAGATGCCGCGGCCATAGTCCAATACGGCAAAATCGGTTTCCGGATGAAACGTGTACGTCTTTTCGCCGACCGTGAAACGGCCTTTTGCCGGGAGGCAGTGATGCTTTGCGGTGAATTGGAACCTCGTCTCGCTCCAAGGCACGACGACATTGAGCGTATCCAGGTCATCCGGATACGAAACGGCGATATCCGCTTCCAAATATTCGCCGTGGAAATCATTGGCACTCACTTTGATGAGCGTCTCTTTATTGTTTTCGATGAATGACAAATGCATGTCTTTATGTGTGACTTCCACTGTTTCTTGCACGTTTTCCGGCATATGAGTTTTGGTGTCGAACGGGCGGATGATCGTTTTTTCATTGAATGCTTTCGTCTCATAGTCCAAGTAATAGACGAAACAGACGGTCGCATAATCCAGATTGCTGATGGTGGCGGAAAAGAGGGCGTCGCGGCCAAACACACACCAATAGTTCCATTTTTTCTTGCGCAAAAATTGTCCGCGCAAATTCGAGCGGATGATCGGCTTGCGCGCCCAGCCGATGCTTTCCGGATTCAGCATGCCATCCGCTAAACATAATTGAACCGGCTCGGTGATTTCTTTTTCTTTTAACGGCATGTCCAACACTCCCATCAAAAAAGATGAAATGATGTTGCATTTAGTATAACGTAAAATAAGAACGAAAAGGATACCCGGCGATACATTTTTAAGTGCCGCATCCGAACAAGAGGCGTGTCAAATGAATGAAATTTTCAAGAAAAAACATCGTGAAAAAACACCGAAACATACGCTCAAGGTGATTCATGTCGAGCGAATCTGGCAACGGGAAGAAGGGGTGGGGCATCCCAAATCTGCTTGTGGGCCCGCCGCGGCGGCGATGGTTGTGAAATATTTATCCCGGAAAGGTTTTGTTACATTTGACTCGATGGAAAACACAGAGCTCGTCAATGTGTTGTATCGAAAAATCGGTACGTTTCCATGGGGGACGACGGCGGGGCGGCTAAAAAGAAAATTGCGCTTTATACTCAATCGTTGGGCGATAGAAGGGAAATGGGACGTAGAAACCACACCCGCCAAAAAACGGTTTTATGCATATTGCAGTTCAATTGACGATGAACTTCCGGTAATCATTCTTTTTCCTTTAAATTTTTCCCGCAATGCTTATTCGTCACATCATTTTGTCGTCGGGATCGGATACAAGGTGGAAAACAGCCATCGTTACCTTGCCGTGTTAGATCCTGATGGGGGCAAACATAATGACAAGGTTCATTGGATCAAGTGGGAGGAGAACGAGCCGTATATGAAATTTGTTTTTCTTAAACGATTTAATGTCCCGGACAGGCGTTGCACTTTTTTTAAAAAAAAGTTACGATGAACATGTGAAAAATGAAAGTGGAGCATAGGTGGGATTTGGAATGCAAGAGAAAATTAGAGTAGGTATCATCGGTTACGGAAATTTGGGCCGCGGTGCGGAGGCGGCCATCAAACAGCAGCCGGATATGGAACTGGTGGCGGTCTTTTCACGACGTGGCAAAGTCGATACGCTCGACCCGAACGTCCCTTCCTTGCACGTCGATGAAGCGGAAAACTATCGCGACAAAATTGATGTCATGTTGTTATGCGGCGGCTCAGCGACCGATTTGCCGGAGCAGACGCCGCACTTTGCGCAAATGTTCAATACGGTGGACAGTTTTGACACGCATGCGAAAATCCCGGAATATTTCGCCAAAGTGGACGAAGTTGCCAAAAAACATGGCAAATTGAGCATCATTTCCGTCGGTTGGGATCCCGGCCTCTTTTCCATTAACCGCGTGATGAGTGAAGCGGTGCTGCCGGATGGCAAAACGTATACATTTTGGGGAAAAGGTTTAAGCCAGGGGCATTCGGATGCGGTTCGTCGTGTGGAGGGCGTCAAAAACGGCGTGCAATACACGATTCCTTCCGAAGCGGCGATGGAACGCGTCCGCAAAGGTGAAAATCCGGAACTCTCGACGAGCGACAAACATAAACGTGAATGCTACGT
>JAAYTF010000179.1 GCA_012518125.1 Bacilli bacterium | reverse complement strand
TCCGACAGGTGGGAAAGGTCTAAGCTGTTCAGGTTTCATGGCGACGAATGACCACCGCCTTTTGTGCGGGTTTCATTTCTTCTCCTCACGATGCTTCCGTTGTCGGAGATGTAACGAAACCTGAAGATCAAGAAAATCTCGTGAAACATGCAGTTGATACGTTTGGAAGTGTCGATGTGTTCATTAATAACGCAGGGGTAGAAGGACAAGTTGGACCGCTCATCGAGCCAGATCCAAAACAAGTAGATCTCGTCTTAGAAGTTAACGTAAAAGGTGTCGTTTATGGAATTGCCGCTGCCGCAAAACAAATGATCAAGCAAGGAAAAGGCGGAAAAATTATCAATGCCTGCAGTATTGCAGGGCAGGAAGGATTCGAAATGTTAGGTGTGTATTCTGCTTCAAAATTTGCGGTAAAAGGACTTACGCAAACGGCTGCGAAAGAATTAGCGCAACATAAAATTACAGTAAATGCGTATTGTCCAGGTATAGTTGGAACGAGTATGTGGGAACGTCTTGATGAAAAAATGATGGAACATTTAGGTACGAAAAAAGGGGAAGCATTCGCCAAGTTCTCTGAAGGGATCGCTCTCGGTCGTTCACAAACCCCTGAAGATGTTGCGAATCTCATTTCTTTCTTGGCTTCCGAAGACTCCAACTATATTACTGGTCAAGCGATCGTTACGGACGGTGGAATGGTTTATCCATAAAACATAAAAAATGTGGAGAATACCGTATTGATAATTCTCCACATTTTTGCTTTATAAAGTTATTTGCTAATCATAAAGCTTTTTAAAAAGTATTCAAATAAATGTTATACCATTCAGTTTTACTTTTCTTGCATCTCACCGTCTTCAATCATTTTAACGAATCCTTCTCATAATCTTCGACTTTATCATCACTACACTATTCCAAAATATCTCCTGGTTGACAGTTTAAAGCTTTACAAATTGGATAGTCTAATCGCTTTTGTTTAACCGTTTTTTAATATGGAAATATTGGCCATGGTAATGCCGACTTTCTCTGATAGTTTCGTAACCGTCATTTTTCGTTTTACTAACATAACATCTATATTCATAATGACCGCCATTAGTTTCACTTCAGACTGTCAAATCGTTTTCTTTTTTTATTTCAATTACTTGTTGAAAAAGTCTTTGAAGAACCGAAGCAAAAACTGAAACTGCAAATGAGGCACCGATCAAGACCATGCCAATGAATATAAGACCCGGTGCATCATCCTATTCGGCTTCGATGTAGACGAATGGAAGAATGATGAAATACAGGCAACTGACTATTTTATCATAGTTTTTGATCTTTTAGTGAATTTACCGAAAGTTGAGAAAAAGCTTAATTAGTTTCAATATATTTTAATAATTTTATCGTTTGGTACCATGCCATAATAAATGGAATCACTGTAATAATATATAATGGCTAAAATACTAAGTACAATAAATCCAAACGTTTTACCGTCTACAGCATGATCAAAGGCTAATCTAACCAAATTTGGTAAAACAAAAATACATAAAACTAAGACAGGGATACCCATCGCAATGACTGCTATTTTAATAATAAAGTAGAAACTTGTTTCATAAAAATATACCTCGTTACATTAAATTTTCACTGAGTGAATGATTAATTTTGAAAGATGATATATCACAAAACAATAAAGGTTTAAATATTTTCTGTTTTAGACTAAAAAAGCACTTCTCGATTGAGAAATGCAGTCAAGTCCATAATTATGTGTAAAATTAGTACACTGTTTTTAACCACGCTTTAGGTTTCTAGTTTATTGATTGGAGCTAGTTCCAATCAATAAACTAGAAATGTATGTATTTTCTCGTTGATCCAATCCATTCCTCAT
>JAAYTF010000173.1 GCA_012518125.1 Bacilli bacterium | reverse complement strand
TGATCATCGTTTCCTCCATTAACATGCAAATGGTTGTTGCAAACTTTATTTTATCATAACCGGACGGAAAGAACGGATGGATTTCATTTTTTTATCAAAAATTATTCGTTCCACCACGTTCCGTTGTTCATTTTGAACCAATTTTCGACTTTAGCATCGATTTCATTGATGCGTCGTTCCTGCTCCGGAGTGAGCGCTTTGATAGTACTTAACGATTGATGGCGGATTTGATCGATTTTTTTGCCGGCGAGCAAAACGGATTGACTTGTCGCATAAATGATCTCTTCCGTTTTATTGAATCGTTCGTTCAATTTTTCCATTTGTTGGGCTAGTCTTTTTGAATGTTGCGCTTCCGTCTCGGTGATACGGGAAATCGTGTGAATCGAGTCTTTAACATGTTCGATGGCCCGCATCAACTGCTGCATCGATTGTATCGTCATGTTCGTTTGTTTTAGCTGACCATTCAATTCTTGTGACAAGCTTTTGATTTCATGGCTGACTTGATTGGAATTTTCCTGAACTTCGAGCATTTCGGAAGTGATATGGTCGACCGAACTTCTCGTTTGTTCCGCGAGCTTTCGCACTTCTTCTGCGACGACGGCGAACCCTCTGCCGTGTTCCCCAGCCCGAGCGGCTTCGATCGAAGCGTTTAATGCAAGCAGATTCGTTTCATCCGCGATGTTTTTGATGAAATCGATGACTTCCGATATGTTGTTGATTTTTGCCGTCAGTTGCTGGAACTTTCCTTGCGAACGTTGGAACTCTTCGATCATCGTCGAGAAGTTGATCAACGCTTTTTCGACCTCTTCGCGGTTGTTGATGGCGTCTTCGACCATGGAAGCGGTTTGTTCAGTAGCATGCTTCGCCGTTTCGTAAATTTTGTCAACGGCACGATTCATTTCTTGGCAGTCGATTTCCATTTCACCGATTCCTGTTTTCGTCTCTTGCATCACATTGACCATTTCTTTTAATTGTTGGATATTCGTGATTTCTTCCATTGTGTTGCTTAAATGATCGACCAGTTTGAATTCGTTCGCTTCACGGTAAGCATGCAAAACGAGAATCGCATCCAACATGATGATCCGATTAACCGCCAGCAATACGTCCGCCATTGTTTGAGGTTTTGAGGAGAATCGATTGATGATATGAGGGGTTAAATGTTCAAAGATGCGCATGAAAGATGCGATGAACCAATCTTCCGTCAAATTGATGCGGGCTTGAGCTTAGCCGATTGTTTTCAACTTTTTTACGTGCGTGTCATCGATTTCAGCCCGTGCCAACTCGTTTAAATACGAAGTGAAGACGTTGATCCACCTATCGTAAGCGGTTGCATTTTGAAAAATCTCACGCGTCTCCGCCGCTTTCATGATCAGTTGGTAATGCCGATTGGCGATACTTTCGGCTTGATCGATGATAATGTCTTTAATGGAAGCAATATGGTGCAGGTCTTGTTCATTCAATTGCAAATGATTGATGAGGTCAATTGTCAAATGTTCCGTTTCGCGGACATTCAAATCAGAAACTTCCGACTCGTGGACGGTGACGAGCTTTCTTTTGAACAAATGAACCAATCTGTTTCACCTCTTGTTTGTAGGATATAAAATTAGCAT
>JAAYTF010000172.1 GCA_012518125.1 Bacilli bacterium | reverse complement strand
GTATCAAACGGGAAAAATTGTATTTTTACACTTTTGCCCATTTTTTGATCGCTGGTGTCAACGGTTCGTTTTTGACGGGCGACATTTTCAACTTGTTCGTCACATTTGAAGTGATGCTGATCGCGTCATACGTCTTGATCACGCTCGGGGCGACGCGCGCCCAATTGATCGAATCGATCAAATACATGGCGATTAATGTCATTTCATCATCGATCTTTTTGATTGCCGTCGCCCTTTTGTACGGATCGGTCGGAACGTTGAATATGGCGCATATCTCCGTCCGTATCGCAGAATCCGGAGAGACGCCGCTTCTTACCGTCATCAGCCTCATCTTTTTGGTCGTGTTTGCGTTAAAAAGCGGATTGCTGTTGTATTATTGGCTACCCGGTTCATACAGTACGCCGCCGACGGCGATTAGCGCACTGTTCGGCGCATTATTGACGAAAGTCGGCATGTATGCCATCATTCGCACGTTCACATTGCTCTTCCATCATGAACAACAAATTACGCACACGTTGATCGGCATCATGGCCGGCTTGACGCTCATCGGCGGGATGATCGGGGCGATCGGCTACCGCAACATCCGCTATATCGTATCGTATAACGTCATCATTTCCGTCGGCTTTATCTTGATCGCTGTGGCGGTGATGGAGAAAGAAGCAATGGAAGGCGCCGTTTTTTATCTGATCCACGATATGTACGTGAAAGCTTTGTTGTTTTTGCTTGCCGGGGCGACAATTTTTGTCTCGCGCACACCGCGATACGATGAAATCAGCGGGCTCATCCGCCATTATCCGGTGCTCGGTTGGAGTTTCTTCATCACCATTTTGGCGCTTGCCGGATTGCCGCCGTTGAGTGGATTTTTGGGCAAAATGTTGATTGCCCAAGGAGCGCTTGCCAACGGGTCTTATTTGCTGCTTGCATTGGGAATCTTCTCCAGCTTCGTCGCTTTGTATTCGTTGTTGCGGGTGTTTATGCATTCGTTCTGGGGCGAGACGATCATCGACCGGGATGAAGCGACGCCACTTTCAAAGAAGTTGCTGTTCCCGATCGTTTCATTGGTGTTCATTTCTCTCTTCCTTGGTCTCGGTGCGGAAGTAGTCGGCCCGTACATTACCGAAGCGGCAAACACGTTGATGAATCCCGGCATCTATATCGACGCGATTTTGGGGAATGAAGAGGTGAACTAAATGGCCGCCCAATTTTTGTTGAACATTTTTATCGCGATTCTTTGGGTGCTTTTAAAAGATGAAGATGTCGTCACCTTTCAGACGCTGCTCACCGGCTTTATCATCGGCAGTTTCATCATTTGGCTCATGCGCCGTTTTTTCGGCAGATCGTTTTATTTGCAGCGGGCCATTTCCATCATCAAATTGCTCTTGATTTTCCTTGAAGAAATGTTTTATTCGAGCATCGTCGTCATCAAACATATTTTAAGTCCAAAATTGGATCTGAAACCGGGCATTTTCTCTTATAAAACGCCATTGAAAAAAGATTGGGAAGTAACCGTGCTATCGATATTGCTCACATTAACCCCCGGTTCCGTTGTGATGGAAGTGAATGAAACGGGCGACGTCATATATATCCATGCAATGGATTTAACACGTTACAAAGATGATTTGAAGCGGTCATTGAAACGGTTTGAAAAAGCGATTATGGAGGTGTCGCACGGGTGATCAAGACGATTCTCATCATTTCGCTCATTTTATTTGGCATATCGATTTTCATCACTTTTTATCGCATTATTGCCGGTCCGACATTTCCAGATCGCGTCTTGGCCATGGATGTCATCGGAGTCAATTTGATTTCAACGATCGCCATCGTCTCCGTTCTTTTCCAAACGCGGGCGTTTTTCGACGTCATTTTGGTGCTCGGGATCCTTTCGTTTTTAA
The DNA here is from genome assembly GCA_012518125.1 of Bacilli bacterium. Classification (GTDB taxonomy): domain Bacteria; phylum Bacillota; class Bacilli; order Bacillales; family Amphibacillaceae; genus Pseudogracilibacillus. Next base: position 805 of record JAAYTF010000172.1, on the reverse strand, counting down.
GTACGATTTCGTTTTCCAAGTTCATCGAAAGAGGTGTCATCATTGAACGCAAACGAGATATTTGAATTGATCGGAGCCTTGATCATTTTGTTCGGCAGCATCATCAGCGTCATCAGCGCCATCGGCATGGTCCGGTTTTATGATGTGTACACCCGTGCACATGCGGCGACGAAAACGACGACCGTTGCCGTTTTGATTGCGCTTTTTGGAGCGTTCATATTCTTTTGGCTCGGAAGCGAAGGGTATTTCAGCGTCCGCCTCGTTTTAGGAATCATCTTCGTATTTTTGACCTCACCGGTTGCCGGACACCTCGTGTTGCGCGCCGCTTACCGTTCAAAAACGAAACTGGCGGAACAGACCGCCGACGATGAACTAAAACCAATCCTGTTTGGCGACAAACATGAATAAACATCCTGTCCGAATGGAACAGGATGTTTTATCGTTTTTGCAATTGTTTGCTGCGCAACTGCCCGCATGCGGCATCGATGTCCGCCCCATGTTCCCAACGGTCTCCGCAACGGATTTTCTGTTTGCGCAGCGTTTCGACAAACGTTTCGATCGCTTTTTTCGTGCTCCGTTCATATTGGATATGTTCATTCACCGGATTGTACGGAATCAAGTTGACGTAAGACAAATGGCGTTTATTTTTTAACTTTTTCCGACAGAAGTCTCCCATCCTCAAGGAATGTGAAGGGCGATAGCCCAATGAGTAGGTGGGAGATGAATGTCGGTTGGTGCAGGATTACCCGAGAATCCCCCACTTCAAGCAACCCGCAAGGGTGGTAAGTGGAGGGTAGTTCACTGC
>JAAYTF010000180.1 GCA_012518125.1 Bacilli bacterium | reverse complement strand
TATAATTTCATCAAAGCACGAATAGTATAACTCTCTGGTATTTCCTTCAAACGCCATCAATTCAGCTATTGTTTCAATTTCATTGATTTTTTCCATAAGATCATTAATTTCTTCAATCACTTCGATAGAGCTAATTGCGATGTTCCAAAGTGCAAGCGGGAAAAGGGATGGAAGACAGGGCAAATTTTATTTTCCCCCAAAAAATAAGCTTGAAAGAGGGCTTTTGAGGAAGAAATTGGGGGGATTCAAGAAAATCCACCCCAAAACACAAAAAACAGATGAAACCGCACCATAAGTGAGTTAAGATGTTAATATCTACAAAAACAATCTTAAACTTAGGGGGTTTCACCTGTATGGCTATTATACCACAAATGAGTTTATTTTCATGGACAGATTTAGATGAATTAGGGGATTTGGATCGCCTGCGCTTGGTCATCGAATATCTACCTGATGAAAAGCTTATGAAAACCCTTGAAAGTCAGCGCAAAAATGGCCGGAACGATTACCCCATTCGGGCGGTCTGGAATACGATTTTAGCCGGAGTCGTCTTTGAGCATAAAAGTACTGAATCTCTTCGTAGGGAGCTTAAAAGAAACGCCCAATTGAGATACATGTGTGGCTTGGAAGGAAGTAGCGTTCCACCAGCTTATGTGTACTCTCGATTCATGAAAAAACTATTTGATCATGAAGAAACAATCAATTTGATGTTTGAATCCCTCGTAGCTGAACTCTATGAGACTCTCCCAGATTTTGGAAGATCCTTAGCGATCGACAGTAAGGCCATCCCATCTTTTGCGAATGGAAAAAATAAAAATGAAGAAAAAGATGGCCGCAGAGACACGGATGCAGATTATGGGGTAAAAGAGTATCGTGGAAAAAGAGAAGACGGAACGATGTGGAAAAAAATAACGAAATGGTTTGGATATAAACTCCATTTAATCATTGATTCCAACTATGAACTTCCTGTGGCCTATTCTGTGACGAAGGCCTCCGTTCCAGATATTAACGAAGCCCATCATCTATTAGATGACATCCAGGAAAATCAGCCTTATATTCTTGAAAATGCAGAGTCGATGCAAGCCGACAAAGGGTATGATGATACAAAGCTTTATGTACGCTTATGGGATAGCCATAAAATAAAACCGGTCATCGATATTCGAAATATGTGGAAAGATGGAGAAAGCACCCGTCTATTAGGTGATTGGGAAAATGTGACCTACAATGTTAAAGGAAATGTATATTGCCACTGCCCACTCACAGGAAAGGAACGTGAGATGGCAAATGGAGGATTTGAAAAAGATAGGAACACACTTAAAAAGTTATGCCCCGCCAAACAGTACGGCATACATTGTGAAGGTGCAGCCGAGTGCCCAGTGATACAGGGAATTCGGATTCCGCTGAGCGAAGACCGACGTATTTTTACCCCGATTGATCGGGCCAGTTACAAATGGAAAAGAGAATACAATAAACGAACAGCTATTGAACGTGTCAATAGCCGGCTTGATGTGTCCTTTGGATTTGAAAACCACACCATTCGTGGATTAAAGAAAATGAAGGTAAAAACCGGACTAGCCCTATGTATCATGCTAGCTATGGCATTGGGAAGGGTGAAGGAGAATCAGGCTGAGAAAATGAGAAGTCTCGTTTCTTAAATTATCAATTATCCACATGTTAATAAGTCATTTTTAAAAAACGAACTGTGGATAATAGGATACGTGCGCCCTTTTTTAGTGAAAAAAAGGCGGGCAAACCATCATGTAAGAGATTATGATTTATTTAATCAAAAATGCCTGCTACGTCAAGGGGGGAGACCCCAATATTTTTTCGACAGTTCAATAAAAATAGGTACATCGCAAAAAGCTCTGCACATCGTACGGTTGATTCGGATCCTTCGGAATGATGTCATCGATGTCTTTCGGATCGCGCGCCGGTTCAACC
>JAAYTF010000171.1 GCA_012518125.1 Bacilli bacterium | reverse complement strand
TTCATTACCATACATACCAAAAAGGGAGGTCAATTAGGAATGAATTTTAAGAGATGGTTGTTGCTCTTGTCATTGGTGTTCACCCTGAGCATCTTTTTAGTTGCTTGTGGTGGAGGCTCGGATGATGCGGACAAAAGCGCAGACAACGGAGATACGACTACTGAAGACTCAGGCGAAGCAGGTTTGGCAGCTGAACAAGTGCTGAACATCAATATCAAGTCGGAGCCACCTTCATTGCATCCAGGTTTGTCCACAGATACAACTTCAAGTGCTGTGCTTGACCAAGTGTTTGAAGGGTTGACGAGAATCAACAATGATGGCGAACCTGAAGAAGCGATGGCGGAATCAATCGACGTTTCCGAAGACGGATTGACGTACACGTTCAAAATCCGTGAAGATGCAAAATGGTCAAACGGCGATCCAGTAACCGCAGAAGACTTCGAATACGCATGGAAATGGGTGTTGGATCCTGAAAACGCGGATGCCGACTATGCGTACCAATTGTACGTCATCAAAGGTGCGCAAGATGCTAAAGAGAACGGTGGTTCTTTGGATGATGTCGGCATCAGAGCTGAAGACGAAAAAACATTGGTCGTCGAATTGGAACAGCCAACACAATATTTCTTGGAGTTGACTGCGTTCAAGACGTTTTATCCAGTTAACAAAAACGTTGTCAGCCAAAACCCAGAATGGCATTTGGAAGCTGGCGAAGATTACGTGACAAACGGTCCGTTCAAGTTGGTTTCTTGGGAGCATAACGACAAAATCGTTCTTGAGAAAAACGAACAATATTGGGATGCAGAAAACGTTAAGTTGGAACAAATTGTCATGCACATGATCGGCGATGAATCGACTGCGTTGCAAATGTATGAAAACGGCGAGTTGGACTGGATCGGTTCTCCGGTAGACTCCATTCCGCTTGCGGCAATGCAATCGATGAAAGATGCTGGCGAATTGAACATTTCCGACCAAGCAGCATTATATTACTACACGGTCAATAACGACCATGAAATTTTGGGCAATGTGAACATCCGTAAAGCATTGGCTCATGCAATCGATCGTCAAGCAATCATCGACAACATCACACAAGGTGAGCAAAAGCCGGCAATGGCGTTGGTTCCACCTTCCATGTTCCCTGAAAACGAACAAGGTTACTTCCCGGACAACGATGTTGAAAAGGCAAAAGAATATTTGGAAAAAGGGTTAGAGGAATTAGGATTGGATTCCTTACCGAAGCTTTCAATCTCATATAACACGAACGAAGCTCACGCAGCAATCGCCCAAGCTGTACAAGATATGTGGAAGAAAAATTTGGGAATCGACGTGGAATTGAAGAACGAAGAGTGGAACGTCTATCTTGACTCTTTAGGGGAAGGAAACTATGAAATCGGCCGTATCGGTTGGGTTGCTGATTTCAACGATCCGATCAACTTCTTGGAAATCTTCGAGACAGTTGGCGGAAACAACTACACAAATTGGGAAAACGAAGAATACAAGAAATTGCTTCAAGAGTCACGCAAAGAATTTGATCCTGAAAAACGCCAAGAAATCTTGAAACAAGCTGAAGAAATCTTCATGGAAGAATTGCCGATTATCCCTATCTACTTCTACACGAACGTATATGCGAAGAAAGATTACGTTGAAGGTGTAGTAGTACATCCAGCTGGCGCTTTCAACTTGAAATGGGCTTACATTACAGAGCAATAACATGTTTGCAGTAAATGAAGTAGGGGTGATTCATTTCACCCCTTTTTTTATGAGCTCAACATATTCACTCAACGGGTATATATCATATATACTTGTTACGAATCTCCATCTTCTAAATCCTCATTAAAAACATAAGTTTTGGAGGTATAAATTCGTGTTACGATATTTGTTGAAACGTATAGGATATATTTTGTTGTCTTTATACTTCATCGTCACAATCACGTTTATTTTAATGAAAGTCGCTCCCGGCGGTCCGTTCGCATCGGAACGGAGACTGCCGCCAAAACTTGAGGAGCAAATGAATGCGGCTTACGGATTGAACGATCCGATCCACGTGCAATATTTCGATTATTTGCTGCGCGTCGTGAAGTGGGATTTCGGCCCGTCGTTCAAGTACGTCGGCCAGAGCGTCAATGACATCATCAACCGCAGTTTTCCTTATTCGGCGATATTAGGGTTGGAATCCATTTTGCTTGCCTTGTCGGTGGGGATTTTTTTAGGAGTGGTTGCAGCACTTTATCATAACCGCTTCCCGGATTATACGGCGATGGTGATCGCGGTATTGGGGATCTCCGTGCCAAGTTTCGTATTGGCGGCCGTATTGCAATATGTTTTTGCATTTAAACTACAATTATTGCCGATTGCAAAATTTGATTCGTTTGCCCATTCGATTTTGCCTGCCGTAGCCTTGGCGGCGACACCGTTGGCATTCATCGCCCGGCTCATGCGGTCGAGCATGCTGGAAGTGTTGAATTCCGATTATATCAAAACGGCGAAAGCGAAAGGGTTGAGCCAACGTGTGACCATTTACCGCCACGGCATTAGGAATGCGATTTTGCCTGTCATTTCCTATATGGGACCGCTCGTAGTCGCCATTTTGACGGGAAGTTTCATCATCGAAACGATTTTTGCGATTCCTGGAATTGGAAGGGAATTTGTCACGAGTGTCACGAACCGGGATTATACGGTCATCATGGGAACGACGGTGTTTTATAGTGTCTTATTCCTGTTTTCCATTTTGATCGTCGATATCATTTACAGCCTTGTCGACCCACGCATTAAACTGACTGAGAAAGAAGGTGATCGTTGATGTCACAGCAGACGATTAAACAGTCGGATTTCACACCGATCCAGTATACAGAAGCGGAAACGGAAAAAATCGTCGGCGAAAGCACGTCTTACTGGAAAGATGCTTGGCGCCGCTTCAAGAAGAACAAGTTGGCGATCGGCGGAGTCATCATCATCATTTTATTGGCGGTCATGTCGCTTGCCGGACCTTACATGACAGAATATAACTATTATGAAAACGATTTGATCAACGCAAACCAATCACCTTCGGCCGAGCATTGGTTCGGTACGGACAACCTTGGCCGGGACATGTTCGCCCGGACGTGGGAAGGTGCAAAAATTTCGCTCTTTATCGGATTGACAGCAGCGATCATCGACTTGATCATCGGCGTCATTTGGGGATCTGTATCCGGTTATATCGGTGGACGGGTCGATGAAATCATGATGCGGATTGCGGATATTTTGTCGGCATTGCCATATTTGTTGGTCGTCATCTTGCTCATGGTCGTCATGCCGCAAGGATTATGGACATTGATTCTGGCGATGACGATAACGGGCTGGATTAACATGGCGCGGATTGTGCGTGGAGAAGTGATGCGACTAAAAAACGAAGAATACGTGCTGGCTGCTAAGTCTTTGGGGGCAAGCACGACGCGAATTATCGCAAGACATTTGGTTCCGAACATGTTGGGGCCGATTCTCGTTACATTGACGTTGACGGTGCCATCGGCGATCTTTACGGAAGCGTTCTTGAGCTTCTTGGGACTAGGCGTTCCTGCACCGCTTGCCAGCTGGGGCACGATGACTTCTGACGGATTGGCGTCATTGCGTTATTATCCATATCAATTATTCTTCCCGGCGTTCTTCATTTCACTGACGATGTTGGCGTTTAACGTAGTCGGTGATGGATTACGCGACGCATTTGACCCGAAAGATAAAAGGTAAGGAGGGAGCAGACGATGAAAAAAGTATTGGAAGTAAAAGACTTATCCGTTTCTTTCCATACGTACGGCGGCGAAGTCCAAGCGGTACGTGGTGTAAGTTTCGACTTATACGAAGGAGAAACACTTGCAATCGTCGGTGAATCCGGTTCAGGTAAAAGTGTCACCGCCCAATCGATCATGCAATTAATCGCGCAACCTCCCGGTGAATATAAATCAGGTTCCATCATTTTAGATGGCGAAGACTTGCTAAAGAAGACGGAAGCGGAAATGCAGCATATCCGCGGACAAGAGATCGGCATGGTTTTCCAAGATCCGATGACCTCTTTGAACCCTACGATGACAATCGGTAAACAAATTGCCGAAGGGTTGATCAAACACCAAAAACTGTCGAGACAAGAAGCTTATGAACGAGCAATCGAATTGTTGCACCTCGTCGGCATTCCGAATCCGGAAAAACGGATCAAGCAATATCCACATGAATTTTCCGGCGGAATGAGGCAACGGGCCATGATTGCCATCGCACTTTCATGCAATCCGAAAATTTTGATTGCGGACGAACCTACGACGGCGTTGGACGTGACGATCCAAGCGCAAATTTTGGATTTGTTAAAAAGATTGCAAAAAGAGATGAATACGGCCATCATCATCATCACCCACGATTTGGGCGTCGTAGCGAATATCGCGGACCGTGTCGCGGTCATGTACGGCGGCAAAATCGTGGAAACAGGCGAAGTGGATGACATTTTCTATCATCCGAAACATCCTTACACGTGGGGCTTGTTGGCATCGATGCCGAAGTTGAATGAAATAAAAGAAGAGTTGCAATCCATTCCGGGTACTCCGCCCGATTTGAAAGCACCGCCGAAAGGCTGCCCATTCGTGACACGTTGTCCTTACGCAATGAAAGTATGCGATGAACATATGCCGCCATATACGAATGTCAGAAACAAACAACAGACGGCATGCTGGCTTTTAGACGAACGAGCACCAAAAGTTGAACCACCGGCGCACATCATGGCAGGAGGATTGACAAACGATGAGTAAGTCAAAAGAAAAATTGGTTGAAGTTCGCAATTTGAAGAAACATTTCAAAGTGGGACGCAAGCAAATATTGAAAGCCGTAGACGGTTTGACATTCGATATTTACAAAGGTGAAACCTTTGGGCTCGTTGGTGAATCAGGAAGCGGAAAGTCGACAGCCGGTCGCACGATTATGCGATTGTACGATGCGACGGAAGGCCAAGTGATGTTTAAAGGTAAAAGCGTCCATGGCAAAAAGACGAAAGACGAATTGAAAGAATTGAACCAAAATATGCAGATGATCTTCCAAGATCCATATGCATCGTTGAACCCACGAATGACGGTCATGGACATTATCGCCGAAGGGCTTGATATTCACGGCCTGGTAAAAACGAAAGAAGAACGGCAGCGAAAAGTGAACGAACTATTAAAAATTGTCGGACTGAATGAAGAACATGCCAACCGCTATCCGCACGAATTCAGTGGTGGTCAACGGCAACGGATCGGGATTGCTCGTGCGTTGGCGGTTGAACCGGAATTTATCGTGGCGGACGAACCGATTTCCGCGTTGGATGTTTCCATCCAAGCGCAAGTCGTCAACTTGTTGAAGAGACTGCAAGAAGAAAGAGGCTTGACGTACTTGTTTATTGCGCACGACTTGTCGATGGTTCGTCACATCAGCGACCGCGTCGGTGTCATGTATTTGGGGAAAATGATGGAAATTGCGCCAAGCGACAAACTGTATACATCACCGCTGCATCCATATACGAGGGCGTTATTGAGCGCGGTGCCGATACCGGATCCGGAAGTGGAACGAAAAAGAGAAAGAATCCAAATCAAAGGCGAATTGCCAAGTCCGATCAACCCGCCAAGCGGATGCGTATTCCGTACACGTTGTCCGTTTGCGAAAGACGTATGCGCCAAGGAAGTGCCGGCATTCGCCGAATATAGAGATGGCCAATGGGCCGCATGCCATATGCATGATGAGCGGTTTAAAGAACATTTCAAAAGCGACCTTGAAAAGATCCAATAAACGTGTTGAAGAGATGAAAACGCTGATGAATCAATCATCAGCGTTTTTTACTTATTCAACATGAAGGATCGTACGCGCTTTTCAATCACTTCATAACCTAAGTGGTTGGGATGAAATTTGTCTTCAGATAAAAAGCGCTTGGCATCGCGTGAAAACAAATCGTTGATGGCGATGAAGTGCGCCCGTTCCATTTCTTTGACATACTGTTCACTTATATTATTCCATTTTATGACGAGAGAATCAAGGTACTCTTTGCCGAACGAATCGTCCACCGGGTTGTAGAAGCCGATGTAATAAATTTCCGCGTTCCGATTCAGGGAACGGATTTCTGAAAGCACTTTGGCGATGTTTTTTGCATACCTTTTTTCTTCTTTTTCAATCAAATCGAATTTCAAGGACAAATGGACTTCTTTCAATAGTTGGATGAGGTCGTTTGCGCCGATCGTCAAAATGATGACATCCGCGCGCTCGATAGCCGCTTTTACATCATCGCGTTTCAACTGTTCCAATAAATCCGTTGTCGTAAAGCCTTTTTCGCTGAAGTTCATCGCTTCATACAGGCAGTTTTTCTCGTTTGCGTAACGTGTCAATCGTCCAAAATATCCGCTCAAGTTGTATTCATCGCCAATACCGACCGTAAGCGAGTCGCCGAGTCCGATGACGGTCGCTTTTTCCTGTGCGCCATCGGCCAAACAACTTGCCAGTTTCCCGTGTGGCGTCGTTTCGTTTGGCATTGGAACAGTGTCTTTGTCATCGGTGAATTTAACGAGAAGTTGTGAAACGAGGAGCGGGATGAGCAAAGTTGCCACGATTTGATGTATCTGCATTGTCCATTCCACCTAAAGATTGATCTCTAACTATATTATGAAACAAAAGTGGTTGAATTATCAAAATGAAGCGTTCAACGATGCAGAAGAAACGGTCGCTTGATACTAGCAATATCCAATCACCGTTCAAGGGAAGAATTGCCTTTGGCTGGTTTTATGAAAGGGTTGTTACCATGTCCGTGTGCATGCTATCTGCGTTCGGCTTGAAACAAAGAGGAAGCGGAAATGGTTTGTTGAAATGATTGGCCTCGTCGGACAAAAAACGATGTAAAGAAAAATGGGCCGTGGCAAATCGGTGCATCCGATCGCCACAGCCACTCCTATGTTGGAACAGTATCCGTCATCTTACTTGAATCGTGCAACGATATCGGCGCTACTGATTACGGTTACGGATGGATCGACGGTGTTTGCCGAACCTTTCGTCCAAATGATTTTCGGTCCATACGCTTTCCAATCGTCGACCAAATGATCGGTTACGTCCCGTTCCGTGACGATGACGTCGACGATTTCTTCGTTGTGCTCGGCTAACGGTTTGACGACGTAACCTTTTTTCGTCAGCACACCCACTTCATGCAACAACGCTTCAGAGCCGTCGACGAAGATGGTTTTCGGGCGCAACCCTTCGCTGCGATCGAACGGGGAAGCGGTGAGCCATTCAACCGCATCTTTTTCATCTTTTTCAATCGTGTAAATGCCTGTCGCTTTGCCGATTCCTTCGTCAAGCGTCCCGATGATGTCATCGATGTCTTCGATGCCGACGGCCAAACGGACCAAATCAGGCTGGACGCCGCTTAGTTCTTGGTCTTCAGGGCTCAACTGCTGGTGCGTCGTCGATGCAGGGTGGATGATGAGCGACTTTGCATCGCCGACGTTGGCCACGTGCGACCATAAATCGATTTCGTCGATCAATTTTTTCCCGGCATCGTAACCGCCTTTCAATCCAAACGTGATGACGGCGCCGTAGTAGCCGTCTTTGAAGTATTTTTTCGCAAGTCCATGCGATGGATGGTCTTCCAAGCCTGGATAGTTCACCCATTCGACAGCAGGGTGTTGTTTCAAATATTGAGCGACTTTCAACGTGTTTTCACAGTGGCGCTTCATGCGCAAATGCAACGTCTCCAATCCTTGCAAGAACAAGAACGCGTTATGCGGGCTGAGCGATGCTCCCGTGTCGCGCAATAGCTGCACGCGCAGTTTGATGGCGAACGCAACCGGCCCCAAATCGGCATAACGCAATCCGCCATAGCTTTCATCCGGCTCGGTGAAGCCCGGGAATTTCGGATTGTTCCAATCGAATCTTCCGCCATCCACGACAATGCCGCCGATGGACGTTCCGTGGCCGCCGATCCATTTCGTCGCCGAATGGACGACGACATCCGCGCCGTGTTTCAACGGTTTTGCGAAATAAGCGCCGAACGTATTGTCGATGATGAGTGGAATGCCGTGTTCATGGGCGATTTCGGCGGCTTTTTCGATATCGAACACGTTCAAGCTAGGGTTTGT
>JAAYTF010000170.1 GCA_012518125.1 Bacilli bacterium | reverse complement strand
TTGTAATGGCGCGATATCCTTCCGGCGCTTTTGTTTCGATAATCGTATACTTGCCATAATCGAGTTCATCTGTTCCGCCATTAAAGTCGACGAAGCCATCTTCTCCGGAAGTCCCTCTTGCCACTTCATTTCCGTTTGCATCTAGAACGAGAAATTCAGCACCTGCTAAACGTTTGTCATTTGATCCGTCTTTTTTAATCACGGTTAATGAACCTGCTGTCGGTGTGACCGTAGTTGGTGGCGATTGATCTGTACGTGTTTCATAGCCGTTGTCGTAATTGATTTCCGCTTCGTTTAAAATTGGTTCGTTCGCTATTGCATCCTCGGACACCTTCGCTTTAAATGTAAACGCTACTTCTCCAGGTGATAGTTTTTCCGGATCGCCCGTCCAGGTCAATGTTTTCGTCGTATCATTGTAACTAAAGGTAAAGCCAGTCGGTTCATTTGCACTGCCATCAACGTAAATTAAATGTTCATGTAATTGGTCGATGACATCGAATTTTTGATACTTTGCTATATCTTTTGGTAAATCCACCGTAATGGTAAATTCGACAACCTCGCCGCGGTTTACCTGATCTCGATCGACCTCTTTGTCAACTTCCGGTACAGAGTAGTTTTGCAATTTTACTTGAACGACTTCATTATCGCCTGTAATGGAGAAATGTATCTTTTCTTGGTTCAATAAATAGCCATCAATGGTCTCAATTTCTTGGAAGTAATAGTTGCCATAGCGCAAACCATCGACTCTAACTTCTCCGTTTTCCGTTATTAAAACGATTTCATTACCATGTTCGTCTATAACCGGGTCGCCATTTGCATGGAACACTTGAATTTTTACGCCATCCAATGTATCATTGGTCTCGTCTGCGTATTTGATTAATTCCGCCCCACCGCGGATGATTTCGTTTTTCGGATAGACATGAACGTCGTAATTCAATGACGCACCATCTTTGGAAGTCTTCGGTATATCGACTTTGAATGTCTCGTTATTCATTCTTACGTGATCCGGTCCAGCAATTTCAGTGACCTCGTAACGTCCTAAAGGTAAAGTTTTTGTGGCTGTACCATATTCTCCCGTTGTCATCTCAAACTCCGGTCCGTCTTCCAATTCAGTCCAATGTTCCCCGTCAAACGTGTGCGTCTGTTTTAATTTGTACGTGACGCCTGCTACCGGCTCTCCTAAAGGAGGTGGATTCAATTCGCTTCCATCCCCTCTTTCGTCTGGTTCTACGCCAGGTTCCAACGCCAATTTATGAATGGTCAACGTACCTGTGTCTCTTTGATCCCATTCAGCTCCGGCAAATGCTGGTGAGATGAGCATGACGATCATGAGCGCGACTAAAAAATGATAAATGGAAAACAACCTTCTCATTTAAAATTCCTCCCAAAATTTGTTCAATTTAAATATCCTTGCGTCTTTTTACCAAATACCATCCTGAAGTTCCTGCAAGCAGCAATCCCGTTCCCAAAAGTCCAAGCGTGCCGATGCCGCCAGTGTTCGGGATGCTCCACCCTTGTTTGTGGTTTTCAATCGTTTTCGTTACGACTTGCGCTTCCTTGGAAATTTCGACTTCTATCGGTTTCGTGATGATGCTGTAACCTTCCGGTGCTTTCGTTTCGACGAGGTAATACGTTCCGACAGGCAAATCTAAGAAACTCGCTTTGCCAAGATGATCCGTCGTAGCTTCTTCTATTACATTGTCATCTGAATCACGCAATTCAAACGTCGCACCTTCTAGTTTTATCGTTCGGTCGCCTGCATCCACTTTTTCAATATGAATTTGACCTTTTATTTTTCTGTTTTTAATAACGAGCTTTGTCGTTTTGCCCGCTTTTACTTCCACATGGAAACGTTGATTTGCCGCAACTTCATATCCGTATGGCGCTTCTACTTCTTGTAACGTGTAAGTGCCAGGCGTCAATTCAATGGAAATGTCCTCCCCATTTTCGTCCGTTACTAATTCATCAACCGTTTGATTTGATTTGATTACCTTGAACTTCGCACCTTGAAGCCTTTTCGTCTCATCATCTGCATCCACTTTTATTAATTTAATCTTTCCTTTTAATTGTTTGTAGACGAAAATGACGGTCTGTGCTTCATCGGTGAATGTCCCTGATGGTGGCGCACTGTCTTCATGCAATGTCACATATTGATAACCTTCGATATCAATAGGGGATTCATGATACGAATCGCCAATATTTCCTCTCAACACTTTCGGTTCAGCAATCTCGTTATCGTCTTCATCGACGTACTTGACGATGACTTCCCCGGCAGGCAGTTCGGAAATTTTCACATAGCCGAACGGAACAACATGACAAACGTTCGTCAAGACCACTTCCGTCGGATCTTCGCCGACGTGCAATCGATAGCCGTCAGGCGTTGGTCCGGCAGGCACGGAATAAGTGTTGTTTGGCGCTAAAATTTCACCAAACACTTCCGTGTAAAAACGTTGCGCTTCTTCAATCGAGACGACGTTTCCGTCCGAGTCAATCGGTTCTCCATCAACGTTTACGCGATAACCCAATTTTGTTATTTTCCCTCTTTCGATTTTCACGTTTGGAATCGGAAATTGTTTCGTTGCATTCTGACCATTGTAATCTTTATAATTCATCGTCGTCGTTTTGTTTGTCGGATACCATGTATGGAATTGTGGATCTTTCGTGCAATCGAGCGTAATTTTGTATTTCAACTTGTACACTTCATCTTCTTGAACATTTCCGACATTCCACGTAAACGTTTCCGTTGCATCATTCCATTGAACCGTTCCATGAGACGCTTCAAAATTGCTTCCGCCGTAACTTCCGTCTTTAACGAGATCGAACATGTCGCCAAGCGGATCGGTGACGACTGCTTGAGTCGCCGGATTGACCAAACTTGCTGCAATTTCAGTGAATATCGGCGTCAAATCATCGCTGCCGCCTGCATAATACCCTTTGTTTTGGCTATTTTGCAGGACATATCTGGCATCCTGATCATCGCCAACATCCAGTCCGACCGTATACATGTCGATTCCGGAATTGATGATATGCCGTGCTTCAGAAAGGGTCCCGATGCCGTTTGTCGTGACTAGGTAATTATCTACCCGATAGCGTTGATCGCCAATTCCAAAAATCCCAGTTGGCAAATTGTAGCTATTTCCGTTTCCAATTTGAGTATTACGAAAATCGCTTAGAATAAAATCGTATTTTCCATTTGGCCATGAATAGCTTGTTGCACTAGTTGCCTTAAAACTGTAAGTAGGCGCTCCATCGCTCAACAAGACGATCGTTTTTTTGTCGGCATTGCTGCCATCAAGCAATGTTTTCGCTTGACGAATTCCCGCCTGGATGTTCGTTCCTCCATTTGCACTAATGTCATTGATGCGGTTTTTCAACGTTTGCCGGCCGTTATAACCGAGAAAATCGGATAGGACAGTCGCATTTCCCTCAAATGAAACGATGGCGATGCGGACGGTAGATTGTTCATTGACCAACAAATGATCGACAAATTGTCTCGCCGCTTCTTTCGCCTTATTCAAGCGTGTCCCGCGCATGCTTCCAGAACGGTCAAGCACGAGAACGACATCTGAACTC
>JAAYTF010000169.1 GCA_012518125.1 Bacilli bacterium | reverse complement strand
TGGACGTGGCCTGGGATAATTTCAACGAACGAGTTGCAAATGCCGATGAATGGTTTATCCAAATCTTTCGGTTTCACTTTCCCCGTTGCATAAAGCAAGCTGCGGTGAGGGGCTCTATCGAGGCCCACTTTGATCATATCACTTCTCATCGATACACTCACACCTTCATCATTTTAAAAGATTAAAAGATTTATTTAATTCATTGTAAACGTTACGTTGTATACTGTCAATATGGTTGTATGACATGTCTCGCTTTTTATCGCCCTTTTTCCGCTTCGATCAAATCGATGTGGAAAATTTCCGGACCTGTCGGCGTCAAACTGCCCCCTTGCGGTTCGACGCTCACTTTTAAATATTTTAATGAACGGATGTCCTCCGCTTTGTAATACACACGTGTCGATCCGTCGCGCAGCTCGAGCAAATGGCCGTTCCAATAATCGCCGACATGGACGATCCATAATTGGTAATCGTTTCGTTCAAGCGGAACCAAGCCATCGGCCAAAAACATGAGTTCGTTCGTTTCGGTGTTCAGCCAAATTTCACCGGAAATGTTTTCATTGATGAGCGGCATGACCGGTTTTCGATTCGTCTCAGGCTCTAGCAACAGTTTTTGCTCCGGAACGGCATCATGTTGGGCGATGACGTAGCCTTTTTTCGCCATGTCCGGTTCATGAATCGGCCAAACATCTCCATGTTGCTTTAAACCGATGGCAAACATCATGAAAGCTGCGATGCTCATTAAGACGAATAACGGTTTTCGCCATCTTGTATGCCTAAATGGTGCAACTTTTCTCTGAATGGAGAAGGTCATTCGTCTGTTCAACGCATCCGAAGGCTCAATCTCGCTTTCCTGTGCCAATACCGCGCGCCAATGTCCCCACTTTTCACGGCACGTCGAACAAGTTTTAAGATGTGCTTCCACTTGGCGTTTCTCCCGCTCATCCAAACGATTCAACACGCAATCGACAATTTTCATTTCATCCACATGTTTCGTCAACGTGAAACGCTCCTCTCAAATTATGCGAACCACTGTCTGAGCTTTTTATATTTTCTTAAGTTGTTCAATCCGTATCGGACGTTCGATTTGATCGTTCCGAGCGGTTTATTCAACGTTCGCGCCAATTCCGTCTGCGTTTTGTTTTCAAAATACGCTCCGTATATGACCTCGCGTTGCTTTTCAGGGAGGTGCGCCAACGCTTCCAACAACACGTTCTTCTCCAACGATTTCAACACTTCCAGTTCCGTCTTCACCGCCTCTTTCGTATCGAGCTGTTCCAATTTGCGGACCAACACCGGTTTTTTCTTGCGGAGGCGATCGATCGAGCGGTGTTTCGTCTTCACGGCGAGCCAAGCCTTCACCGTACCTTTCGCATCGTCGTATTCTCCCGGTTTTTCAAACACTTCTAAAAATATGTCGTGGCAAATGTCTTCCGCTTCAAGTGGATCAGAGACAAGCTGCTTAGCAATCTTCAGCACGAATGGGGCATACATTCGATAAAACTCATTGAACGCATATTCCGAATTTTCGTTTATTGCTTGCAGCAACCGTTTCCCTTTTTCGTCCACCGAAATCCCTCCACTTATTTTCAATTCATTATTTAGCAAAAATTTTCGAAAAAAACAAATCCAATTTTGCCGCTCATTCGTAAAGATGTATGGAAAACATTTTAAAGGGGGAATCGTTTCATGTGGAAAAAGCTGGGGATCATCGCTCTCATCACCACTTTGATCAGTTTGTTCATTCCGACAACATCCACCCAAGCACAACCGGTCACGATATTTACACCGTACACCGGGCTAACGGCATCTCCCGGAGAAACGATCACGTATAACGTCGACTTGATCAACAATGACAATTCGGTAAAAAGCGTTTCGTTCGATTTCAACCATTTGCCGAAAAATTGGACGACTTCCATCACGGCAAACGGCAACACGATCAAACAATTGTCGGTGAAACCGGGCGGTGAAGAACAAATCACGGTCGAAGTGAACATCCCTATGGAAGTGAAAAAGAACGATTACCGATTTGAACTCGTCGCCAAAGGAACGGACGGTTCCACCTCATCGTTGCCGTTACTCGTTTCCGTCACGGAAGAAGGTTCATCAAAATCGAATTTGACGACCGATGAACCGAGCCGTGAAGGACATGCCGATTCAACGTTCAACTTTACGGCAACGTTGAAAAATAATACGGCGGAAAGACAAAATTATGCATTAAGTTCGAAAGCGCCGGAAGGTTGGGCCGTGCAATTCAAAGTTGACGGGGAAAATGTGACTTCGATTGCGCTTGAGCCGAACGAATCGAAATCGTTTGACATCGATGTGACGCCTGCGGAAAATGTGAAACAAGAAACGTACAAAATTCCGATCATGGCAAATGCGGGCGCTTCTTCTTCGGAACTCGAGCTGGAAATTCATATCACGGGCCATTACAGCATGAAATTGACGACGCCGGACGGCAATTTGAGTTCAAGTGTGACGGCCGGAAAAGAACGCAAAGTTGAACTCGTCGTCGAAAACGACGGCACAGCCGAATTGTTCGATGTGAAACTGTCCGCCGAAACGCCGCCAAATTGGCAAGTTTCATTTGAAAAAGAGCAGATCGCTTCCATCAAACCTGGGGATAAAGCGAGCGTGATTGCGACGATCCATGCTCCGGATGACGCAATCGCCGGCGATTACGTCACCGTTTTCAAAGCGGAAACGCCTGCCGTTTCTTCCGATGCGGTATTTCGCGTGTCCGTCAAAACTTCCATGGTTTGGGGCTTGTTCGGATTGGCAATCATCATTGCGGTCATTGGAGGGCTTTATTACATTTTCAAAAAATACGGAAGGAGGTAAAACGTGGCAGCCATCATCGAAATAAACGAATTGACGAAAATGTACGGTGAACAAAAAGCGGTCGACCAACTGACGCTCACGATCGAAAAAGGCGAAGTTTTCGGACTGTTGGGTCCGAACGGGGCGGGAAAATCGACGACGATTTTGATGCTGCTCGGATTGATCGAACCGACGAGCGGAACGATCCGCGTGAACGGAATCGATCCCGTAAGAAATCCGCTCGAAGTAAAACGGCAAGTCGGCTACTTGCCCGACAACCTCGGATTTTATCCGCAAATGACCGGGTTAGACAATTTGTTGTACATCGGTTCGTTGAACGGTCTTTCGCAAACGAAGGCGAAAAAGCTGGCTTATGAATTGCTTGAACAAGTCGGTTTGAGCGAGGCGGCGCATAAAAAGACAGGGACTTATTCGCGCGGAATGAAACAGCGCCTAGGCATCGCCGAAGTGTTGATGAAAGAACCAGAAATCATTATACTCGACGAACCGACTTTGGGGCTTGACCCGGAAGGCGTGCGCGACTTGCTCAAGCTCATCCGCCGTTTGAACGAAGAACGGAAGATGACGATTTTGCTGTCGTCACACCAGCTCCATCAAGTGCAGCAAATTTGCGATCGTGTAGGCATTTTCGTAAAAGGCCGCTTGATCGCAAAAGGAAACTTGTCCGAACTGGTCCGACAACTTTTTGCAAATGAACCGCACATCGTCGAAGCGAAAACGTCGCCGTTGGACGACGCACTGCTGAAAGAGATCGAAACCATAAAAGGCGTTGTCCATATCGAAAAGGTTTCAACGGAATCGTTCATTTGTTATTGCGAAATCGACTTGAGTGCAGAAATCGCTGAAAAAATCGTCTCATCCGGCGCAAAGCTTTATATGCTGAACCGAAAAGATTTCGGACTCGATGAAATATACCATCGTTACTTCGAAGGGCGTGAGACAGATGAAACGACGACCGTTCGCTAAACAATTAAAAACATTCATCCTGAAAACGCGCCGCAGCAAAAATGCTGCCCCCACCTCACCTTTTTACGCAATGGTGCAAAAAGAATTCACCGATTACATCCGCAGTTGGCGCATCATCATTTTGTTGAGTTTGATTTTGCTTACGACAGGTGCATCCCTTTATGCGTCGATCAGCGCACTTCACGACCTGGCAACGGATGAAGAAAACAATGGCGAATTGTTCGACCAAGCGTACTTGTTGTTGAAATTGTTCACGTTGTCGGACGGCACATTGCCGTCGTTCGTCGCATTCGTCACGTTTTTGGGGCCGCTACTCGGAATCGCCCTCGGGTTTGATGCGATCAACGCGGAACAAAACCGCGGCACGCTCACCCGTTTGCTGGCGCAGCCGATTCCACGGGATTACGTCATCAACGCCAAGTTCGTCGCCGCCCTTTTCGTGAACGTTTTGTTGTTTTTCACACTCGGGCTGTCCGTGATGGGTCTCGGCATCTTGATCACGGGCATTCCACCGACTTTCGAGGAAGTGTTAAGAATTTTTGCCTTCCTGTTTCTCTGCATCGTCTATATCGCGTTCTGGCTGAACGTCAGCATTTTATTTTCCGTCCGTTTCAAGCAAGCGACGACATCTGCCATTTCGGCGCTCGCGATTTGGCTCTTTTTCAGCCTGTTTTACCAAATCATCGTCAACGTCATCGCCAAAAATATCATCAAGCCGGAAAGCGCCGCTTCGAGCGAGGAATGGATCGGCAAACAAGAAATGATCTTGAATATGATGCGGCTGTCACCGAACTATCTGTTTACGGAATCGACGACGACGCTGCTTTCGCCGTCGGTGCGCAGTTTGGGGCCGCTGACGATGGAACAGACGGCGGGGGCGATCGTTACGCCGCTGCCATTAAACCAAAGTTTGCTGCTCATTTGGCCGCACATCACCGGGCTCATCGCTGCGACGTCAATCTGTTTCGCCATTGCCTATATATGGTTCATGCGGCAAGATATTCGCACGAATTAATGCCCGATATGGCCTAATACGCGAGCTTCGATGCTTGTCGTATTAGGCTTTTCTGTTCAATTTCTAGAAAAATCTTTTGAATCATTCGAAGGAATTTTCTGTTTTCGTATCTACATCCTTTTTCATCTGTGGTAGAATACTTTTAACCGAAATTGTGACAAAGGTGTGAACAAAACATGCGAGCGGCCGCCGTCGCTTTCGATGCTTTAGCGAAAAACGCGCCTATATACGATTGGATGCACGAACAATTGGAACGGGCAAAAGAAGCAAATGCCTCGTTAATCGTGTTCCCCGCTTTGGTCGGCAATTTGTTTAAAAGCGAGGCCGACTTCATCGAAAAAACTTTTTCATTGTCGGAGCGGTTTCCCGACATATGCATTTGCCCGGGCAGTTTTTTTGAAACGGCCGGAGGACGAACGTATCACACGAGTTTCGTCGTCCATGGCGGGAAACGTTTATGGAAACAGCGGCAACTTTATTTGGCTAAATGGGAGCGAAAACGGCAATTGTCGCGCGGGAATGAACTCGTCGTCTTTGAAATGCACGGCGTAAAAACAGCCATCATCTTAAATACGGACGTGTTTTATCCGCAAGTGGCACGATTTGCCGCGATGCAAGGAGTAACAATCGTCCTCTCTCCGCTTTCGCTCATAAAGCCGGCAAGTTTCGCCAAGCAACTGAGCGGATTGTGGCAGAACGTCCAACAAAATTTGTTCTTCGCGATTGAAAGCGCTTTTAACGGTTCGTTCATGGATGCATCGTTTCATGGAAAAACCATCATCCACGCACCGCTGGAACTGAATGAACGGCAAAACGGCATTGTGAAAATGACGGATGATGGCTTGATCATGCATGATTTGCCGCTTGGGAAGCTCGATCGGGCGAAACGTTTGTACAACCCGATCCGGCAATTGAATATACCGGCGTACAGAAAATTGTTTTAAAGGTTGTGAAGCTGTTGATCGACAAGTTCCTTGAAAAGAAATTGGAAAAAGCGCTGCATCCGGAAAGCATCGACGCGGCTCTTGAAAAAGTGCTTGCTCACTCGCCGAAAAAACAATACATACAAAACCGCTTCGCCGTCGTGCAGCGTGAAATAAAAGCAGTTCGAACGGTGGACGATTACGTCAATGAACTGTATCGCTTCGTAAAAGAAGCGAGCGATCACCGAGCGCAATACGTCATCTTCCCGGAATACAACATTTTCGATTTGCTGCATTTAATCCCCGGGTTGACAACCCTTGACCGATGGTTGAACCGGCGGGCAAAAAGCAAAGGTACGTCAAAAAGCGCCGGCAATGCCCATTTGCAATCGAACCGTATGCTCCGCCAACTGTTTTCCGCCGTTTCCCAGCCGACGGAAAAAGCGCTGCTTTTGATCGTGGAACGGCTGGCACGGTTTTTCGGCATGTATATATTCACGGGGACATACATTCATAAACAAGGGAAACGTCTCTTCAACCGCGGCACGTTCTTTAATCCGGAGGGAAAGGTCATTTTTAGCCAAGACAAAGTCCATTTGACCGATTTTGAAACGAGCATCGCGTTAGCCCGGGGCGACTGTTTCCACGTGATCGATTTGCCCGCTGGGAAAGCTGCCGTTCCGATCTGCATGGACGCATCCTATTTTGAAACGTTCCGGCTCATAGCTGCCAAACATGCCGACATCGTCATCGTTCCGATCGCAAACAATGAACCGTATGACAAATGGCGGGCGATGCGGGGAATTTGGGGACGGGTCCAAGAGGCGTACGTCTACGGGATGAAAGCTTCGTTGAACGGATGGATCGGCGGCATGGAGTTCACCGGAAAAGCCGGCTTCTTTGCGCCGTGTGAAATGACAGAAAACTTCGACGGTGTTTTAAAAATCGCCGATGAACCATGCGGGGATGAAGTCATCGTTTTTGATTTGGAGATCGAACGATTGCGCCAAGCAAGAAACGACGCCCAATATTTCGGAGACAAAAACGAAACGTTTGAACGAACGCATTTTGCAAAAACGTACGTTACAAAGGAGGCGGCTCCAGATGCTTTCTAAGCGGACCGTATTGACTTTGTATGCGTTGGGCTACCTCGGCATTGCCATTTTGACGCAAACGACCGTGAAATGGTACCAATATTATTACACCCCACCCGCGTTGAACGAACACGGTCTAGAAGTGCTCGTCCCCATCGCCTTCGTCGGGATCGCGATGGTGATCGCCCGCATCGTCGATGGAATCGCCGATCCGATCGTCGCATATTTTTCCGACCGGAGCACGCATCCTTACGGGCGGCGGACACCATACATCTTGCACGGGACGGTCCCGTTGGTCGTCACGTTCATCCTGTTATGGTTTCCCCCGTTCCCGTACGAATCGATGTTCAATCTCATTTATTTGACGGTTATGTTGGCGCTGTTTTTCGTTTTTTTCACCATCGTTGTCACACCTTATCTTGCTCTCATCGGCGAATTGACCGAAACGAAACAAGAGCGGATTCAGCTCACGACGATGCAAGGAATCGCGCAAGTGAGCGGCGTCATCGTTGCGGAAGCCGGTTCAGGCATGATCATCGCGCATTACGGTTTCAAAGTGATGGGGATCATGCTCGGGTTCCTATCGTTATTTGCCATTTTGTTGACGCCGCTGTTCGTGAAAGAAAAAAGCAACGAAACGACGACTTCGTATTCGATCGTCGATTCGCTGAAACTGACGATGAAAAACAAAAATTTTCTGTTCTATTTATCGTTTTACATTGCCATCTGGTTCGGCATCAATTCGCTGACGATCGCCATGCCATACATGACGGAAATATTATTGAAAAAAAGCGCCGAAACGTCCGGACTCATGATCGGGGCCGCCTTCATTTTCGCTTTGTGTTTCAGCCCGTTCATTCCGAAAATCGCATCATTTATGACGAAAAAGACGCTCCTTTTGTTGACGGCTAGCTTCTTTGCGTTGTTGCTCGCTCTTACCGGCCTGTTCGGAACGTTCATTTCTTACTATGCCGCTTTTTTCATCGTCCTGTTGACCGGCATCCCATTGAGCGTCATTTTCATCATCCCGAACGCGATGGTCGCGGATATTGCGGAGCATGACAGCGTCATAAACGGCGAAAAGCGGGAAGGTATGTTTTTCGGAGCGCAAGGCCTGATCATCAAAATCGTCATCGGGCTGTCTTCTCTCGTCACACCGTTCATTTTCCATACGTTCGGCTACAGCGAAAAAGACCACCTTGGCCTTCAGTTGATCGGCCCAATTTCTGGCTCCTTGATCCTTTTCGGCGTCTGGTTCTTGTCGCGCTACGATTTGCCGGATGAAATCCGTTGATCATTCATGAAAACCCATTTCCTTCATCGCGTGCAATATATGTATTTTCATCGCACTTCGAGCACCTTCGGGATTGCGTGCTTTCATGAAATCCATAATCAACTGGTGATCTCGCAACGTATGTTCGATCACTTCCCGTTTCGTCTCAGACAAGCGGACGCCTTCGTTGATCGCCTGAAAAATGACCGGCATCAATTTGTCCATGAACGCATTGTGCGTGGCGTTCGCAATCGCTTTATGGAAGTTTTGTTCCGCTTCCGTGCGGTCTTCATTCCGTTTTATTTTTTCCTCGATCAATTTTCCATATGATAAAATGCGCGCCAGTTCCTGGTCGGTCGCGCGGATCGTCGCGTAATACGCCGCTTCCGGCTCGACGATCAAACGGATTTCGTACAAATCTTTCAAATTGATTTGTTCGTCCAGCAAACTTGTCAAATTCGCCAGACGCTCCGGGCGGAAATCTTTGCGCACGAACGTCCCTTTGCCGCGAATCGTTTCGACTACCCCTTGGGCGACGAGCACACGCATCGCTTCACGCAATGTCGTCCGGCTCACTTGCAATTGTTCGGCAAGCTCGTTTTCGTTCGGCAATTGTTCGCCTGCCAGATATCGTCCTTCAATCGCAATCATCGTCAAAATCTCTTCAGCGACGCGATCGGAAAGCCTTTTGGTCGCCTCCATCTTGCACTCACCGCCTTGTCCTAGAAAATCTTATATAAGTATATCATACTCTCATCGAGAGCAAGTTTAAACGAGTTTGGAAACGAAAAAACCCCCTTAACTTCTACGTTAAGGGAGCCGGCGGTTCACCCATTGGCGGAAACCGGTTCGTTCTTTTTTTGGCGCATAAGTTCCAAATGTTTGACCGTCGGTGTCAAATTGACCAAAAAGTAAGCTTCACGCAGTTTCCGTTCGGCGACGCTCGATTTGACGTAGCCGCGCCCACCGTTGTGGAGCATTGAAGCTTCCACCGCATCAAGCGTCAAATAGACGCTATTTAAGCGGATGTCGACGAGTTCATCCCAAGCAAAGCGATTTGTCTCAACCGCTTTTTCTAGACGATAGTATAGCGCATCCAATTTCATTTTTATATCGCCTGGTTGGACCGGTAAATAACGGTTGATGTTTTCATGCAAGGTTCCATGTTTTTCTGCGAGCTTCTCCATCAATTCGATGCTCGCAGCTGAAACTCCAAGTGCCAGCGGAATTTGATAAGCGATAAAATGCGCACGGATCGTTTCGATATAGCGGTCCACTTCCGTGCTGATCACTTGGGCGTACGGGATGAACACCTCGTCGAACGTCGCACAGTATGTCGCGCTGCCGTTTACTCCAACAAAGCCGGTGCGCGGTTTCAATGACAACCCTTTTTGCTGCCCGTAGACGAAACCCATCACCTTTTCTTTCCCGTCCACTTCGGCGATGAAAGCAAAGGCATGGTTTTCTCCGATGTTTGAGACGGCCGGAAGCGAGCCGCTGACAAGGTAGCCTCCGTCCGTTTTTTCCGCTTGTAAATGCAACGTTTCCAACTTGGCGAACGATTTCAACGGATTCGATAAACCGGTACCCGCCAAAAGCTCGCCTTTGAGCAGTTTCGGCAACACTTCCCGTTTCAGCGCGGCATTGTCCGTATGCGTGATGTACGTCGTCGCCGCCAAATGGCACCAAATGCAAAACGCTGTCGTCATGCACGTTTTGGCGGTCTCATAAATGACCGCCAACCGTTTCAACATCAGTTCCCCTTCGCTCAACCCATCACCATCGAAGTAACCTTCTTTGCCGAGCGCTTCGAGATAACGCTTCGCATAAAATGCTTCTTCATCGATTTTTTTCACATACGGTTTCAATTCCGTCTCGATGATTTGATTCAACAGTTCCTTATTGATGAACGGTTTTTCAAACATCGCACTCACTCACTTCATCCATCATTTTGCTTCAACTCGACGATCGCATCGATCGGCGCTTTGACCGCTTTCCGCGCTTTTTCCACCAGTTCTTGGTTCGGTGCGTCATAAAAGCATAAGCACTTCGTCATGTCTTCGCAGACGTACGTCCTTGCGAAAGTCACTTCGGGCACTTCTTTGTAATAGACGGAGTTTTTCTTCTTTCTTTCCAAATATTGTTCCATCGTCAAATGTTCCGGCAAATTCCATTCGACGAGATAGTTCACACGATCTTTTTTCGCCTTCACTTCTTCGAGCGATTCGCCGATGAGGCGGACTTGTTTTACTAGTTTTACGTCAAGTTCTTCGCTTCCAATTACATTCGCCGTAGACGGCGCGTCTTTTGTTTCGACGATGAAGAAAATGTGCGAAAAGTCTTTAGCGATTTGCACTTCGACTAAAAATGAACTTTGTTCTTTCAACTTGCGTTCAATTTGATCAAGTTTCGCTTCGATCGCTTCCTTGTTGCGCCCTCCATTTTGTACAGTCGCTTCAATTAAAAACAAACTCATTTAACCTTTCCCCTTTCATGTATTTAAATTAAAAATGGATGCGGCTTGCTTTTTTTAATCCTGTTTGAACGACCGTGATCAAACGGTCCAGCAATAAACCGATGATGCCGATGACGACGATTCCTGCCAACACATTCGGCAAATGCAGCATGTTCCTCGCATCGACGATCAAATAACCCAATCCGGATTGTGAACCGACCATCTCACCTGCGACGAGGAAAATCCATGCAGTGCCGAGGGCCAAATGGAGCCCGTTCATGATCGATGGCAGCGCCGCAGGGATGATGATTTTCCGGTAAACGTCAAATTTGTTGAATTGCAGATTGCTCGCCAACTTTAAATGTTGTGGATCGATGTTTTTGACCCCTTTGATCGTCGTCAACAATATCGGAAAAAAAGCGGCGATGAAAATGATGACGATCGCCGGCAAATCACCGATTCCGAAAGTGAGCACGATAAACGGCGACCATGCCACCGGCGAAATCGGCCTTAGCAGTTGCACGACCGGATCGACGATCGGCCAAATCCACCTGCTCCTGCCCAGCAATAGACCGAGAACGATCGCCAACGCACCAGCCAAGACGTAGCCGATGGCGAAACGGCGCATGCTGTCTTTTATATGAACGAACAATGTTCCATCTTTGATCAATTCCACGAGCGCGCCAAATACGGTGATCGGCCCGGGAAACAGCGCTTCGTTGAAATCGCCGAAAAAGATGACGGCTTGCCAAACGAGGATGACAAAAGCGACGCCGATGGAAAATTGGAGCAGTTTATGATTCATTTTCTTCCGTCACCTCGTTGATGAAGCGCAAATCGACGAATTCATCGAACGCAGGTGGATTTTCCATCAACCCAAGCTGCAATATGCGATCGGAAAGTTTCGCGTATTCCTCTGCTTCAATTTTCAAGTTGTCATACGTAATCCATTCCAGTGATAGTTCGAGGACGTCTTTGTCGACGTCCATGTGGTTTTGTAACGCTTCGTATAATGCATCGCTTTTTTCATTTGCAGCCTTTCCCGCTGCGACGTAATGTTTGATGAATTCCTGCGTCAATCTTTCGTTTTCCGTAATGAACGCATTCCGTAAAACGAGCACGCAGCAGTATGAATCCGGCCAAAAACTTTCCGAATGGGCGAGCACTTTGCCGACGCCGAGGTTCACCGCGATGGCGCCGAACGGTTCTGCGACGGCATAACCGGAAATCCTCCCTTCCGCCAATGCGGCCGGCATTTCCGGCGGCGGCATTTCGACTAAATTGACGTCGTCGTAAGAAAGCCCTTCATTCTTTAACAGTTCATGAATGAGCAAATGATGCGCCGAGTGTGTGTGCGGAATGGCGAATGTCGTCCCTTTTAAATCGTTTACTTCATCGATGTCATTCGCACTGATGATGACGTTCCCGTCACGGTGGCCGAGCGCAACCGCCTTCAAATCGACGCCGATGTCTTTCGCTTGCATCGCCAGTTGCATCAACACGCTTGCACCGTCGATCCTCCCAGCATTCAACGCATCGATCAAATCCGGCCAGGAACTGAATTTGACGAGTTCCAACCGATAACCTGCGAATTCCCCTTCATGCAAATGGTGGTCCAAAAGAAGCGGCGCGGCGTGCGTGATCGGCAAATACCCGATTTTTATCACCGGTTTGTCGCTTGATGAAGACGGTTTCGTCCCTGCTTGGCAGCCGAATAAGAAAATGGCTATGAATATGGTAAGCAGCACTTTCCGTTTCACGTTTTTCTCTCCTCGCTTTCTCGAAAATCGCGTGAATCACGAAAATTTACAATAATTAAATGTAATACTCCAACCGTTTTGCCTCGCTGCTCAACTTGAATGT
>JAAYTF010000002.1 GCA_012518125.1 Bacilli bacterium | reverse complement strand
TTCAGTATAACTGAAGTGGGAGAAGAAAGGAACATTATATCATGAAAACAATGGAGACGTGGGTCGTAGCCGAAAATCCACAAGGTGAAGTGTATCGGAATTTGATGCGAGTTCTCGTTGACTATTCGGACAAGTTTTATTTCGTGACGAGAAAAGAACTATCTTACGATCAAAACAAGCTGAAATTGTTTGAACCGTACATGATCAAAACATACAAAACGAAAGAATGGGCCGGAACGATCACGTTAGGCCCTCATGCGACAGTTTATGAAATCGAAGCAAATGAACAGACGTATTCGTTGTTGGTGGAATTGGCGGATAGTTTGTACGATTGGGTTTCACCGGAATTGCCGGAAGATTTGACGTTCATCAAAAATGGTTTTGAATGGTTCTATTCGACAACGCATGAAGCATTTGCGTGTTTCTGCTTCCGCAACGCTTTCTATAAATCATTGATGCTCACAATGAAAGGATTGCCATTGGAAAAAGTCGCAGATTGATGATGTGAAAGTTGAACCAACGATGCCACTCAATTATCAAAAGCGCCCCAATGATGCGGAAAGGGCGCGTTTTAACATGCTTAACATGGCAATCAGATTCCAACGTCTTCATGGATGTGAAACATCACACCATCTGGGCTTGAAACAGCATGCGGTTAAAAAATTTTTGCAACAAATCATTAAATGGCTTAGGGCAAATGGGTGTCGTTCTTTCAAATCGGAAAGGATGATCAGCTGCATCAATCGGTAGGCGTTTTGATCGTATATGTTCCGTTTCATTCGTTTTCTATTTTTCGGCGTTTCAGTTTTGTCTGAGTAAAAGATGGTTGAATTTGCTTAATATGGAATGGTTCTTGATAATGCAAAAACTTTCTCGTAATCCAGCTCTTTTTCACTCAGTACAGGTTCCCATTCGGCAAAATAAGTGCGCATGGCCCGCGGCAAGTTTTGTTCCATCAAATACGCATAATGTTGACGTAAACGTCTTTCCGCTTGTTTTCGTTCAGATGCATACTTTTTGCCTGCTTTGGCCAAATAGAATGTTTCCTCGGCTTTCATCGCGAGCACGATGGAAAACAGCGTCCAAGAAGCTTTGTTTTCGAGGCAAATCGCTTCCGCTTTTTCATAACGCTCAAGCGCCGCTTTCGTCTTGCCTGTCGTGATGAGATAGGTGCCCAATTTCCATAAAATGATTTGATATGGATGTTGCATCGGATAGTGTTCAAGTATTTCGCCGTCGACGTTTAAACGATTCCACGCATCAAAAAGTTTGTCGCTAAAAGCGGCTTCACCTTGTAGCGCCGCTTCAGCCATGAGGCGGGTATAATGCATAAACCCGAAAATTTTGTTCGTTTTGTCGGCTGCCAACATATGTTTGACAATTTCGGCTACCTCATCTGTTTCAACGTTGACGGAACGGCCGAGCCACTTCAAGGATTCAAGGAATTGGCCGGCTTCACATTCGATTTGCGAACGATATTGACGTTGTCTTGCGACGTCCGTTTCATTGACGAATTGTTTGAGCGCTTTTTCCGAGTCCTCACGAGCCAATGCGAGCCTGCTTTTTTCCGCACGTGAAAGGTACGTATGAGCTTGCAAACGGGTACCGAGCACTTTTCCATAAATCGCTGCGTTCATATGTTCAATATCGATTTCCAGTTCATCTTGCAGGGCGAGCGGGAAAAGTTCAATCGTATTTTGCAGCAAATTTTCCATTTGGTTCATGTTGTCGATGACGGCATTGTAATCATAACTGTTGATCAAATGGACGCTTTCACGCACGAAATAGTCGAGCACCATACCGAAACTTTCCCAACGCTGTGACAGTTTCGGCAAATATGTGCGGCAATATTGCATTTGTGTTTCCGCCAATTCAATGTCCCCTTGATGGGTCGCGTTGGTGAACAACATCAAATGCACATCGAAGAAAAATTCGTAATGGTTCATCCCCGATTGTTTCATCGCTGGAATCACGATGTCTTGGAGTTTCAATAAATACGTTTTTGCTTTATGGAATTGTCGTTCGTGCTGGATGAGGATGTTCAAATGGTTTAACAATCCGGAAAGCTGCGTTTGCTGGGCAAAATCAGGCAGTTGTTTCAACCGTTTTAAAATGACGTGTAAAATTTCTTCCGGGGTCTCTTGTTGCCCTTCCCATTCTTCATCGGCAATGATCCATTCATATAACGCCTCGCCAATATTTCCTTCGGCTAGATGCCGGTTCATCGAAGCGACCGTGGAACGTTCCACTGCGGTAAATAAGAACCGTTCGTCAAAGAAGGAAAGCAGCGTGCCGCGTTCTTCATCGGAAAATTTTCGCTTGTCCGCTTTTCGATACCAGGAATGACAGACGATATCGGCAAGCATGAGCCGGGCATCTTCGCGGGCGGAAGCGGTTTTCAAATCCCATGTCCATTTGTTTTCATGAGGGCGGATGCTCCTTCTTGCGTAACCGAGATCGAGCTTTTCCTGCAATCGCTCTTTGTATTCTTCCGGTTTGATCAAATAAATGCGGCCTTTTTCTTTAAACTCTTCATGTTCCGTTTTTACACGTCTGGCCGGGAAAATGTCGAGCTTGATGTCATCGTGTGCAAGGCCGAGCGTTTGAAAGAGCTGGATGATCCCTTCCGATAAAATGTGCAAGTACGTCAAATCGCTGTTGACGATTTTCACTTTTTCTTTGTTTTCAAAAATGACGAGCTCTGCGCCGATTTCTTTTAACTTCTGCAATGTTCGATTGGCGATTTGACCATAATATTTGCTGTTCATATCCGTTCCGTGCACCCATTTTTTGCCTGCCTCCGGCGTGCCCGCACGCGCTGCTTCCAGGATGTGCTGTGCCGTTTTTGCATCGAGTTTTCCAGATTCTATCAAAATCCCGCCGACAATCGACGGAGTATCGTTTTTTCCTTCAAGGTCCGATTTAAAATCACCGCTCTCATCGAGCCAAAGTTCATAATGCATTCGAGCGCCTCCTAAAATGTTTCGAAATCCGTCTATGAATCTAATGTATCATAGTATAACGACAAAGTTTAGCAGTTACATAGTCCAAAAGTTTCCCAAAAAAAGTCGTACGTCTTTATGAAATCGGAACATTTTGTACAAACGGTGATTTGCATGAAACAAATATCGGTCGATTTCATGTGCGCATGGATGTTTTTGGTCATGAAAGGGTATAGACGTCAATGAAAAAATGGAAGTTAAAATGAAACGTATGTTGACCCCGACCATTTTCGATTTACAAAAATGATTATAAAAAACTTTACAATGATTGGCTCACGTGGTATATTTGCACGCATACATGAAAGAGGTGTTCAATATGGCGCATGGAAACGGCTCGATCTTGTCCTTGATGATCGTCATGGTCGTCGCTTTTTTAACTCCCATAATACTGCAACGGTTCAAGTTAAAAGCGATTCCCGTCGTCGTTGCCGAAATCATCGCGGGCATCATCATCGGAAAAAGCGGCTTGAACCTCGTTGATGTCGAGAATAACTGGTTGACGTTGCTATCGTCGCTCGGCTTAATTTTTCTTATGTTTTTGAGCGGCGTGGAAATCGATTTTAAATCGTTCAGCAAAAAAGGAAGAAACAAAAATGGCAACAAGGCGAACCCTTTGATCGTCGCCGTCGTCATTTTTCTTTTCATGCTGATCATCGCATTCGTGCTTTCAAGTGCGCTTGCTGTATTAAGGCTCATTGACGATCCGATTTTTATGACGATCATTTTGTCGACGATTTCCCTTGGGGTCGTCGTTCCAGTCTTGAAAGAAAATAAAATGCTCGATACAAAACTTGGCCAGACTGTTTTGTTGATAGCGGTCATTTCCGATTTTGCGACGATGATTTTGTTCGCCTTTTATTTGGCGTTGCGGGAAGGAAATGTCGCGATGATTTGGTGGATGCCGTTTTTGGTTGCTTTAGTATTCGTCTTATATTACTTGCTCGATTTTTACCGCAAAAAAAGCGATTTGAAATTGCTTGACGTGCTCCGTCGAGGGACGGCGCAAATCGGGACGCGTGGTGTCTTCGTCCTCATTTTGTTCTTCGTCGCCATATCGGAAACGATCGGCGTTGAAGCGATATTAGGCGCGTTTTTGGCCGGCGTCGTCGTCTCGCTTTTGTCGCCCGACCGCACGTTCATCCATCAATTGGACAGCTTCGGCTATGGCTTTTTGATTCCGATTTTTTTCGTGATGGTCGGGGTGGAATTTGATTTTGTTTCGTTGCTTGGAAATTCCAGTATTTTGGTGCTCATACCGATCGTGTTTGGTTTGATCTTTTTAACGCGAATGCTCCCAAGTTTATGGCTGAAAAAATGGTTTTCGTGGCGCGACGCCATCGGATCTGGCGTGTTGCTTACTTCCACATTAAGTTTGGCGATCGTCGCTGCGACCGTTTCATCACAGATGGGGATGATTTCGGAAGGGATGAAGAGCGCAGTCATTCTCGTGTCGATTTTGACGTGTTTCATTTCACCGGTGGTGTACGCAAAATTCACGCCGGAAAAGGAAAAGAAAAAGAAGCGGCTCGCCATCATCGGGGCGAACCTTGCTGCGCTTAGAGCAAGCATCGGTTTTCAAAAAAGTGGTTTTGATGTGACGATTTACTCGGAAAGACAAATGAAGATTCTTACGGAAGATGAAAAGGAATTTCCGCTGGTGGAATTGGACTGCTTGACACTTGAAAGTTTGTTAGAATTGAACATTTTCGAGAACCATGATGTCATCATCGTTGCGACGAGCAATGATCAAGAAAACATTCGGTTTGCCGATTATGCAAGAAAAATCGGTTTTGAAGACATCATTATCCGCATCGAAAATCCGAAATTGAACAATCTATATGTGAACATAGGCCATAAAGTTTACTCCGATACGCTCGCTGCGGAATTTGTCATTCAAGCGATGGTTCATAGCCCGAATTTGTTCCACTTCTTGACAAACCAGGATGAAGTCATCAAAGAGATCGTTTTGGAGGATGATCAATTTGACGGCGTTCCTGTCGGAAAATTGCCGTTTCTCGGCAATACATTGATTTTGGCGGTTTATCGCGGCAATCAATCGATCACGCCGAAAGGGGATACGATTCTTCGAAAAGGCGATGTGCTGATCATGAGCGGAACGAAAGAGTCGATCGAGAAGCTGGAACATTTATTTTAAACTCGGTCATGATGTGGTCAAAAAAGAAAAGGAGGCTAAACGCCTCCTCATTTTTTATGCATTTTAAATTGTAAGAACAGCTCGTTGTACAAGCTTAACATTTCTTTGCCGAGATTTTCATAGACCTCCAGGCGATCCGTTATTTCCGGCGGCGGATAGAACCGCTCGTCTCCCGACAGTTCTTCGGAAATGAGTTCAAATGCCGCTTTGTTCGGTGTGGAATAGCCGACATATTCCGTGTTTGCCGCGGCAATTTCCGGATCGAGCATAAAGTTGATGAATTGATGTGCCGCTTCGACGTTTTTGGCTGTTTTCGGGATGACCATGTTGTCAAACCATAAGTTGGAACCTTCCTTAGGAACGACGTAATCCAAATCTTCGTTATCCCACATGATATCGCGCGCATCACCGGACCAAACGAGCGCAATGGACGCTTCGTTGTTCAACATGAGCAATTTGTTTTCATCGCCGACGATGGCGCGGACGTTCGGCGTCAATTTGCGGAGCTTGGCCAACGCTTCTTGCAAATGTTCCGGATCGGTGTCGTTCAACGAATATCCGAGCGAGTTTAACGCCATTCCCATCACTTCCCGAGCGCCGTCGATGAGCAAAATGCTGTTTTTCAAGTCGGGATCCCATAAATCGTTCCAACTTTCAAACGTTTTTCCCGGAAGCATTTCAGGATTGTAAAGGATGCCGACAGTTCCCCAGAAATACGGCACGGAATATTTGTTGCCCGGATCGAACGGCAAATCGAGGAACCGTTCGTCGATATATTTTAAATTTGGAATTTTTTCATGGTCCAACGGGATGAGCAAATCTTCTTCGATCATCTTCTCGATCATATATTCAGATGGGATGGCGATATCGTAAGACGTCCCGCCTTGTTGGATTTTTGTAAACATCGCTTCGTTCGAATCGAATGTTTCCAAAATGACGGTGATGCCCGTTTCTTCTTCAAATTGATCGATCAAGTCCATATCGATGTAATCGCCCCAGTTATAGAGCGTCAACGTATCTTTGCCGGAATAGCCCTGGGCGGCATTTAACCGGTTGATGAGTACAAGCAATAAAACGGATGCGAGGGTGATGGCGACAAAAGCCGTAAGCAGTTTTTTCATCGTCTAAACCCTCCGATCTTCAAGGCGCCTCGCTGCGACAAGATATAGTAGATAGCGACAAGCAAAAGCGTGACTAAAAAGAGCAGCGTAGACAATGCGTTAATATGCAACGAGATGCCTCGTCTTGCCATCGAGTAAATTTCGACCGACAACGTGGAAAAACCGTTGCCCGTAACGAAAAACGTAACGGCAAAATCATCCAGCGAGTACGTGAGCGCCATGAAAAAGCCGGCGAATATCCCAGGGTTGATGTAAGGGATGATCACTTTCGTAAATACATCGAAACGGCTCGCTCCCAAATCGCGCGCTGCATCGATCAGTGACGGGTTCATTTCCGCCAGTTTCGGAAGGACCATCAAAACGACGATTGGGATGCTGAACGCGATATGCGATAATAACACGGAAGTAAATCCAAGACCGATTCCCGCAATCGTAAATAAAATCAAGAACGAAGCGCCGATGATGACGTCCGGGCTGACGATCAGCACGTTATTCAATCCAAGGATCGTGTTTTGGCGCTTTTTCATCAAGTGGATGGCAAGCGCACCCAACGTGCCGATGATCGTTGCAAACAATGCAGAAAGAAGGGCAATCACGATCGTGTTCAAGACGATGGTGATTAAGCGGACGTCTTCAAACACTTCGATGTAATAGTCGAACGTAAACGATTCAAAGCCGCTCATCGTCCCGCCGCTGTTGAACGAATAATAAATGAGGTAAAAGATCGGTGCATAAAGGATCAAGATCACGGCAAACAAATACAATTTCGCAATCGGTGAAGTTTTTTCTTTCAATTTACGCACCTCTCTTTCCAATGCCAGTAAATCGGACAATGATGAACATGATCAAGAACAAGAATACGGAAATCGTCGCCCCCATTCCCCAGTCTTGCGTGACGAGGAAATGCTGCTCAATGGCGGTGCCGAGCGTAATGACGCGGTTTCCGGCGATCAATCTCGTCAACATGAACAGCGACAACGATGGGATGAACACGACTTGGCATCCAGTTTTGACGCCATCGAGCGTGAGCGGGAAAATGACCCGTCTGAACGTCATGAATTTCGATGCGCCCAAGTCGTTGGCAGCTTCAATGAGTGCCGGATTGATGTTGTTGAGTGCATTAAAAATAGGCAAAATCATAAACGGTATGAAAATGTACACCGAAACGAACACAAAGCTGAAATCGGTAAATAGTATTTGTTTTGCCCCGATGCCAATGAATTCCAAGAAATTGTTTGCAGCACCGTACGTTCCGAAGATCCCCATGAACGCATAAGCTTTTAACAACAAATTGATCCAAGAAGGTACGATGATCAACAATAACCATAATTGTTTATGCCGCGTTTTCGTCAACAAGTATGCAGTCGGGTATGCGACAATCAACGAGAAAAACGTGATCAAAAACGCATACCAAAACGAATCCAACGTCAATTTTAAATAAACAGGCGTAAAGAAACGCTCGTAATTGACGAGTGAGAAATTGCCGTGTATGTCGAAAAACGAATAATACAACACGAGAATGATCGGCGCAATGACAAACAGCAAAATCCAGATGACATAAGGAACGGCATACAAGTTGCGGATGAATTTATGATTCAACTCGATCACCTTCCGTATACCGTTCGATGCGGCGATCGAAGTCTTCTTCCGATTCACCGAAACGCATGACGTGGATGTCTTCTGGTCCGAAATCTAAGCTGATTTTTTCGCCGACATGGATCTTTTTCGTCGTATGGACGAGCCAATCCGTCCCTTGTTCATCACGGCAAATTAATTCATAGTGCACGCCTCTGAACAATTGCGAACGGACTTCAACGTTCAGCTTCCCTTCTCCATAAGGGGTCACTTCCAAATCTTCAGGGCGGATGACGACCTCCACTGGTTCATTTTCGTCCATACCGCCGTCGACGCATTCAAATTGCTTGCCGGCAAATTCGACGAGGAAGTCACGGATCATCCGACCTTCGATGATGTTTGATTCACCGATGAATTCCGCAACGAAGCGGTTGATCGGTTCATCGTAAATGTCCGTCGGCGTCCCACGCTGTTGGATTTTGCCTTCGTTCAAGACGAAAATTTCATCCGACATTGCGAGCGCTTCTTCTTGATCGTGAGTGACAAAGATGAACGTTATGCCAAGGCGTTGCTGCAATTCACGCAGTTCGTACTGCATTTGTGTCCGCAACTGCAAATCGAGCGCCGATAAAGGTTCATCGAGCAAGATGACTTCCGGCTCGTTGACGATCGCTCTTGCAATCGCCACACGCTGTTTTTGTCCACCCGACATTTCTTCGATTTCTCTATTTTCAAAACCTTCTAACTTTACAAGGTTGAGAGCTTCCTTTACTTTTTTCTCTATATCTTGTTTTTTCAACTTTTTAATGCGCAAACCGAACGCGATATTTTCATAGACGTTCAAATGAGGGAATAGCGCATAATCTTGAAACACCGTATTAACGGGTCGTCTGTTGGCAGGCACATGATTTATTTTCTTTCCATGAAATAAAATTTCGCCTTCCGTTGGTTGCGTAAACCCGGCAATCAATCGTAATATCGTCGTTTTCCCACAACCTGACGGGCCTAGCAACGTGTAAAACTTCCCTTTTTTAATTTCGAAATTGACGTTGTCCAGTACCAACGTCTCATCGTAACGTTTCGTCACGTTACGGAACTGAATGATGGTTTCATTGCTCATCGCTGTACCTCCTTTTTATTAGATGATTAAAACAATACGAGAACTATTATACCCCCACTTCACGGAAAAGTGGATAGATATTTTAA
>JAAYTF010000168.1 GCA_012518125.1 Bacilli bacterium | reverse complement strand
TTTTTGATCAATTCCATCGCGTTTTTCGTCACTTGCGCGGCCATGAAGTGCAACCCTTCGTTCTGGACGAAATTCAACTCCGGCTGTTCAGGGTTGTCGTCCATGACGGTCAGCGCTTTTTCCGAGAAGTCTTCCGGCACTTCAATCATCATGTAATATTTTAAATCTTTCATCCCTTTTTCGGCTTCTTCGAGTGTGACGAAGTCCCAACCTAACGATCGGTTTTCTTCCAAACTTTTTACGAGCTCTTCGCCGATGTTGATCCGTTTTCCGTCTGACACCGCGCCTTTGTCATTGTTTACAACCGCCACTGGCAGATTGTCGATATTGTCATACGGTCCCCATTTTGCCGACAGGATGATTGCGGCATAAACGAGTGGGACAAGCAGGGCGATGATTGCGGATATCATCACGGATCGTTTTTTAAACATTTGTTTGAACTCATTGGCGATAAATCCGTTTTGCTTCAAACAAATTCCCCCTTTAGCCAATAGTTCTTTGCACAAGCAAAGACCAAACCTTATTCTCTTTTCAAGCATCCCTCCACTCATAGATGTAAACGCATACATTTGATGCTGTTTAAATGTTTACTTTACATCATATGACGAGCTGTGTTTAAAACCAATTCCTTAATTTGTCGTATTTTTATTATGAATATTGCAAATATCGTCATTTTATACTTGAACAGCCGCTTTTTAGCAAAATGAATTGTCAATTTGGAATATTTTTGATAATATAATTGCAACCACAATGAATGAATACCCATTCAGTACGCGGCGACGATGCATGGTTCATACGACATTTTACGTATCGTAAAAAAAATTTAAAAGAGAATCCCTATTTCCATCGATAATTGGATGCGCTTTCACCGCCTTGGAGGAGGTTGTGACAAATGAATTTAACGTTGGATGCACAAATGGATCGCTTGTTTGTACACGGCATTCATGTCATGTTGGAAAACCGGGAGAAAATTGAGTACAGTTGGCTGCAAATGCAAACGTACTTACGTTCAAGCGGAAAAAAGGTTGCAGACACGATGGAAAAAGCGATTGACATTTTGTCGAACCATATGTTTCATTCCGATTTCATGTTCAATGAAGAAATGCTGCTTGTAAAAATCAAGTACGATTGGCAACAGTGCATCGGTTCAAATCCTTCGAATCCTTTTGTGCTGACGACGTTGGAAAATACGGTGCATCGTGCGCTACGAGAAGAAAAAACGGGGAAAGATACGCAAGCGATCCAATACGTATTCACCAGATTGAATGAATACGTTCTTTCCGATTCCGTAAACAATCCGTTTACGATGGAATCGTTTCTGCATCAATTGATCCACTCGAAACATTTCTCCTTCCGTTGGATCGCGCTCGTCGTCGAACGGGAGGGCGAGTTCACCGTCGAAGAGTGGTTTGCAAAGGACGCCCCATCTCGAAATGTTTACCAAACGTATCGCGGTGAAACGATTTATTCACTGACAGAAAACATTTTAAAAGATGAGTCAGACGGAGACCGTTTGAATGTATTTTCCATTCCACACGAACAGTTCGTTTTGCTGTTTTGCACGCAACAAGAAAACGTGACCGACTTGATTCAATATTTGAACTACTCATTGCAAATGTTAAAGACGGGGAAAACGTCGCTGGAAGCGGTGAAACAACAGCAACAATGGAAAGACGCCGTCATCTTGTTCCAAGATTCATTGATCCGCGCCAAAACGTTCGATGAAACGTTGAAGCTGATAACGGAAGGCTTTATCAATTATTTGCCGTTTGAACGGTGCGCGATTTTTTCCTATACGTCGGACGACATCGGAATCGGGGTTGCCGGTACGCGTTTTGACAGCAAAGAAATCCGGGCAATCACGGAAGATATCCGCAATTTGCCGATGATCGAAAAAGGGATTAAGCTATTGAGGCAATTCGGAAACGGGATGCGCTTTTTGCAGCCTTTGTATATCAAAGACGCAAGCCTCAGTTTCCCGGCGGAATACATTAAAAAATTCCAATTGAAGTCACTTGTCGTCACCCCGATTTTCAAAAGCAGCGACAATGAACTGCTCGGTGCGGCCATTTTGGACCAAGGTGCAAACCGTGAATTCACCATTTCCGAAAACACGTACACCGCTTTGATCAAATTCGGTCAGTATGCGGGTGACATTCTCGGCCGATATACGAACCATATCCATGCAACCGATCAATCCGTCAAACTCTCGCCCCGTGAACTGGAAGTACTGCAATTGATGGCCAACGGCGAATCGACGACGAGTGCGGCAAACATCCTCCATCTCAGCGAGTATACGGTGCGCGACTACATCACTTCCATCCTGCAAAAAATGAATGCGAAAAACCGCACCGAGGCTGTCGCGCAAGCCATCCGCAAAGGGATCATTTGTTAAAAGCCGCGTTAAACACAAATGGTGTACATCGTTTAACGATGTACACCAATGTTTATTTTCTATCGTCGTGCTAAAATGGGTGTTTTTCGGTTTCATCCATCGAACGGTTCGTTTTTTGTGTCAGTTTCATTGGACGCTCGTTGTTGGAAACGTTCATTTATTTCAAATCACAATGGCGTTTATCCATCCTAAATGGCGAAACATGCAACCAGTTTTCATATTAACGTAAATGCTCGATGATTCCTTTGGCAGCCATTTTCCCGGTAAACAAGCAGCCGCCTAAAAATGTCCCTTCCAACGAACGGTAACCGTGCAGCCCGCCACCGCCAAATCCGGCAACTTCCCCTGCCGCGTACAATCCGGTAATTGGTTGATTGTCTTTGTCCAACACTTGGGCGTGCAAATTCGTCTTCAGTCCTCCGAGTGTTTTGCGGCTTAAAATATGCAACCGTACCGCAATGAGCGGACCATGTTTTGGATCCAAAAATCGGTGCGGTTTAGCGGTACGGATGAGTTTGTCGCCCAAATAATGACGTGCACCGTGCATCGCAGTCACTTGCAAGTCTTTGTTGAATTTGTTCATCATTTGCCGGTCGCGCGCTTCCACTTGTCTGCGCAGATGTTCAATGTCGATCCTCTTTTCGCCGACCAATTCGTTCATTTTGACCGCCAACGTTTCAATCGTTTCGGCGACGACAAAATCTTCACCGTATTTCAAAAAGTTTTCCACCGGCTCAGGTGCACCTGGAAAGAGGCGCTGCATCAATTTCCGGATGCTTTTTTCCGTCAAGTCGGGGTTTTGCTCTGAACCGGATAAGGCGAATTCTTTTTCGATGACAGATTTCGTCAAGACGAACCATGAATAATCGTAGCCGGTATCCATGATCGTTTTTAACGTGCCGAGCGTATCGAATCCCGGGAAGTTCGGCGTCGGCAACCGATTCCCTTCTGCATCGAGCCATAACGAGGAAGGTCCCGGCAAAATGCGGATGCCGTGATTTGACCAAATCGGATTCCAGTTTTTGATCCCTTCCGTGTAATGCCACATGCGGTCGCGGTTGACGATATGCGCCCCCGCTTTTTCCGCGATTTCCCACATCCTGCCGTCGACATGTTTCGGAACGCCGGAAACCATCGATTTTGGCGGTTTGCCGAGCCGCTCTGGCCAGTTTTTGCGGATCAACTCGAAGTTGCCGCCGATTCCGCCGCTCGCCACGACGACAACGCCGGCTTCATATTTGAATTCGCCAATCACATCCCGATTGCTGTCTTCGCCCCTGCGCACATTCGTCGGCGCCAATACGGACCCGTAAACACCCGTGACGGCATCACCCGTTTTTATCAAACCGTCGACTTGGTGGCGCCCCTTGAATATCACGAAACCTTTTGCAATCCCTTGGTTCAGCTCATGGACAAAAGGTTTGATCAATCCTGGACCCGTCCCCCACGTGATGTGAAAGCGCGGCACCGAATTCCCATGCCCTTCTGCCAAATAGCCACCCCGTTCCGCCCAACCGACGACCGGGAAAAACGTAACCCCTTTTTCTCTCAACCATGCCCGTTTTTCTTCATAAGCGAATTGGACGTAGCGCTCCGCCCATTTTCTTCCCCATTCATCTTCTTCGGGCCGGTCATATGCTGCTGTGCCAAGCCAGTCTTGCCAAGCCAATTCGTATGAATCGTTGATTCCCATGGCGCGTTGTTCCGGGGAATCGACCAAAAACAACCCGCCGAACGACCAAAACGCTTGTCCACCGATGGATTGCTCGCCTTCTTGGTCGAGAAGCAACACTTTTTTGCCGGCGCGTGCCAGTTCCGTCGTTGCAACAAGCCCTGCCAGCCCTGCACCTACGACAATGACATCATACTCCATGACGCTCGTCCCCCTTTTTTTCTTTGTCATTAACATCATAACCGATTTATCAAAAAATGTAAGCATTTTCATTTTTCTTCTTTCTTGTTTAAGCCTTGAGAGGTTGCGACAGCATGATCGTTTCACGTACGGTACGATTCGCAACATCACATGGCAAGAGAATTTTTGTGCCGGAGAAAAAAACGTGCGGGACAAATGGTTGCCGCACGTTTTGGATTGATGATTCATTTTTCAGCTTCGGGGGCTTAACGGTTCACTCTTCCAAATCATATCTGATGAAATCGAGAGGGCGCTCTTCTTCATAAGCGCCTATGATATCGTACTCGTCGGCCATCGGCCACTCGGTTTTGTAACGAACGCCAATGATACGACCCGCGATTACATCCGAAGCGGGATGACGTTTACCGGATATGAAAAAAAACTCGCGATATTCCAACCGGTCATGGGGCGGAATCATGATCCCATTGGCGAAGTCGGGATCACTTACACGTGTATCCACTTCATATGTGAATGGATGGTCAAAAATGGTTACATACTTAGGCGCAAAGTAGAATGGTTCATCCGTCAAGTTTTCGACGCGGATATACGCCGTGCCGCGTTGGTTCAATTCATAAACGGTGATGCGTAGATGTCACCTTTTTAGCTGTATTTTTCCAAAATAGAAAAGCAA
>JAAYTF010000167.1 GCA_012518125.1 Bacilli bacterium | reverse complement strand
TTCGTATTGAATTTCTTCGACACTTCCTTCGTATAGCCGACCGGAATCGTCGATTTGATGACCATCGTCGCTTCCGGATTGATTTTGAGCACTTGTTGAATGACCGCCTCAACGCTCGATGTATCGAAATAGTCTTTGTCCGGATCGTAATTCGTCGGCGTTGAAATGATGACATAAGCCGCATCACGGAAAGCTTCTTCCGGGTCGGTCGTCGCTTTCAAATTCAACGCTTTATTCGCCAAAAATTCACTGAGCTCAGGATCAACGATAGGCGATTTGCGATTGTTGATCATGGCAACCTTTTCTGCCACGATATCAAGTGCAACGACTTCGTTATGTTGCGCCAATAATACCGCATTGGATAAACCGACGTAGCCTGTTCCGGCAACCGCAATTTTCAAGATGATAAACCCCCTATAACTGATGCGAAATGGTAAATGCTATCCTCCATCTTACTATGAAAATAGCGGATTAACAACAAATCCATATTTTACTAGCTGATAAAT
This sequence comes from Bacilli bacterium, assembly GCA_012518125.1. Classification (GTDB taxonomy): domain Bacteria; phylum Bacillota; class Bacilli; order Bacillales; family Amphibacillaceae; genus Pseudogracilibacillus. Next base: position 1,645 of record JAAYTF010000167.1, on the reverse strand, counting down.
TAATTCAGTGATTCCAATCACTTTTTCTACCGTTCCATTGAAATGTTATCTCCTTTGAATTGATTGGTAACTTCATATGTTTTTTCACTTCAATGCTCGCGTTTCTCGAATTTTTCAACTATCCGCACGTTATCATAACCACAGAACCTTTTCAGTTTTCCCTTCTGATATATAAATCCTCATCAACTTATTCAAATAGTTGAAGAAACTTAAAATCTTTTCCCACCTTCCCTAGCAAAAAAATCGCTCCTTAATCATAGAGAGGCTTTCTCATGAAACCAATTGATCAAGGAGTGATTTCGGGATGATCATTGATGTTTCACATCATCAACCACCTAGCAAAATCGATTACGACATGCTGGCCAACCAGGTGAAATTCGTCATCATCCGGACGCAATACGGCTCGAATGTGATCGACCGTCATTACAAAACGCATCATCGGGAATTTCAAAAAAGGGGGATACCTACAGCGGCGTACGCCTTCGTCAGAGGAAAAACGATTGCCGACATGAAAAAAGAAGCGGAACTTTTTTATGAGCGGACCAAACCGTTCCAACCAACATTTTGGTTCCTTGACGTCGAAGAGCGCTCGATGAATGATATGCGTGCCGGAATCAAAGCATATGCCGATACGCTTCGTGCTTTAGGAGTCGAAAAAATCGGCGTTTACATCGCGCATCATTTTTATCGCCAGTTTAATATCGACGTAAACGACTTTGACGCCATCTGGCTTCCCCATTACGGGAAAAACAACGGAACGGCGACGAGCAAACCTTCCTTCCCATGCGACATCCATCAATACACCGACCGCGGAAGACTGAAAGGCTATGACGGTTTCCTCGACTTGAACCGGATCGTCAGCGACAAACCGTTGGCGTATTTCACTGCGCGAAAAGATGCGGCAAAACTGACCGCCAATCATACCGATTTAACTTTTAAAACATACACCGTAAAGCGTGGCGACACATTGTGGCACATCGCCAAACGCCATGGCACGACAGTAGCTGACATCGTGAAATGGAACCGAATCAAAAATCCGCATATCATTTATCCGGGTGACAAACTGCGCCTTCCGGCAAAAACTCACAAATCGAAATATTATATTGTCAAAAAAGGGGATACGCTCAGTCATATTGCGAAAAAACACGACACGAGCGTTAAACGATTGGTCGAATTGAACCATATCGACAATCCGCATCTCATTTACCCCGGACAAAAGATCCGTATAAATTAACAACCGGGAGCGCATTATTTCCTGTAAAATAATGTTTCGCTCAGGAATTCGGCACCTATTAATGGCCATCCATCCTCACAAAATGATTGAGAGGAAAACGTCTTTATCAAAAAAACCCTTGGCTTGACCTGCCAAGGGCTTTTTACGTTCGACTCACTCGTTCGGCTTCTCTTTTCCCATCGAACGGAACAGGTGGGTCGACGACAAAGCATTGAATGGCAGCGGGATATCGTATTTGATCCCCAAATGGTACACGTTGATTAAATCTCTAAGCAACACAGAAAAGGCGGTGTCCGCCGTCCATGCGGACACTTCTTGCCAATTGCGGACGATTCAACTGTCCCCCGTGCTCACTTTCATCAAAATCAACATTGCTTTTTCCGGCAAGTTGTGCATTCCTCCTTTTGATGA
>JAAYTF010000166.1 GCA_012518125.1 Bacilli bacterium | reverse complement strand
GGATGGAGCGAACCAATTGCATGAGGGGACGAGACAACTATATTCCAGTTTAAATGGAAAAGCATCTGATATTGGCAAATTGGCTGATGGCGCAAGTGAGTTGCATGAAGGAACAACCACATTAAAAACGCAACTTGCAACCGGAAAAGAAGGTGTGGATAAATTAGCGAAAGGGTCTACCGACCTTAAGAACGGATTGGATGAATTGAATGTAGGAGCCAAACAAGTTTTAGATGGATTGGGCCAGGCATCATTAGGCGCTGGAGAGTTGAATAAAGGTTTAGAGGCGCTGCAACAGGGAAGTGCCAATCTTGAAAATGGTTTAAAGCAAGCAAAACAACAAACGAATCAAAAAATGGGAGAATTAAAACAAGGTTTGCAGTTGCTTTACGACACGGCAAATAATAATGGTGACTTGCCATTAAGTACCATTAAAGATTCGTTGGGCGAAATCCTTTCGCAAATTGATGATGATCCAGGAAGTGCGTTAGACCCGCTCATTGCCGGGGCGGAAAATTTACGAATCAATCTATCATCAGAATCTGAATTTGGTGCCGGATTAAATAAATTAAGTAAAACATTGCCGCTACTTCAAGAAGGACAACAACGAGTCGTTGGCGGAACGGAAAAATTAATCGAAGGAGCAACGCAACTTGAAGCAGGAACCAATCAATTAAATGGCAGTTGGGATTTATTAATTGCCGGAGCTGAAGAATTAGATGGAGGCGCCGCCCAAATCGCAGCAGGAAACGCACAAGTAAATGCGGGATGGAAAGAATTGCAAAACGGTGCACAGCAACTTCAAGCAGGCGCAAAACAAGTCGCTGACGGCAACCAGACGGTCAAAACCGGCTGGAATCAATTGACGGTCGGAGCAGGCAAGCTCCATGACGGTTCTGGCCAAATCGCCGACGGCAATCGCACCGTTGCCAGCGGTTGGCAAGAGTTGTCCGCGGGAGCCGCACAACTAAATGATGGCGCTTCACAGATCGCGGACGGCAACCAGGCAGTTAAAGAAGGCTGGAACACGTTGACGGATGGCGTATCACAAGTCGATGACGGGTTGGGTCAACTCGTCAAAGGAAGCGACGAGCTGAAAACAGGGCTTGAAGGCGGTGCAGAACGTACAAGCGCACTCGACCCTTCCGAAGAAAATGTCACGATGTTTGCAGAGCCAGTCGTATTATCCGGCGAAGTCATCAACAGTTATCCGTTCTATCGTGACGCTAACGCTCCGTATATTTTAACTTTGGCATTGTACGTCGGACTGTTGGTCATGTCGGTGGCCGTTCCATTCACTCGCCCAGCAACGATGCCGTCATCGCCGCTCGTGTGGTTCGGCGGCAAAGTCGCAAAAATTTCTGTATTAGCGATCGCCCAAGCATTGATCGTCTCACTGTATTCGCTCATCGTGCTCCGTATGGAAGTTCAAAGTGCAATCGGTTTCATACTCTTCACAATCTTTGTCAGCTTGACATTTATGATGATCATCTTGTTCTTGGTCGTGTTGGCCGGAAATATCGGTAGATTTGCCGCTCTAGCGTTTGTTGTCTTGCAGCTTTCGACAACAGGCTCTGCGCTTCCCGTGCACATGCTGCCGGAAGGTTTGCGTAACTTGAGCGTGTTTTTGCCATTCACCTATTCGATTAACGGTTACCGGAACATCATTACGCTAGGAAACAGCTCCGCCATCTGGCAAAGTGTCACGGTGCTACTCATTTTCCTCCTTGTGTTTGCAGTGTTGGCGCTGGCCGCATTCTTCTGGAAGTATCGTACGTTAAAAGTTGACAACGTCGAACTCGTGGAAGAAGCGGTATAACGGAAAAAACGTTTATGCAAGGAATACTTGCATAAACGTTTTTCTTTTCATGATAAACTGTCGCCAACCGGGATAAACTATACATGATGCCGACAAAAATTTTGCAGGCAATCATCATCCTAATACTTGATATTGCTTACTACAATATGGTAAAGTTAATGAAGGTTATGATCACATATGATGGAAATCGATCGGTTCAAAGTTTGCGAAAGGATGTTCGGCCATGGTTACGTTAATCAATACATTGCTCATCATAGATACGATTGTCATGATCGCATTGATCGTTTTGCAGTCCGGCACGAGCGCTGGATTGTCCGGTGCCATTTCAGGTGGTGCGGAACAACTTTTCGGCAAGCGTAAAGCTCGCGGCATGGATTTGTTTTTGCACCGCGGAACCATTGTGACGGCAGTCATTTTCTTCATTTTGGCTTTTATCAGTGCATATATCGTTTAATTGGAAACATGCATCCCCTTATTACAGTCAATGTGATAAGGGTTTTTTCAATTTAAAGGCGATTTTCGCGCAATTGTTCAGTGTTAAAAGGAGAGGATTTCACTTGCGAATCAAACCACCAGAACCATTCACGTTAGAAGCAGGGCCGCGTGCGGTGCTGTTGTTGCATGGGTTTACCGGGCATTCGGCGGACGTGCGGATGTTGGGGCGCTTTTTGCAGAAAAAAGGTTATACGAGCCATGCTCCGATTTACCGCGGTCACGGAAAGACGCCGGAAGCTCTTCTGGAGACGACGCCGGACGATTGGTGGGAAGATGTCTTAAAAGCGTACGAACATTTGGTCGATTTGGGTTATGAACAAATCGCGGTCGCCGGTCTTTCGCTCGGCGGCGCATTAAGTCTGAAACTGGCAAATTGCCGTAAAGTTAAAGCCGTCATTCCGATGTGCACGCCGATGTTTTTTGACAACGAAAAGCAATTGACGCATGCCTTCAAAATGTTTGCGACGCAATATAAACAATTGGAACAAAAAAGTGCCGAGCAAATCGAAAAAGAAGTCGAGGAGCTCATGAAAAATTCCCGCCCGCTTTTTGAAAAAATCGGCCGTTTCATCAAGGAAGTAAGCGGCATCGTCGACATGATTTATGCGCCGACATTCGTCGTCCAAGCTAGAAAAGATCAAATCATCAACACCGAAAGTGCGAACTATATTTATGAGCATGTCGCGACCGACCACAAAAAAATCAAGTGGTATGAACATTCCACGCACGTCATTACGACCGATGTGGAAAAAGATCAACTGCACGAAGACATTTATGAATTTTTGGAATCGCTCGATTGGGAAAGCCAATTTTAAGTTGGAAAGATTATGTTGCAAAAAAGTGGCAACAATAAAGTGTAAAAGAAGGTGAACGTACGAATGGAAGAAAAAATTTTACAATATTTCAAAGAAAGCGGCTCTCGTCCATTGACCGTTCATGAATTGGAAGAGATTTTTGAAATTGAAACGGCTGAACAATTCAAAGTTCTCGTCAAAGCGTTGAATGAATTGGAAAATTCCGGCGAACTTGTCCGTACACGTAAAAATCGTTACGGTTTGCCGGAGAAGATGAACCTCGTGCGTGGAAAAATCGAAATGCATAAAAAAGGTTTCG
>JAAYTF010000165.1 GCA_012518125.1 Bacilli bacterium | reverse complement strand
TGGTGCCATATTTGCGCTTGGGTGATCGCATCGAACATACTCGTCATTTCATCCGCCAAAATGTACCTCGTTTCAGGACTAAACGCCCGGGCAATACAAAAACGTTGCAATTCTCCGCCGGACAATTCGTGAGATTGGCGGTTAAACCATTCGGTTTGAATGCCCATCATGTCCAAAATGTCATGATCAAGCCCTTCCACTTCGTTTAATACGTCATTCATTTTCCATTTCGGATTGATCGCTTTTTCGGGATGTTGCCAAATGAGCTGCACCGGATGAACAGCACATTTGTTTACGATTTCAATCACATTTTTGCCGTCAACGATGACTGCACCTTCGCTTGGCGGCATGTAACCGGCGATCACTTTCAACATGGTCGTTTTCCCACTTCCACTTTTCCCGTACATCCCTACAATTTCGCCAGGTCGAATCGTAATATTCACATGTTTAAACAGCCAATCGGATTTATCGTATTTAAAACTCAAATCGATAACTTCAAGCATAAAAACACCTGACCTTGTCGCCCCCATGAATTGTTTTTAAATCCGGATGCCTTTCTTTGCATACCGTTTTGGCCTTTGGACAATGTTCGACAAACTGGCATCCCCTCGAGTTTTCCGTCGTTGACGGTTGAAAAGGGTAAAACGGTTGAAAACCATTTTGCGGCAAGGCGTACCACAAGGCTTTCGTGTATGGATGCCTCAAGTGTGCGCCTCCCCTTATAAAGTGTTTGCGTGCGACGATTTCCACCGTTTCCCCGGCATAAAAGACGGCAATTTTGTCGGCGATTTTTAACGCGGCTTCGATATCGTGCGTGATGAAGATGATCCCTTTTTCTTGTTCCGCCAACATTTTCAACAAACGCAACATGTCGTTTGCCGCTTCTTCATCCAATCCGTTCGTCGGCTCATCCGCAATGATCAATTTTGCATCACTTGCCAATGCCATGGCGGCAAATACACGACGCACCATGCCGCCCGACAAGTTGGCTGGCAGTTGTTTCATTGCCTTTTTGTCCAAGCCGACTTGAAAAAATATCTCTTCAAGCTTCCGTTTATTCTTTATTTTCAAAAACGATTTAACTTGTTTCTCGACTTTCATCAAAGGGTCAAGCGCATTCGTCAATTGCGGGATGAGCATGATTTCCTTGCCGCGCAGCTCTTTTTTCTTCTTATCCGAGAGCGGTTCATTGTTATATTTCAAGACGCCTTCGACGACGGCATTTTTCGGTTGAATCCCCAAAATGGCGTCAGCGAGCAAACTTTTCCCCGATCCGCTTGCACCGACGATGGCGATGATTTCCCCTTTGCGGATGGTCAGGTGGAAATCACGGATGACGGCTTGGCGAATTGGATTCAACCCTTTTTCGTAGCGTTCAATCGTCATCGACAAATGCTCCACTTCGAGCAGATATTCATTTTTTTCCGTTTGTGGCATTGTTTTTTGAAAAAAATTTGCATCAGGCAATATGTTCATTGCACAAATCCTCTCTTTAGTTCGGATTGAAAAATTTTCGCAAATTGTTTCCGACAGCATCGAACAGCGCAACCAGGAAGATGAGGGACAAGCCCGGGAAAAAAGCGAGCCACCATTTTCCGGCCGTCAAATATTTCATCGACTCCGCCAAAATAATACCGATGGCCGGTTGTTCCGGCGATAAGCCGAAACCTAAAAACGTAATCGCCGATTCATGCAAAATCGCATGGGGAAACAGCAAGATGAAACCGACAAACAGTTGTGGCAAAACGTGTGGAAGATAATGCCGTTTGACGATCCAGCTTCGTTTCTTGCCCAATTTTCTGGAAATATGGACATATTCCGCCGTCTTCAATTGCATGATTTCGGCCCGGATGACGCGCGTCAACGTCGGCCAGTGCGTCAAGGCGATGCCGATGACGACCCCTTTTAAGCCACCACCTAAAACGAACGAAATCAACATTAAGGTGACTAAATGCGGTACGCTTAAAAACAAATCGATCATCATCGTAACGAGATGATCAAACCATTTGTTCAAAGAAGCGAAAACGGCCAAAAGAAATGCGATGACGGCACTTGCTGCAGCCGCCAACAATCCGACTTGAAAACTTACATTCAATCCTTTCAACGTCCGCATGAACATGTCCCGCCCGAGCCAGTCCGTTCCGAACGGATGCATCAAGGAGGGGCTTAAATTTTTTGCGCTCATATTTGCTTCAATGTGATCGGTGCCGATGACAAAACCGGAAATGATGATGGCCAAAAATACGGATAATAAGCCAACCAATTTTAAGACAACGATCGATCGATTTGATTTCGGTTGCGTCTTTGATTGTTTCACTTTTTCGACTATGCGTTTTTCTTTCATCATACCGTCTCACCAGGCTTTATGCGCCGATCGATGACCGTATATAATATGTCCGCCATTAAATTGCCGATAAAGACGAATGCAGTGCTGAAAACGACGATTCCCAACAGCAATGGGACATCGTTGTGCAAACCTGCTTGGACGAGCGCTTGGCCCAAACCTGGATAACTAAAAACTTGTTCGACCAAAACTGCCCCGCCGAACAGTTCGCCAAATGTTGCAAAATGGACGGATACCGCCGGAAGCAATGTGTTTCTAAAACCGTGCCGCCAAAACAGCGTAAACCCGTATTCCCCTTTTGCACGCGCAAAACGAATAAATTCGCTGTTTAACGTTTCAATCATCTTTTGCCGTGTATGTAAAATGATGTTCGCTCCTCCGACGACGCTGAGCGTAAGCGCCGGAAGCACGATATGTTTGAGCCGATCGAACCATGTTACATCCGCTTTCAACATGCCAACAGGCGCGCCGAGTCCGATCGGAAACAGTCCGAGCCAAACGGAAAAAATAATCAAAAACAAAATGCCGATCCAAAACGCCGGGGTGGAAGCGAGGATGAAACTGTACGTTTTAATCACCCGGTCAACCATCTTGCCTTCATTCATCCCGGCGATGGCACCTAAAACATATCCGACAACGCCGGATAACGTCCAAGAAAAGCTCATCAACCAAAATGAAGGGGAAAATCGTTCTTTGATGACCGTTAAAACATCTTGCCGATAAAGGAGCGACACACCAAAATCCCCTTGGACGAATGTGCTGAACCATTTGAAAAATTGTTTCAACTTCGGCTCGTGCAAACCGTAATATTCCGCAATTTGCTCTTTTTGCGTTTCACTGACGACCATCATTTCCGCACCCAAATATGACTGGATGGGATCGACCGGAGAAAAACTGACCAATGTAAACGAGAGGACGATGACCATGATTAAGATGGAAAAGAATTTGATCATACGAAGCATGATTGTTTTAATTAACTGCGAAATTTGCAATGTTGCCTACCTTCTTTCCATTGTAATTACTCTTCCCACTTCCAGTCCGCGATAAATTCCGTAATCGGCCAACCATGCCCGTGCGGTTGGATTTTTTGTTCCCCGATATCCAAATTTTCATTGACGAAATACAAATGTTCGAGATTGACCAACCATGCCCATGGGGCATCGCCTAGTGTCGAAAAACCGGTCGCACCGTCCCATTGCGCCTTTTTCCAATATTCATTCGCCTCTTCCTCGCTTGAAGCGTTGAGGGCTAGTTCAATATACTTATCGACCTTTTCATTTTTGTAATAATTCGGATTGAAAAAATCGACGCCTTGATGTCTGCTGTGATAGACGTAATAGATTTCAATCGGGTCGTGGCTTCCCCAGCCGAACAATACCGGGGTCGAATGCATGACTTCCGCAATTTCCGTCCAACTTTTCCCTTCGGTCTCCACTAGTATGCCAAAATCTTTCATCATTTGCGCAAAAGCAACCGCCAACGATTGCCGCGTTTGGTCGTTTGCAGGGTAAACCAACGTGAAGCGAGCCTCGATACCGTCTTTTTCAAAGATGTCGTTTTCGTTTCTTTCCCATCCTGCTTTATACAACATGTTTTCCGCTTCTTCTCTCTTTCCGTCTTCAAATGCCGTCTCTTCGTTCCACCACGGCAATTTGTCCGCGATGGAATAAGCTGGCGTGCCGAAACCTTCTAGCACGTCTTCGACCAATTGCTCCCGGTCGACAGCTAGATTGATCGCCTTTCGAATGGCAACATCGGACGTCACTTCGTGGCCGATTTCCTTACCCGTTTCCGGATCGACGGTTGGTTCGACATACGGAAACATGATCCCCCGGTTGTCGACACTTTCCAATCGGACCAACTTCATTCCGGGTATGTCTTCTTTCGCCAAGTTTGCCGGTACAGCGGCGATATCGACTTCCCCGGCTTTCGCCGCCAAAAACGCGGCATCTTCATCCAAAAAAAGGAAAGTCAACCGTTCAAAAGGTGATTTTTTACCGTAATAATACGGATTTTGTTCGACGATCAGTTGCTGGCCTTTGTCCCATTGGACGAGTTGATACGGTCCGGAACCGATCGGCTCCTGGTTGTAGTTTTCCGAATAAGCGTGTTCCGGAACGATCCCGAGCATAGCAAGCATGTAAATGAACGTTGATTGCGGTTTTTCAAGAGTGAATTTCACTTCATAATCGTTTGTTTTTTCAATTGACGTTACATGTTGCAAATCGACGACGGATGCGGCATGTTTGGCCGTTTCAAAAGTGAAAACGACATCGTCGGCCGTAACCGGTTCCCCATCGGAAAATTTGGCATCATCACGGATTTTCACCGTCCATTCCAGACCATCATCGCTCACCGCATAATCCGTCGCCAAATCATATTCGACTTCGAAATCACGGTTTAACGTCAACAATGTGCTTTGAAATAACGGCGAACCATAACGGCCCCAACCCGTCGTCGGGTCGAAACCGTCATCCGGTTCGGAACCGATTGCCAATACTAAATGATTTTTCTCATTTGAATCGACTTGCCCCTCGTCCACATGCGAGCTCGAAACTGAGCAGGCTGCCAAAATGGTGATCATGAACAACATATGGAAAATGAAGGTTCGATTAAGAATCGTCATCGATAGCTCCTCCCGTCAATCTTTCAAACATTTCATCGCCGCAATTGCCGCTTGCCCCAAACTGATGCCATTATCATTCACCGGCGTTTGGCTGTCAAATAACATTTCGATGCCCGCAGCTTCCATCATTTCGGAAAGGTCGGCAAGTAATAAACTGTTTTGAAAGACACCTCCCGATAAAACGACGCGATCGATTTCGTATTGTCGGCTTAACGAGCGGATCGCGTTCGACACGCCTTGGGCGAGGCCGCGATGGAATGCCCGTGCGATCGATGACGGCGAGTTCCCCTTTACTTTCGCTAGAATCATATCGTGCAACAACGGACGATAGTCGAGTTCTTTTCCCGTCCATGGAAAACGATAAACTTCTTCCCATTCGCCTTTTGTCGCGATATGTTCCAACCAAATGGCCGCTTCCCCTTCAAAAGAAATGTCATGGTGGAAACCTAAGATGGCGGCGGCGGCATCGAACAGTCTGCCGACGGAAGTCGTCGGAAAGCAGTGGATGTTTTTCGCTTTAATTTTCCGCGCGTTCGTAAAATGCGGCGGCAAACGCAACTTTTCCTCGAGCATTTTTATATCATCCTTATCGTCGACAAAACCGGCGAGGGCTTGCACCGGCATTGTCGCCGCTGCATCACCGCCGACGAGCACCGCTTTCCGCAAGTGGCCGACCCGCTCAAAGCCTCGGCTCAGGCTGCCGACAAACATTTCACCGCCCCAAATTTCACCATCTGTGCCATATCCGGTTCCATCAAAAATGATCCCGATCACTGGGCGTTCAAATTCGCCTTTCATGGCCAACACGGATGCCAAATGCGCTTCGTGGTGTTGAATGGCGACATGTTTATATCCGTTCATCTCTTCGGCATATTGTGTCGTAAAATAACTTGGGTGCAAATCGTGGGCGATGACCGTGTCTTTTAAGGAAATGTTGAACATTCGCAAATAGGATTCGAGCGTCTTTTCGAACTTCAATTGTGCGGCGTATTTCGTCATATCCCCCAAATGGTGGCTCATGATAACTTTATCGTCTTTGATGAGCGTAATCGTATTTTTCAAATCGGCTCCGACCGCCAAAATCGGCCGTTTTGTCGCCAATGCGATCGGAAAAACCGTTTGAAATCCACGTGATCTGCGGATCGGGAGCATCCCTCGTTTCGTTTGTTTGACGACCGAATCATCCACACTCCGTTCAATTGGCCGTTCACCCACCAGACAAGCACAGTCGATCGCTTCAGCGAATCGAAAAATGTCTTCATCTTGATGGATCGTCGGCTCACCCGGATAGTTCGCACTTGTCATAATGAGATACTCGGGAGCGCCAAAATGAAACAAAATATGGTGCAAAGCCGTATACGGCAACATGATGCCCAAGTCTTTATTGTTCGGCGCTATGACGTCCGGAAGAACGCCTTTTGATGCCAACAAAACGATCGGCCGTCGTTGGGACGTCAGCAATTTGCGCTCCTTGTCTGAAACATGTGCGACACTTTCAACCGCTTCCATGTCTTTTGCCATCATGGCAAAAGGTTTTCGTTCACGATGGATTTTCTTCCTCAACCGTTTGATCGCATCAATGTTTGTCGCGTCGCATACCAAATGGTAGCCGCCATTGCTTTTGACGGCGATCATCTCTCCCGAATGGAGCAAACCGACCGCTATTTGAAACATCATTTCACCGTCATATACATTTCCTAAATGATATAAACGATAGTCCGGGCCACAGTTTGGACAACTATTCAATTCCGATTGATAACGGCGATCGTTCGGATCTTCATATTCTTTGCGGCAGGCAGCGCACATTTCCCAATGTTTCATCGCCGTATGTTGCCGTTTAAATGGCAATGTTTCCAACATCGTATATTTTGGTCCGCACGAAGGACAACTCGTATAAGGGTATAAGTACCGTCGATTATTGCGGTCGAACAACTCCAAAAGACAGTCTTCGCAAATGGCTTCATCGGAAAACACGGATTCGTTGATGAACGGTTCAAGCATTTCCTTGTTATTCATAAACTTCTGCGCCTCTTCCCATCTATGGAATAAATTTGATTTAAAATACAAGTTGATTTGACCGTCATACATATCTGAAGATGGTATCCGCATTAAAAGGTGTTTTAACAAATTCTCGGAAGCGGATCTCCGACCAACATATCGACCGCCCTGGTTCCGCCAAAACTCGAGCGCGCAAGGACGATATGTCGTTCGCTCGCTTCGACGACTCCAATCACCGCCGCATCTTCTCCGCCCGGAACTTGCCGAATGGCGTTCAACGCTTTATCGGCATATTCCTCCGCCACAACGGCGATGAATTGCCCTTCATTGGCGATATGCAACGGATCCAAACCTAGAATTTCACAAGCCCCACGCACTTCCGGACGCACTTTGATCGCATCTTCTTGCAAGACGATGGATGCTTTTATATCTTTCGCCAATTCATTCAGCGCGGTTGCGACGCCGCCACGCGTCGGATCGCGCATCCATTTGAGCCCGGGCGCCGCTAGTTCGATGAGACGTGATACGAACGGCCAAACGGATCGGGTGTCCGATTGGATGTTTGCTTCCAAATCGAGTTCGCCGCGGGCAAAAAGGATGGTGATGCCGTGATCGCCTATCGGACCGGAAAGGATGATTTTATCTCCCGGTTTCACACGGTCCGCGGATAAATTCACCCGCGGGTCGACGAGTCCGACTCCGGCTGTCGCGATGAACAATTTGTCGGCTTTCTGGTACTCGACCACTTTCGTATCGCCGCCGACGATCGCAACGTTCGCTTTTTCAGCCGCTTCTTGCATCGCTTTAATTTCCGCTTCCAAAATCTCCGTTTCCAAACCGGCTTCAATGATGAGCGTTGAAACGATCGCCAAAGGTTTTGCACCACCCATGGCGATGTCGTTCACGGTTCCATTTACGGCCAGTTCCCCGATCGAACCTCCTGGGAAGCGTAACGGATTTACGACAAAACTGTCGGCGGTAAATGCCAGTTTATTCGTCCCCGTTTCGATGTAAGCCGAATCGTTTAACGTCTCCAAATTGAAATACGGCGCGAGCAATCCGTCGATCAACTTGCGACTCGCTTTTCCGCCGGCGCCGTGCTGCAATTGGATTTTCGCATCGGTGAACGTGACTTTTTCTTTCAGCATGATCGCATCCCCTTTGCATCAAGTTTTCTTGCGTTCATCGTCCAACGATCATTGACTCATCGTGGAAAACATATGGTTGTAATATGTTGCGCATGCCCCTTCGGATGAAACCATGAGTGCACCGACCGGGTTTTCAGGCGTGCAAACTTTGCCGAACAATTTGCATTGATTCGGTTTGATGATCCCTTTCAACACATCGCCGCAACGGGCTTCTTTGTTCTCTTCGATATTGATTTTTTCGATGTTGAAGTGGACTTCCGCATCCCATTTGGCAAATTCCGGGCGCAGTTTCAACGCAGAATTATGGATGCCGCCCAACCCGCGCCATTCAAATATCGTACGGTCTTCAAACACTTGGTCCATCACCTGCAACGCTCTGACATTTCCTTCATCCGCGACTGCACGTTTATATTGGTTTTCGACTTTCGTTTCGCCATTTTTCAGCTGCTTGATCAACATTAAGATGGACTGCAACAAATCCAACGGTTCAAAACCGGAAATGACGACAGGTTTTTTATATTTTTCGGCAACGATGTTGTAAGGTTCAGCGCCGATGACGACCGAAGCATGTCCAGGACCGATGAAGCCGTCGACTTTCATGCCCGGTTGAGCCAAAATCGATTCCAGTACAGGGATGATTTTGACGTGATTGGAATAGACGAAAAAGTTGTCCACGTCCAATTCTTTCGCACGTAACACCGTCAAAGCTGTCGATGGTGCGGTCGTTTCAAAACCGATGGCAAACAAAAGGACTTTTTTGTCTGGGTTTTTGATGGCGATATCCAACGCATCAAGCGGCGAATAAATCATCCGTACATCGACGCCCATCGCCTTGTACGTCAATGGCGAACCGTTTTTGCCCGGCACGCGCATCACATCGCCGAATGCGGTGAAGATGACGTCCTCATGTTTTTCCGCCAAAGACAACGCTTCGTCCACCCGCCCTGGAGGGAGCACACAAACCGGGCAGCCCGGGCCATGGATGAACTCGATGTTTTTTGGCACCAATTCATGCAACCCGAAATGGAATATGGCGTACGTATGGCCGCCGCAAACTTCCATGATGCGGAAATGGTCGTCCGGCTCGACGATTTTTTCAAGTTCTTCCAACGTTTTTCGAATCAGTTCCGGATTTCTGAATTCATCAATGAATTTCAACTTCGTCACCTCCAAATTTCATGTGGCACAGTCACTCAAACTGGTATCCTTTCACTTCTTCCATCGCTTCTTCCTGTTCACCGATCGCCTTGAGCAGCTCCAACTGTTCGGTCGCTTCCTTTTCGCTGATTTTGTTCATCGCAAAGCCGACATGGATCAATACCCAGTCGTTCTCTTTTAAACCTTCGTTCTTCAGCAAACTGACATTCACTTTCCGCTTCACGCCGGAAACATCAATCATCGCATATTGATAGTCATCATCGAGCAATTCGACAATCTTCCCTGGAATGGCCAAACACATACGATATCCTCCTTTTCATCGTTGTCAGCTTTCCGTCCGGATCCAAATTTGTTTTTTCTGCAAGCGGACTGGGAATGGTTCAAGCTGTATATGTGGCACCGTGACGCATTCCCCGCTTGAAAGATCAAATTGGAACACATCGTCTTTTCCGATCAGATACATGCCGTCTTTTTGCTCAATCGACGTTTGTGTAAACGGAATTCCGCGATGCGGACAGCGGTTGCGGTAAGCCATGATTTTATTGTCGATAATGATGAGCAAGACATCGACGCCATCGAGCGTCAAATAATATGGCCGTTCATCTTCGATATCGTCCAAATTCGGTCCTTGTTTCCATCCTGAATCGAGCAAATCCGCTTCATCGACATGACTGTTCAACGGCATGAAACCTGGGGAAATATCGTTCGTCATGACAACTTGTTCGATTTCCGGAATTCTCGTTTTGAGCGCTTCTTCAACGCCGTTTTTCAGCGTGACCGCAGATAACGAACATCCGGAACATGCACCTTGCAACTGCACATAGACGACGCGCCCTTCCACTTTGTCAAGTTCAATGTCGCCGCCGTGGGACCTTAAATAAGGACGGATTTCTTCCAAAACCGCGGCAACTTTCGTGTACAAATCTTGTTTGATGATTCCATGAAGCAAAAGCATCGCATAAACGGAAGGGTCTTGCACCGCCTCCAACATCAAGCGTTTGCCTTCTTCGGTTTTACGGATCGTACGAACGAGATGGCGCAGCGCTTCCTTGTGAAATTCCTCGATGGCTTCTTTCAATTCAATGACTTTCTTCTGTTGATACTCGGTCAGATTCATTTGAAAAATTTCTTTTATGGCTTGGTCAATCCTCTCGGACAACGTTTCGATGTTCTTTGCCGGAGTGCTCAAGCGTCATCACCCCCCGAAAACCAAGCTTTGTTCAAGCGCTTCTTCCACTTTCTGCTTCAACAATTGCATGAAAACGTCCTTTGCCATTCTTTCGAGCAAATTTTCTACCGTCGCAGCCTTTTGCTCCATGTTTCGTGCGTCGTAGGTTCGCTGTGCCAATGCACGTAAAATGAAACTGGAACCGGCTGGATTGTTGAGCAGGAATTCTTCGAAAAACGCATCGACGAACTTGTCCAGCCAGACACCTTCCCCGTAAGGGTCGGCCTGCAAATGTTTCAAAGCGTTCTTTGCCCCTTCTTGCCGTTGCGTGATCCGTTCAACAAATCTGTCAGTCGCAATTTGTAACAACGTATGAAAATACTGCATTTCAAATTCAT
>JAAYTF010000164.1 GCA_012518125.1 Bacilli bacterium | reverse complement strand
CCTTGTCCGCCGCCGCTACAGATCGATGCAATACCCAAACCGCCGCCGCGACGTTTCAATTCGTAAGCCAATGTCAAGATGATTCTTGCACCGCTGGCTCCGATCGGGTGGCCCAATGCGACCGCTCCACCGTTGACGTTCACCTTGTCCGGATCGAGGCCGGCGATTTCGATGCCGATCAATGTGACCGCCGCAAATGCTTCGTTAATTTCAAAGAGGTCGATGTCTTCTACTTTTTTGCCAACTTTCTTCAACAGTTCGTTAATGACGATACCCGGCGTTTCAGGGAAATCTTGCGCTTCGACTGCCACTGCATGGTGTGCGATGATACGTGCCAACGGCTCTTTGCCCAATTCTTCGGCTTTTTTGTCTGACATTAAGACGAATGCCGCTGCACCATCGTTTACACCAGGTGCGTTTCCAGCTGTGATCGTGCCATCTTTGTCAAATGCCGGCTTCAACTTGGCCAATGCTTCCAATGACGTATCACGGCGTGGCGCTTCGTCCGTATCGACGACTACTGGATCGCCTTTGCGCTGTGGCACTTCCACTGGAACGATTTCGTCTTTGAATTTGCCTTCATCGATCGCTTTGACGGCTAATTGATGGCTTCGGAGCGACCATTCATCTTGCTTTTCTCGGGTAAGATTGAATTTGGCCGCTGAACGGTTGCCGTATGTTCCCATATGGACTTGTTGGAATGAGCAAGTCAAGCCGTCATGCACCATCAAGTCGACAACTTTGTAGTCGCCCATGCGGTACCCCCAACGTGCGTTCGGAAGCACATATGGCGCGTTGCTCATTGATTCCATGCCACCAGCAACGACGATTTCTTCATCGCCGGCACGGATGATTTGATCAGCCAATGTCACGGCCCGCAAACCTGAGGCGCAAACTTTGTTGATCGTTTCCGTTTTTACGCCCCACGGGATGCCCGCTTCCCTCGCGGCTTGGCGAGAAGGAATTTGCCCTTGACCTCCTTGCAAGACGTTTCCCATGATGACTTCATCGATTTGTTCTGCATCAATTCCTGCACGGTCGATGGCTGCGCGAATCGCTCTTCCGCCGAGCTGTGCAGCTGTCAGCGATTTCAAACTCCCGCCAAAACGACCAAATGGTGTTCTAGCACCGGAGACGATGACCGTTTTAACCATCTTTCACACTCCTCTATTTTTAATTATTATCATTATACACAAATTCGCCTCATTTGTCGAGCGAACGCTCAGTCAAGATGCAACGATTCTTTCATTATTATACATAGAAAGGAAGTGGTGCTCAACATTTACACCTTTATTTTGGAAACATCCGGCTTTTTTATCCGTCTGTTTCAAGCATGAAAAAAAACGGACATGCCGCCACGTAAGGTGGCAGCTGTCCGTTTGATGCAATTTTTTACAGTTTGTTTCCGTCTCTGTCGTATTCGTAAATGCCTTTTCTCGACTTTTTGCCGAGCATCCCTGCTTTGACGTATTGGACGAGCAGTGGACATGGGCGGTATTTTTACCCGAGCGTCTCGTGCAAATATTGTGAACTACCCTCCACTTACCACCCTTGTGGGTTGCTTGAAGTGGGGGCTTCTCGGGTAATCCTGCACCAACCGACATTCATCTCCCACCTACGCATTGGGCTAT
>JAAYTF010000163.1 GCA_012518125.1 Bacilli bacterium | reverse complement strand
GCACGCTTTTTTCGAATGTGGTGATAAGGTTCAACCGCTTATCATGATGTAATGGGGGTTTTCATGCTCAACCGATTTGGATGCCGCCTCCGTCGCCTTCGCGCCATTCCAATTCAAGTTCGAGCTTATACTTGCCCTCTTTCTTTTGTTCGTATTTCACTTCTAATCCGACTTGTTTGGCAGGAGTGATTTCATAAGTTTGTCCAGCATGCGTGAGTGTGAACGTTTGCCCCGCTTTTAATTTGGATACTATGGTTTCCAGGAATGAAGCCGCACCTTCAAGAGACATTCTTTCTTCATAGTCGAGATAAACGCGTTTTTGTTTTGCTTGTTGCTGTTCTTTTGGCTGTTTTTCTTCTTGCGCCTGTTCTGTCTCTTGCACATCGTTGACGATCAACTCGTTTTGCTTTTGAACATTTTCGTTTGTCATGACCATCATTCCTCCTTTGCTCTCTCTACAACCATTATAATCGAAAACCGGATGCAATTCATCGAAATTTTCCGAAAAATTGGTGACAAAACAAGTAACAATAAAAAACGCCACACTTTGTTGCGGATCTCTCAAGTGTGACGTCAAAAAGATTATGAGGAGTGAACTAATGTAAATTCGCCAAGTCCAAATATATTTCGTACGTAATCGACCGTTACGTTTTCAAAATATTGTTGTTGATTGGCGTGTATAATGAACTTGATACCATCGATTTCAGTCACTCTGTCATCTTCATTCGTTGACTCTGCCAGAGCCAATTGCAATCTTGGACCACCTCACCCATACGTCAAATAAAGGCGGATGTATGGATTTTTGACCGACGGGTCCTTTTCTTGAATCGCTTGTAATTCTTCCTTGATTTTGTTCACGGCTTCTTTGGATACGTTGACCATCGTTTCACCACCTTAACCATTTCTGCTCCGTGTCAGCATCCGTTTTGTTCATTATAAACCGAAAAGTTTGGAAATGAGATAAATGACTCCTACCAGGAGCCACAAATACACACCCGGTCATATTGGGGGCAACGATTTTTTGCCGGATGTGTTTTGTGGAATGCCTCAGCTTCCTGTCGTACACTTTCTTTCCTTGTCTTTCATGGTTTTCACTCCCAACGGCGGTTATATGCATCATTGCATACCTGTATAGGTATTATAGCAGTCTTTTGAGAAAAAAGACAATCGAAGTGTTTGCTTTTTTATAGTTTTTTATTTAAAAACATTGTTCAACTTCATTGTAAGAGTTTTTTTGGATTTTTCCAAAGCAAAAGGCGCTTTAAAAAGCGCCTCTTTCCCTGCTTCTATTTTCCTACGTAAATCGTCTTTTCTTTTTTCTCGGTCACTTCGCCAATTACCGCAACCGGAATCGATTGTCGTTTGTTCAATTCATCAACGTATGTTTGTGCGTCGTCTTTCGGCATACTGATGAGCAAGCCACCGGAAGTGGTCGCGTCGCATAAAACGACTTGTTGGTACGTGTCGAGCGATTCATCGTAAACGACGTTTTTTTCCAACCATTTATGGTTTTTCCATGAGCCGCCGGGAAACACATGTTCTTTTGCGAGTGCTTCCGTTTTCGAAAGCAGCGGCACGTCACCATATCGGATCGTCATGCTGACCCCACTTCCACTTGCCATTTCGTAGGCGTGTCCGAGCAGGCCGAACCCTGTCACGTCGGTTACGGCATTCGGTTGAAAGGTTTCAAACAACCGTGCGGCCTCTTTGTTCAATGTCGCCATGATGTTAGATGCTTCATCGATGGTTTCTCGGTCCAACAAATCGCGTTTGATCGCCGTCGTCAATACCCCGGAACCGATCGGCTTCGTCAATATAAGTGCGTCGCCTGGTTTTGCGCCGATATTTTTATAAAAAGATTCCGGATGAACGACGCCGGTGACGGACAGACCGAACTTCGGTTCTTTGTCATCGACCGAATGTCCACCGACAATCGATACGCCCGCTTCTTTCGCTTTATCTAGTGCGCCTTGCAAAATTTTACCCAACGTTTCCGGTCCCAGTTCGCTGATGGGATATCCGACAATGTTCAGCGCGATTTTTGGCGTGCCGCCCATGGCGTAAATGTCGCTCAGTGAATTTGCCGCCGCGATTTGACCGAACATATACGGATCGTCGACGATCGGCGTGAAGAAATCGAGCGTTTGGATGATTGCGATGTCGTCGGTCAATTTATATACGCTTGCATCATCGGCATGGCCAAAACCGACCAGCACGTTTTCATCTGTTACATCTGCATCTATGTAGCGCAAAACTTGCGCCAAGTCGCCAGGACTTATTTTGCAGCCTCATCCTGCTTTCGATGAAAGGACGGTCAGGCGTTTTTCGTCTTTCATGCGGGAATCCCTCCCTTTTATAAAAGGTGCAGATATGCCATAATTAAAGTATAAATTTGTTTGACGGAAAATGCTAACAAATGATTTCAGACAGGTGAGTGAAATGGAACGTTTACGTCTAATTCCATCCATTGACACGTTGCAAAAAGATGAAGTGTTTGAAGCGATTCTCCAAGAAGAAACTGTTTCGAAAGCGTTGCTTACAAAATGGTTAAAAGCGATCGTGGACGACATACGAAAACAAATATTAAACGGCGAATTTCCGTTCCACGTAAAAAACGAACGAGATTTCGCGCTTATCATCATGAATCGATTGCAAAAACGGTATGAAACGTTTACGAAACGGAATAATTTGCAACCGGTCATCAACGCTGCCGGTGTTGTCATACATACGAATTTGGGCCGTTCACGTCTTAGCGACCGGGCGATCGAACATATCACCGAAACGGCAAAACATTACTCGACGTTGGAATACGAAATGACATCCGGCAAACGAGGTTCGCGCCATTCGATCGTCGAAGCGTACCTTGTTGAAATGACGGGGGCGGAAGCGGCGCTAGTCGTCAATAACAATGCGGCTGCCGTATATTTGGTGTTAAAGGCGCTTGCTGAAGACAAAGAAGTCATCGTTTCCCGCGGGGAGTTGATTGAAATTGGCGGATCGTTCCGCATTTCGGAGATTATGCGTTTAAGCAACGCGAAACTCGTTGAAGTCGGCACGACGAACAAAACGAAATTGGGCGATTATAAAACTGCGATCACCGAAGATACCGGGATGATTTTAAAAGTTCATAAAAGCAATTTTGCAATGATCGGATTTACGGAAGAAGTCGACACGGAAGCACTTGTGAAATTGGCGAAGGAACATGGCCTTGTTGTTTATGAAGATCTTGGAAGCGGCACGTTCTACGATTTTAAAAAGGCCAACATCGGCGCTGAACCGACGGTGCAAGAACAGGTGAAAAAAGGGATTGATCTCATTTCATTCAGCGGTGATAAATTGCTGGGTGGACCTCAAGCGGGAATCATCGTCGGAAAAAAGAAATATGTCGACCGATTGAAAAAACATCAATTGGCCCGCGTCCTGCGCGTCGACAAATTCACGCTGGCCGGGTTGGAGGCGACGTTAAAAACGTATTTGGCGGATCGGGAGTCGGGTGAAATTCCGACGGTACGGGATATATTGCTTTCCGAAGAAGAAATATACGAACGGGCTCAAACGTTTTTACAAGCCGTCGAGGAGAAGATGGAAGGTTTCACATGCACGCTCAAAAAAGGTGTCTCAAAAGTTGGCGGCGGAACCATGCCGGAGGTGGATTTGCCGACTTATATCGTCGAAGTGACGCATCAAACGTTGACGAGTGAAGCATTGGCCAAAAAATTGCGCGAGCTTGCGACGCCAATCATCGTGCGGATCAAAAACGATGCGGTGCAATTGGATTTCCGGACGGTGACGGACGGGGAATTGCAAGTGGTGATCGAAGGGTTTTTGGAAATTGGAAAGCGCCAATAGGCGTATATATTTTGTAAAAACGCAAAAAAAATTGGCGGGATCGTGTGGGAATCGAACCCACCGGAGACGTCACGCGCCTCCCAATTGGTTTTGAAGACCAAGAAGGACACCAGTTCCTTATCCGATCCCGCTAAATCCGCTCCATTTTCATTATACATATTGGGGTTATGTTTATAAAGCGATTGAACCTTTTTTGGCAGGATGTCACATAAAATCGAAAGGATTTTTGGATTTACAAGTGAAATACAAGGGATGTGATCGCTCTTGCAAAAGTTTTATACGGTCGGTATGGCAGGACATATCGATCATGGGAAAACGACGTTGACTAAAGCGCTAACAGGTGTCGATACCGATCGTTTAAAAGAAGAAAAATTGCGTAACATTTCCATTGAACCTGGATTTGCGCCACTGGTTCAGACGGATGATCTGCAAATTTCCATCATCGATGTCCCTGGCCACGAACGTTTTATCCGACAAATGATCGCCGGTGTAGCGGGAATCGATTATGTTGTATTGGTCGTTGCGGCGGATGAAGGGGTCATGCCGCAGACGAAAGAACATTTGGCGATTTTATCATTGTTGGGCATCGAACGTGGTTGTGTCGCGGTGACGAAAGTTGATAAAGTTGAAGAAGGATTGCTCAGTCTGGTCGAAGAGGATATTAAAGATACGGTTGAAGGGACGTTTTTAGAGAATGCGCCTATCCATTTGGTCGACGGTGTTTCAAAAAGAGGGGTTGAAACGTTGAAAACAGCGTTAATCGAAGCGGTGACGAATATTGAAAAACGTTCCACAAACCATCCGTTTCGCCTGCCAATCGATCAAGTGTTCACGATAAAAGGGCATGGTGTCATCGTGCGGGGAACGGTTTTTGATGGACAAGTGCGAACCGGGGAGACCGTCACGGTTTTACCGATTGAAAAAGAAGTCCGGGTCCGCCAAATCCAAAGCCATCACGAACAAAAAGAAGTCGTTTATGCCGGACAGCGGGCGGCGTTGAATCTCGGGGGGATCTCCCATCAAGCATTGAAACGGGGACACGTGTTGGTGAAAGACGATTTTTATACGACAACTACGCGCATCGACGTCGTGTTTTATCCGCTTGACGAGATAACGTATGACGTAAAACAACGGCAGCCGATCAAATGTTACGCGGGAACCGCGGAAGTGACCGGCAGGATCATCTTTTTTGACCGCAATGAAATAAAAAGCGCCAACCATGTGGAAACGGAAATATTGATGCAAGTGGAATTGGACGAGCAGATCGTTGTCACACGTGGTGATCGCTTTATTTTGCGTCGCGCCACTCCTGTCGAGACGATCGGCGGTGGATGGATTATCGACCCCCATGCAGAAAAACACCGCTTCGGACAGGCGACGATCGACCGATTAAAACAAGTGAAAGAAGGTACGGCAGAAGAACGAATAAAGATATTGTTGAAAAAAACATACGCGCAAACGAAAGAAGAAATTATCCGTTCATTGGCCCTCTCCGAATCAGCATTTGACGAATTAAAAAGCGAACTGACCGAAATTGAAAAAGACACCTTTACACTGGCATCGAACGTTGAACGTGTGACGGATGAAATGAAACAACTCGTTGCGATGTATCATGAAGCGCACCCTTTGCGTCAAGGGATCAATAAAGCGGAAATCATCTCTGACCTCCAAACGACATATCCGAAACATTTAATTGAATTTTCGCTTAAACGGGCTTTGGAAAATGGGATTTTCCAACAAATGGATGATCTTATCGCGCTTCATTCGTTCAAACCTCACTTTCCGAAAGGTTGGGAAAAACGTATGGAGGAATCGATCGCAACTTGGGAAAAACAAGGGGCCGAAGTAGAGAATTTGTTCGACGTGTTTTCCCGCCATGAAATTGCTGAAACGTTTCATATGGATTTATATCATTTCTTATTGCATACGAATCTCGCATATGAATTTGACGAAGGACGTTTGATTTCAAGAAATGTTGCGCTGCACCTGAAAGATAAATTGTTAAAAGCGACAAAAGGGGAGCCGTTCACGATTCAAAAAGCACGTGAAGTGACAGGGCTTTCCCGGAAAAATTTGATCCCACTTCTCGAATTGTTTGACCGGTTGGGATTCACTGAGCGGAAAGCGAATGAACGGATTTGGCGACGGTAAATATTGTATAATCATGCAACGATTTGGAATGTACCCAACGATTACTTAGCAAATATACGCGGTATATTCGTTTTTTCAAAAAAGCGATGGTTTTTGGTTGTATTTTTATGCAAGTTGAATGTATAATAATTATTATTCTAAGGATGTAGGGGAGATTGGAATGAAAAGAAAAAACGTCATTATTATTGGAGCGGCAGGAAGAGATTTTCATAACTTCAATATGTATTATCGTGACAATGAATTGTATCATGTTGTGGCATTCACCGCTGCACAAATTCCTGATATAGATGGAAGAAAATATCCGGCTGAACTCGCGGGGAAATTGTATCCTGAAGGAATTCCGATTT
>JAAYTF010000193.1 GCA_012518125.1 Bacilli bacterium | reverse complement strand
TCCGCTTTGCGACAAACATGTAATTTAAACTTTCGTTCTTGACGATATTGCTCAAACTCTTTTGTTAAAATTAAATTTCCACCATTTTCACTTACTACAATAAGTGAATCTTGATCATATACAATTTCACGAGGGATTCCCTCAAACCAACGAAAAGCATTTTCGTGTGCACGTATTACATCTCGAGTAGTGAATGGTCGGTCAAGAAACTCAGTATATTTATAACGTGAATTCGATAATACAAAAGCGATGAAATACAACTTCACAGTTTTATTTTCAGGTGTTTTTTGACGTGTTTCACCAAAATCAACTTGTACTTGTTTTCCCATCTCTGGATCAGGAATAGCCTCATAATCACGTTTCTTAATAATATCTTTAGGGATGTTATATTCCTTACGAAGATTTCTAACGTAGGACCTAACGGTACTTTCAGACACTTCTAATTCTGGGAATCTCTCTTTCAACCAATCTTCGACTTGAGAAGCTTTCATGTCTGGATGTTCTCGAAGCCAAGACAATATTAACTTTTTATACGGATCAAGTTTTTTCTTTCTTGTTTTAGTAGAATCAATCCATTCAGCCATTTCTTTTGGACTTTTATCTAAATAGCGATACAGTGTAGGTCTTGAAATTCCTAATTTTTTTGCTATAGAAGTTTTTGTAAATCCCTGTTCTAACAATTGACGAATCTGAATATACACTTCAAACTTGTCCACCTTTCTAAAACCTCCATCACCACTACCATAGTTGTTCTACTATTGAATATACCAGTGATGGAGATGTATTTTAATAGAATTGGTTGGGTAAGAAGGGGGGATTTTCAGCCCCTTCCAAATAAGAAGTGTAAAATCTTATTTATCTAAAACTGTTAATTATATTTTATCGGTTAGAATTTTTTTGGATTTGCTTTTCAACTAGTTCCTCGTACATTTGATTAGACTTTTCAATAAGTTTTTGACTGTATTTTTCAATGGATTTTCGCCAAACAAATGTGAATTTATTGGCATTGGCTTCAATCTTCGTGCCATCAATGAAAATGGCTTCTTCATCTATGAGCTTTTCTTTCACCAGCCGGCTTCGAAATTGTATAAAACACTCTCGAAGGAGTTTGTTCATTTCTGGATGTACACGGAAACGATTGATGGTGCGGTAACTTGGCTCATAACCTTGGGCCAACCACATCATTCGTACACTGTCTTTTACCAGTGCCTCAATTTTCCGTCCAGAGAATACAGTTTGAGTATAAGCGCATAAAATAATTTTCATCATCATTCGGGGATGGTAAGAAGGTCGCCCGGTTTGACGAACGAATCCTTGAAAAGCTTCTTCTGGAATACTTTCCACCAATTCGTTGATAGTAAAAGCAATATCGTTTTCCTGTAACTTTATTTCCAAATCCAGCGGCAAAACTACTTGATTCATGGTATAATGTTTAAACATAAGGACACTCCTCTTTTAGGTTATTGTTTGGTCACTTTAATTCTATCAAAGGGTGTCCTTTTTGTTTACTAAAATAAAAAAAGCCGTTTGCCTACACATTATTGTGTAAGCCGACGGCTAAATTTATTTCGAGGGTTTTGTCCCACCCTCTA
>JAAYTF010000162.1 GCA_012518125.1 Bacilli bacterium | reverse complement strand
TTTTCAACCGAATGTTCCTAATAAATGTAAAACGATAGACGCTACCGAGAAAGAATTAGCAGAAAAGGGCAGAAAAATCTGTGACGAAAAAGATGATTAAAATCCGTGATAAATGAGTATTATTTCCGCAACCATATCGCGTTACAGTAAATGTTTAGTTCTCTTGGCACGCAATGTGCCAAGAGAACTTCCCTTACATACGTTTCCTGAAAGTAGGTGAAACCATGGCACTGTTTGGCAAATCGCGACGTACGGCGAATATCGTCATCGACGATTACATCATCCGCATGGTCGAAAATAACGGGAAAGATTTATTGTCGCTGAAAATCGCTGCGGAAAAACCGTTGCCGCAAAACATCATCGAAAACGGCCGGATCGTGGATGAGCCGGCATTTTATGAAGTGATGAAGGAAGCCGTGCGCGAGTGGGGAATCAGACAACGGAACGTGCGCTTTTTTGCACCGCAGTCGCTCGTCATTTTGCGCGAGATTGACATCCCGGAAGATGTTGGCAAGGATGACCAAGACTTAAAAGGGTATATCAACTTGGAGATCGGCAACACGATCCATTTTCCGTTCAAAAACCCGATTTTCGACATTTATCCACGCAAAGCAGCGTCAAATAAAGTGACGGTTTTGGCGGCGCCGGAAAACGAGTTGTTGAAATATGCGGAAATATTTTCAGACGTCTCGTTGAAACCGGACGCTGTCGAAATTCAACCGCTTGGCATTTACCGCTACTTTTTGCATACGCACGGCGCCAGTGCCGAAGACTACGCTTACATGATCATCGAATACAACATCGGCGCTGTCAATATCAGCATTTTCCATGAACATCGCGTCGAATTTTTGCGCCATCAACCGCTCAACGTATCCAAACAATATTGGAAGTGGGATGCGGAAACGCGAAAATTTCAATTTGATGGGGACGACGTTCGATATCAAGGGGAAATACAAGACCAGTTGAATGAATTCGACCGCATCATGAATTTCTATCGCTTTTCTCTCCACCATGGAAACAAAGAAGTGAAAGAACTCATCGTGACGGGGGATTCACCTCATATACATAACATTGTCGAACGGATCGGTCAACGGTATCCATTGCCCGTAAAACTGCTTGATGTAACTGAGCAACTAAACGGTGAAACATTGCCTCGAGCATTCATCCCGGCGTTAGGGTTAGCATTGAGAGGAGGAAAATGACATGCCTGACCGACTGCCACAAATCAATCTGTTACCGGAGTATCGCCGCGACAGCCAAATCCAGTCGCTCCTTTACTACACATTCGTTGCACTCATTTTATTATCGTTCATCGTGCTTGGCTATTTCTATTTTTCGACAAAAGGCAAATTGGAAGCTGCAACGAAAGAAGCAACCGAACTTTCAGAGGAGCGCGATTCATTGGCGAAACAAAAAGAAGCACTGGAAGCGGATGATGGGTCGCTGTATGAACAGGCAGTTCATTTTGCGGAAAATTATGCTGTCCCGACGTCGAAATTGATTCTCGAGTTGAACCGTTTGTTGCCGGAAAACGGTCATTTGAGCGAATATGCGTATACGAGTTCAGAAGTGAACATCCAGGCGCATGTTGAAACGTTGGATAAAGTGGCGGAATACACGAACCGCTTGACCAATTCCGAATACATTTCCGATTTAAGAGTGGAATCGATCAAGACGTTTACGTTAAAAGAGGAAGCGTCGGCGGAATCGCAGCAATTTGATGTCATCCCGCGTTATGAGAGCGACTTTTCCTTGACGGTTGATAAATTGATGCTGAAAGATGAGGAGTCTGACGAAGATGAATGAATATTTCGAGGAAAATAAACGGTCATTGATCATTCTAGCTGTCATGTTGTTTTTGTTGGCAGCCGTCGTTTTTTTCGTGTTGGTACACCCATTGGTCAAAGACTATAAGGCAGAGCAAAATCGCATCGAACAGTTGAAAAATGAAATCGAGCTGCTTGAAGCGCACATCGAAAATTTACAAGACTCCTCCGGCGAAGTTGATTTGAAACAATTGATGTTGGAAAACAAAATCCCTCGTGAACGGGA
>JAAYTF010000161.1 GCA_012518125.1 Bacilli bacterium | reverse complement strand
TCGGCTAAACCGCAAACGAAAGAAGTTGACCTCGATGCGAAAATCACCGATATTATGCACGATATCGGGGTGCCGGCGCATATTAAAGGATATTTATATTTGCGCGAAGCGATCAAAATGGTCTACCATGACATCGAATTGTTAGGATCGATTACGAAAATTTTGTATCCGGACATCGCCAAAAAATACAACACGACGGCATCGCGCGTCGAGCGCGCCATCCGCCATGCCATCGAAGTCGCATGGAACCGCGGCAACATCGATTCGATCACGGAGTTGTTCGGTTATACGATCAACGTTTCAAAAGCGAAACCGACGAATTCAGAATTCATCGCCATGGTTGCCGATAAACTTCGTCTGGAACATAAAGTGACCCAACTTTAGATTCCTTTTTCCACACAGCAAAAAGTGATGGACTGATTTCCTATTCATATTTATCGAAAAAAATCTGTAACGGCTTTTTCAAGCTGTTACAGATTTTTCGTATGTTTTATTCTTGTTCAAAAAACTCCCGGTAAAGTGATTTGATGGCGCGATGCAAATCGTTCGCTTTAATGCCGAACATCATCGAAACTTCGGATGAACCTTGGTTGATCATTTCGATGTTCACTTTTGCTTCGCCGAGGGCTGTCGTCGCGCGCTGCGCCATGCCGATCGTCTCTTTCATCCCTTCGCCGACGACCATGATGAGCGCCAAATTGTGATGGACCGCGACCGTATCCGGGTGCAATTCGTTTTTGATTCTTTCGACAATCCGTTCCTCCTTGTCCCCCAATTGCGAATCGCGAACAATGACGGTCATTTCATCGATACCGGACGGAACGTGCTCGAAGGAAACGCCTTCTTCCTCGAAGATTTGCAACAGTTTTCGACCAAAGCCCAATTCGCGGTTCATCAAAAATTTGCTGACGTAAATGCTGCTAAAACCAGTATCGCTTGCAATACCGACGACACAATTGTCGTTCGGTTTTTTGTTAGATACGATCAACGTGCCTTTCTTCAGCGGGTTGTTCGTATTTTTGATTTCAACAGGTATGTTCGCCTTAAATGCCGGAATCAACGCTTCATCGTGAAAGACGGAAAATCCGGCATACGACAGTTCGCGCATTTCCCGGTACGTCAACAGTTCGATCGGTTTCGGATTTTCGACGATTTTAGGGTTGACCGTATAGACGGAGTCGACATCCGTGAAGTTTTCATACAAAGAAGCCTTAACTCCGGCGGCCACAATCGCGCCGGTGATATCGGAACCGCCGCGGGAGAACGTCAACAATTTCCCGTCTTCCGTGTAGCCGAAAAATCCAGGTATGACCAGAATGCCGCCACGGTCGCGCAATTGGTAAATCCGGTCGTAGCTTTTATCCGAAAGTTTCGCTCCCGTAGGGGTATCTTCGAGCAAGATGCCAGCATCTTTCGGATTTACATAAGACGCTTCGAGTCCTAATTTTTGCAAATATTGCGACAAAATTTTCGCAGAACTGTCTTCACCGATCGCTTTAAAATGGTCGAGCTTTTCATTGAATTCCAAGTCGAGTTCCATCACTTGCTTGATCCGGTCCTCGATCTCGTTCATCAACGATTCATCGAGCTCCAAATCGTTGATAATTTGCGAGAAGCGGTCGACAATCGTAATGTAGTACGATTTGTATTTTTCTTCTTTCACATACGCTTCTCCCAATCGGATGAGCAGATCGGTAATTTTAAAATCGTGCTCATGCCGTTTTCCCGGTGCGGATACGACGATAAACTTCCGCTCTTCATCCGCTTTGATAATGTCGGCCACTTTTTTGAATTGGTTCGCATCTGCCAATGAAGTACCACCGAATTTTGCTACTTTCATGTCCATTCCTCCACGATTTTAAAATCAATTGTCTTCTTTATACTGATTTAACCGATTTCGTTTTTTGTCCCGGTGAAAAATGAAGCCACCGACAAAGCCGAAGCCCAAAATGAACAGGATCAGTCCGACGATGAATTGAATCGTTTCATTGAACAACAAAGGGTAAACTTCGGCAAACAGAGCATCGCGCATCAATTTGATCCCAAACGCTCCGATTGCACCAGGAATGAAAATGAGTAAAACTGCAATCAATCTAGCCATTTCCGTCTCCCTTTATCCTTGAATAACCTTAGTATAGCAACGTTTTAAAGCAAATACAAACATGATAATGGTCAACCTACCGCATTTTTCGGGCAAAGCTGTTAACAAAAAAAGTAAAGCGCTTTCTTGCATCAAACGCACATTCAACGTACAATATAACTATAAACAACCTTGCAAAATTTTGCAAAAGGGGTGGGGCGATGCAAAAAGTTGCCATTATCGGGGCGGATGAACAAGCATATGAAGTGTCGCATTACATTTTGTCTTTCCCGTACTTTAAGATCGTTACAATCATCGGATCGATTATCGACGATCGCTTGAAACGTTTGATTGAACTTCAAAACATACATTTAACACCGGATGTCGACGAAGCGGTCCTAAAATCGGTCGACATCGTCATCGACACGACAGGCGATGTGAAACTTTCTTCGTTTCAAAAACATGGTCAACAAAGAAAACCGCTCATAATCGAAAAAGCCGTCGTCGATTTCCTGTTGCCTTTTTTATACGAACAGAAAGGAAAAATCGACTTTTTGCGTCTGATTTTAAACAATATCCAAGACGGTTTGATCGTCATCGATGCAAATGGAATGGTGCAAATGGTCAATGAAACGGCCACGGAAATGATCGGCATAAAAGAAGATGTCATCGGGCGAAACATCACTGAAGTCATACCGAACACTCGGCTTCCTCACATTTTAAAAACGAGGAAAATGGAGCTGAACAAAAAATTCAAACTGAACGAAGACCGGGAAATCGTCACGTCGCGCATCCCGCTCATCAATAAGGAAAATCGGTTGATCGGCGCATTTGCAATCTTTAAAGATACGCACGAAGTTGTCCATTTGGCGGAGGAAAACACCGACTTGAAACAAATCAAAACGTTACTGGAAGCGATCATCCATTCATCGGAAGATGCGATCAACGTCGTCGATGAAGAAGGAAAAGCGTTGATGATCAATCCCGCTTATACGCGCATCACCGGATTGACGGAAAAAGATGTCATCGGCAAACCGGCCACGGCCGACATTTCCGAAGGCGAAAGCATTCATATGAAAGTGTTGAAAACGCGCAGGCCGATCCGCGGCGCTAAACTGAAAGTCGGCCCGATGAAAAAAGAAGTGCTCGTCAACGCCGCTCCGGTCATCGTCGAGGGCAAATTGAAAGGGAGCGTCGCTGTCATCCACGACATTTCGGAAATTGAAAAATTGACATCCGAATTAAAACGGGCGCAACAAATGATCCGCGATTTGGAAGCGACGTATACGTTTGATGATATAATCGGTCAGTCGGAAGAAATCAAGTTGGCGATCGACCAGGCGAAAATTGCCGCCAAAACGCCTGCAACCGTCCTTTTGCGTGGTGCATCGGGAACGGGCAAAGAATTGTTCGCCCACGCGATCCACAATGCAAGCGACCGCAAGCACAACAAGTTCATCCGGGTCAATTGCGCCGCTTTAAGTGAATCGGTGTTGGAAAGCGAACTGTTCGGATACGAAGGAGGCGCCTTTACCGGGGCGAAATCGGAAGGCAAAAAAGGCTTGTTCGAAGAAGCGAACCACGGCAGCATCTTTTTGGATGAAATCGGCGAACTATCGTTGACGACCCAGGCGAAACTGCTTCGCGTGTTGCAAGAAAAAGAAATCGTCCGCGTCGGAGGGACGAGGCCGATTCCGGTCGATGTCCGGATCATCGCCGCAACGAATGCCAATTTGGAAAAGAAGATCCGTGAAAAAACATTCCGCGAAGACCTTTATTACCGCTTAAACCGATTGCCGATTTACATCCCTAGCTTGAAAGAACGGATGGACGATTTGCCGCTTCTTGTACATTTCTTCATCAACAAAGTCAACCAACAATATGGGAGGACGGTAAAATCGATTTCCGAAAGTGCGCTCAACAAATTGCGCCAATATGATTGGCCGGGAAATATACGGGAACTGGAAAACGTGATCAGCCGCGCGATCATCTTCATGGATATTTCGGAACAAATCATCGAATATCATCACATTGGACCGCTGAAAAACGAAGGAACAATAGAAACGGAAAAAACGTTTACGGGTAAGCAGGACCTATTGCCGTTGAAAGAAATGTTGGAACAATTCGAAAAAGAATACATTAAACACGTATACGAAAAAAATAATTACAACAAAACAAAAACGGCCAAACAGCTAAACATTTCGATCCGAAATTTATACTACAAATTGGAAAAATACCAATTGCATTAACGCGCAAAAGTTGACCTGCAAATTTTTGCAAGATTGCATCTGTTTGCAAGATGATGTGATAAAGCGCTTACAATCTAAGCGATTTATTTTTTTGGCATGAAACTTGCATAAGATAAAAGTGAACATTATCTGAAGGAGTGAAGCACATGTCTCTCTTTGAAGCACTGGAAAGAGACGGATTTGAACAAGTCGTTTTTTGCAATGATGTTGAAACAGGTTTAAAAGCCATCATCGCGATCCACGATACGACGCTCGGACCAGCTTTGGGCGGCGTGAGGATGTGGAATTACAACTGTGAAGAAGAAGCATTACATGATGTGCTTCGTTTAGCCAAAGGCATGACTTATAAAAATGCTGTAGCTGGCCTCAACTTAGGTGGGGGCAAAGCTGTTATCATAGGCGATCCGAAAAAAGACAAAAGCGAAGCGCTATTTCGTTCCTTCGGCCGCTTCGTTGAAACGTTGAAAGGAAGATACATTACCGCAGAAGATGTCGGCACCTTTGAAGAAGATATGGACTATATCCATATGGAAACGGAATATGTCACCGGCACATCGAGAAAAGGGGCAGGCGACCCGTCGCCGGTCACCGCGCTCGGCATCTATTACGGCATGAAGCAAGCGGCAAAAGAAGCGTTTGGGTCCGATTCTTTAAAAGGTTTGACAATCGCCGTCCAAGGGGTCGGGCAAGTCGCCTACCATTTGTGCAAACATCTTCATGAAGAAGGTGCGGAATTAATCGTGACCGACATTAACGAAGAAGCGGTTGAACGGGCGGTCAAAGAATTTGCTGCAACGAGCGTCAAACCGGATGAAATTTACGACGTTGATTGTGACATTTTTTCACCTTGTGCATTGGGTGGCATCATCAACGACGAAACGATACCGCGGTTGAAGGCGAAAGTCATTGCGGGAAGCGCAAACAACCAATTGGAAAAAGAGGAGCACGGACGCATCCTTCATGAAAAAGGGATCCTTTATGCTCCGGACTATGTCATCAATGCCGGCGGTGTCATCAACGTTGCCGAGGAATTGGCGGGATACAATCGCCAACGGGCTCTCAACAAAGTGAAATCCATTTACAACATTTTGGAAACGGTTTTCGAAATTTCGAGACAGAAGAACATCCCGACATCCATCGCTGCAAACGAATTGGCCGAGAAACGGATCAAATCGATGCGCAAGATGAAGCGCCTGTATTTACAATAAGTTGTGTTGGAGGAATCCATTGACTAAGTTGTATCGTATTTTAGCCATCATACCACAAGTGGAACAAACGAAAATTGCCGTGTTTCACAATGATTCATGCATCTATAAAGTGACGATTGAACATAACCGGCCATTTATGTATGAACATGATGAATTGGAGGAGCAAATCGCCCATCGAAAGCAAGCGATTATTGAACGATTGCACGATGCCGGCATCAACCTGTCAAAGTTGCACGCAGTGACGTCGATCGGCGGGATGATGAAGCCGGTTGAAGGGGGCACGTATTCGATCAACGAAAAGATGGTCGAAGATTTGAAGCGCAATTACAATGGAAAACACGTGTCGAATTTGGGCGCACTGATCGCTTTTGAAATCGCGAAAAGTTTAAACATCGATTCCTTCATCGTCGATCCGCCGGTCGTCAATGAATTAAACGAAGAAGCCACGTTCACCGGCGTACCTTCGATCAAACGGCGCAGTGTTTTCCATGCATTGAACCAGAAACTCGCAGCACGGCTCGTCAGCGCAGAATTACATCGGCCGTACGACCGTTTAAATTTGATCGTAGCTCATCTAGGCATGGGTATCACGATCGGCGCGCACCATCAAGGGAAAATCATCGATGTCAATGACGGACTTTTGGGCGAAGGGCCTTTTTCGATCGAGCGGGCCGGAACTTTGCCGCTTACATCGCTCATTTCTTTATGCTTCTCCGGGCAATACTCACAAGAAGAACTCATTGACATGTTGTCCTTTAAAAGCGGCCTGAAAGCATATTTTAAGACGGACGATTTGAAACAAATCATCAAGCTGATCCAGCGCAACGGAACGGAAACTGCGCCCGTCATCCGCGCGATGACTTACCAAATCGCAAAAGAGATCGGTTCCATGGCGGCCGTGTTGAAAGGCAAAGTGGACGGAATCGTTCTCACCGGTATATTGGCCGAAATCGAGACCATCACCTGGCTCATAACGGAACGAGTATCTTGGATCAGCGACGTTTTCATTTTTCCCGGTGAGCATTATTTACAAGCGTTGAACGAGGGGACGCTCAGGGTGTTACGAAACGAAGAAGAAGCAAAAGTTTATGCGTGACAAATTTTGAAAAAAGGGGACGGAAACGATGTCAAAAGAATACGATCTTGTCGTCTTAGGCGGCGGAACAGGGGGGTATGTGGCAGCGATTCGCGCCGCACAGCTCGGGATGCAAGTCGCCGTTGTCGAACGTGAAAAATTAGGGGGGACTTGTTTGCATCGGGGATGCATCCCGACAAAAACTTTCCTTCGTTCCGCAGAAATGTATCGCCAAACGAAGCTTGCATCAGAATACGGCGTTGATGTCACTGTAAACAAAGTCGACTTGGAAAGATTGCAAGCAAAAAAAGAAAGCATCATTCAGCAATTGCATAACGGCATTCAAACGTTGATGAAAAAACATAAAATCGACGTCTATTACGGTTATGGCAGAATTTTAGGCCCGAGCATATTTTCGCCTTTGCCTGGCACGATTTCCGTGGAAAAGGCGTCGGGCGAAGACAACGATATGTTAATCCCGAAGTTTGTGCTCATTGCGACAGGTTCAAGCCCACGGACGATCGAAGGCATTCCGGTTGACGGAAACACGATCATCACATCGGATGAAGCGTTAATGATGACAAAACTGCCGCAATCGATCGTCATTTTGGGCGGCGGTGTCATCGGAATCGAATGGGCATCGCTTTTGAGCGATTTCGGTGTCAAAGTGACGATCATCGAAAGCGCAAACCACATTTTAATGACGGAAGATGACGACATCCGCCGTGAAGTGGAGAAACAATTGAAAAAACGCGGCATCACGATTATGACAAATGCGATGCTGAAGACGGATACGGTGCAAACGAAGGAACATGAAGTCACTTTAGAAGTCGAGCACAATGGCGAAACGCTGACGTTGACGGCCGAAAAATTGCTCCTTTCTATCGGCAGAAAAGCGAATACCGAAGACATCGGAATCGAAAACACAAACATTGAATTAGAAAAAGGCTTCATCAAAACGAACGAATTCTATCAAACGAAAGAGTCACATATATATGCGATTGGGGACGTGATTGGCGGACTGCAGCTCGCCCACGTCGCTTCCGAAGAAGGAATTGTCGCCGTTGAACATATGGCGGGATTGAACCCGGTCGCCATCAAACGCGAAAATATTCCCGCGAACATTTACGCTTACCCGGAAGTGGCGAAAGTTGGCTTGACCGAACGGGAAGCAAAAGAAACGTATGAAAACATCAAAGTCGGCAAATTCCCGTTAAGGGGAATCGGGAAAGCCCACGTCAACGGCGACGTCGAAGGGTTTTTAAAAATCATTGTCGATCAAGATTCTGAAGATATTGTCGGCATCCATATCGTTGGAGACAATGCGACCGAATTAATCGGTGAAGCAGCGTTGGCGAAATTCCTCAATGCTACGGCATGGGAAATCAGCAAAACGATCCATCCGCATCCTTCATTGACGGAAGTGTACAAAGAAGCAGCACTGGCGACGGAAGGTTTGCAAATCCATGGTTAAGGAGTTGATGAAAATGGCAAATAAACGCCATGTCGCTTTAGGTTTGACGGACGATGATGTGTTAGAAATGTACCGCACAATGGTTTTGGCGCGAAAAATCGATGAACGAATGTGGTTGTTGAACCGCGCCGGCAAAATGCCGTTTGTCATTTCTTGTCAAGGACAAGAAGCCGCCCAAGTAGGTGCTGCATTTGCATTAGACCGCAACGTCGATTACGTCGCACCTTACTACCGCGATGTCGGTGTCGTACTCGCCTTTGGGATGAAAGCGGAAGAGTTGATTGCATCCGGCTTCGGCAAGGCGATGGATCCGAACTCGGGCGGAAGACAGATGCCCGGGCATTTTGGACAAAAGAAAAACCGCATCATCACCGGTTCTTCGCCGGTCGCCACCCAAGTGCCCCATGCGGTCGGTTTTGCGTTGGCAGCCAAATTAGAAGGAAAACAATTCGTCACCTTCACTTCGCTCGGCGACGGTTCCACGAACCAGGGTGATTTCCATGAAGCGCTTAATTTCGCGGGCGTGCACAAATTGCCGGTCATCACATTCGTCGAGAACAACCGTCTTGCCATATCCGTTCCGTATGATAAACAAGTGGCAAGTGAAAATATCGCCATCCGGGCGAAAGCTTACGGCATGAAAGGGTACAAAGTCGACGGCCAAGACCCGCTCGCCGTCTACGAAGTTGTCAAACTTGCCCGTGAACGAGCTATCAACGGTGAAGGACCGACGCTCATCGAAGCGGAAACGATCCGCTTGACGTCGCATTCAAGCGACGACAACCAGAGCGTATATCGATCCGAAGAAGAATTGGAGGAAATTAAGAAAAACGATCCGATCATCTTGTTTGGCAATTATTTAAAAGAGGTCGGACTGTTGGATGAAGAAAAGATAAAAGCGATCGATGATGAAATCAACCGACAAGTGAACGAGGCGACCGAAATTGCCGAAAAAGCGCCGTATCCGAAACCAGAAACGTTGTATGACTACGTTTACGAGCAATAAGGAGGGATCTCGATGGCAGAATTGTCATATATTGAAGCGATTAACAGCGCGATGCGTGAAGAAATGGAACGCGACCATTCCGTATTTATCATCGGTGAAGATGTAGGGGCAAAAGGTGGCGTCTTTCGGGCAACTGACGGCCTTTACCAACAATTTGGCGAACAGCGCGTCATCGACTCGCCGCTTTCCGAATCGGCGATCGTCGGCGTCAGCGTCGGCGCCGCCATGTATGGAATGCGGCCGATTGCAGAAATCCAATTTGCCGACTTCATCATGCCGGCGGTAAACCAAATCATATCCGAAGCCGCCAAAATCCGTTATCGTTCCAATAACGATTGGAATTGTCCGATTACAATAAGAGCGCCTTATGGCGGCGGGATCAGCGGCGCATTATACCATTCCCAATCGGTCGAAGCGCTCTTTAACAGCACGCCAGGGCTCAAAGTCGTCATGCCGGCGACGCCATACGATGCGAAAGGTTTGCTCAAAGCCGCAATCCGCGACAACGATCCCGTATTGTTTTTCGAACATAAACGGGCATACCGCCTGCTTAAAGAAGAAGTCCCTGACGAAGATTACGTCCTGCCGATCGGAAAAGCGGATGTAAAACGCGAAGGGTCTGACGTAACCGTCATCACATACGGTTTCGGCGTCCATTTGACGCAGCTTGCTGCCGATGCCGTGGAAAAGGATGGGATCTCCGTACATTTGCTCGATTTGCGCACGGTTTATCCACTCGACAAAGAAGCGATCATTGAAGCGACGAGCAAAACAGGAAAAGTGCTGCTCGTTACAGAAGATAATAAAGAGGGAAGCATCATCGGAGAAGTTGCCGCCATCATCGCCGAACATGCGCTCTTTGAACTCGATGCGCCAGTGATGCGCTTGGCCGGTCCGGACGTCCCGGCGATGCCGTATGCACCGACGTTGGAAAAAGAATTCATCATCAATGAACAAAAAATTGAAAAAGCGATCCGCGAGTTGGCCGCATTTTAAGAGAGGGGGACTAATTATGGCACTGAAAGATATACGGATGCCGAAATTGGGGGAAAGTGTAACGGAAGGGACGATTACGACCTGGCTCGTCAAGGAAGGCGATTACGTCAACAAATATGATCCGATCGCCGAGGTGATGACCGATAAAGTGAATGCGGAAGTCCCGTCCACATTTTCCGGCACGATCAAGGAAATCGTCGTA
>JAAYTF010000160.1 GCA_012518125.1 Bacilli bacterium | reverse complement strand
GTTTCCTTGCTTTGCAACCCTCCAATACAACTTATATAAACCATGCGCATCGAGAACTATGCCACTTGCACCATTTTACACCACTTTAATATGAAAAATCCAATAAATATGAATCGATAGACGTATCTTGGCAATCGATTTGTTTTTTTGTGATATTTTTCAAGGAATCACCGACGGATATAACAAAAATCACCCTTGATGCGATTGAAGAAGGGTGATGGAAATACTTATATTATTTTATCAAATATTTGATAAAAATGGGTATTTTTTATCATATTTTTATTATTCTGTCATTCCGCTTTTTCCGCTTGCCCCGGAGGGTCGCGCCAAAACAACTCATCCAACGTCTTATCCAACACGTAACAAATTTTCAAGCAAAGGTTCAAAGAAGGATTGTATTTTCCCGATTCGATCAAACCGATCGTTTGGCGGGACACACCGACTTTTTCGGCAAGTTCCGCCTGCGACAAATCATGTTCGACACGTGCCATTTTCAATTTAATATTTTTCATCGTCATCACCTGGCGCATCATCAGCCAGCATCTCTTCGGCGATTCTTTTGCTTTTGCGTTCGATCATTTCATTGAACCAGACAATGAACAAAATTGAAATCGGCATGTAGATCACAAGGGACGCGAAAAACGTGACCACAAAATAGGTGGTCATTTGTGCCATCCCTTCCGCATATCGAATTGCACTGTGCAAACCGAAAGCGAGCGCGATGACGAAACCAACGGCCAAAGCGATGACCAAGTTGTACTTCAGCGACGCATGTTTCCGCTTCCGCTCTTTCAGTTCGATTTCCGCCGCGTGAACGCCCAATTGCACCGAACGGAACCCGTAATAGACGCCGATTGCAAGCAGAAGGACCAGTTCAGTGACAACATTTTGAAAACTTTGATGCAAGAAAAAATATTTCACGATGAAGGAAATCACAGCGATCAACACGACGATGAAATATATTTCGGCAAAAATCTGATTTTTCGTCTGGACCAACCATTCATCCTCAATCTTTTTCTTTTTAAAAAATTTCATTTCGTTCAACCTCCTTGTTTTGTTGGTTTAATTATATATTTATATTTAACAAAATGCAATATATATTTGTCATTTTATATAAAAAAATTTACATGACGTTAAAAGAGCCGGCCCTGGTAGCCGGCTCATTTAAACGATGTTATGCGTTTCGAAAAGGGTTGTCATTGTATTGGTTACACAAACAAACGGCTCATTTAAACGATGTTATGCGTTTCAATCGGCGTAAATTGTCATTGCATCGTGCATAAACTGCGCCAAGCCTGCTCCGAACTGGTCGATGTTTTTCGTGAACCGTTCATCGTCGACATAGAGCTGGCCGATGCCGCGGAACTCTTCGTTGTCCAACTGTTTCCCCATCATTTTTTCAAGGAATTGATACCATTCATGGATGGCGTTTTGCGCTTCTTCGGAGGCCGGGTGTTTCGTTCGTAAAGTCGCAAGCTTCCGGAACATCGCGTTCATTTCTTCACCGAGCTCATTTTTCTCGGCATCGGAAAAGTCGCTCGATCGTTTCGTTCGAACGGTCGACCGCTTCATCGCCCCAACGCCTGCGCGCCTCTTCTTCGTAATCGTTTTTGCTGAAATCGAATCCAGCGAATTTTTCCTTATTTGACATGGCAATCTCCCCTTTCATGTGACGCAACGTCTTATCGATCGTCTCGATCATCCGGTCGAGCTGCTCCTTCCGATTTAACAACATTTCCCTTTCTATGTTGAGCGCAGCTTCGCGATCGTACGACGGGCTGTGGATGATTTCTTTTATGGTTTTCAATGGGAAGTCCAGCTTTTTGAAATAGAGGATTTGCTGCAACGTTTCCCAATCTTCGGTTGTATATAGCCGATAGCCGGATTCCGTTTTTTCGCTCGGCTTCAGAAGGCCAATTTTATC
Source organism: Bacilli bacterium (assembly GCA_012518125.1). GTDB lineage: Bacteria > Bacillota > Bacilli > Bacillales > Amphibacillaceae > Pseudogracilibacillus. Next base: position 240 of record JAAYTF010000160.1, on the reverse strand, counting down.
GTAATATTGAAGCGTTCGCACTCATCAACCGTGTAATGCCACGAAGCTGAACGGCTGCAATTTTATCGTAATATTGCAGCGTGCGCACGCTGATGCCGGCAAGTTTTGCCACTTCCTTAATTTTCATTTTCATATTCTGAACCTCCCGTCGCATTCCACTTTAAACTATGACTTTGCGTAAGGGGTAAGGGAGTTGTCATTTAAATTTAAAGACTTGTTGAAAGTTATACAAAATTTGGC
>JAAYTF010000159.1 GCA_012518125.1 Bacilli bacterium | reverse complement strand
TTCGGCTCATAGAAACGTTCTATGAGACCATTTTTACCTTTTTCAGGGCACTTTCGGCTCGTAGAAACGTTCTATGAGACACTTTTAACCTTTTTCAAGGCATATTCGGCTCATAGAAACGTTCTATGAGACACTTTTAACCTTTTACAGGACAAATTCGGCTCATAGAAGCGTTCTATGAGACCGTTTTTACCTTTTTCAGGGCAATTTCGGCTCATAGAGGCGTTCTATGAGACCATTTTCACCTTTTTCAGGGCAATTTCTGCTCATAGAAGCGTTCTATGAGACCATTTTTACCTTTTTCAAGGCAAATTCGGCTCATAGAGGCGTTCTATGAGTTCTTTTTTAAGCTTTTCAGGACGAATTAGGCTCATAGAAATGTTCCATAAAACCACAATGATATACACACAAAAGTTGCACTAAAAAAACCAACTGCTGCTATAAACTTCAATAAGCATAAAATAACTATTAGTAAAAAACAGCTTGTAACAGCGCCACATTTCTAATCGGTTTGCGATGAAAATAAATTTTGGCATAAAACAACAGGACTGTTGCAAAAGGAACATACATTATTCCTTTGCAACAGCCCTTATTTGATATCAGTTTTTACGCTTACGCATCATATCCAACGGCTTCACCGGCTGCGTCACTTTCATTTTCACTTTCATGAGCGGATGTGGAGCGCGGTCGATTTCGTTGCCATGTTCATCCCACAACTTTTCGATGATTTGCGTATGATGTGTGAAGTTCGGACCGTAAAACTCGACTTCGTCGCCGACTTCAAACAAATTGCGTTGCTCGATCGTCGCAATGCCTGTTTCTTCATCGTAGTCGAGCACTTGGCCGATGAACGTATATCCCGGAATTTTGCGGCGTTTGCCGAACAACTGTTGATCTTCTGTCGGCGTGCCGAAATAAAATCCTGTCGCAAGCTCTCGTTGCGCCACTTTCCACAATTCATCTTCCCAAGCAGGGTCAAATTCGAAGTTTTCTGGATCGCTGCAATACGCGTCGACAACTTTGCTGTAAACGTTCGATACGGTTGACACGTAGTGGATGGATTTCATACGTCCTTCTATTTTCAAACTATCGACGCCGATATCCACTAATTCAGGTATATGACGAATCATTGACATATCAACTGCGCTCATGGAAAAAGCTTCTTCCGGGTCGCCGCCCAAAAGAGAATGGCGCTCCGTCAATTCAGGAATTTCGAACAAGTCGTATCGCCAACGGCATGATTGCGAACATCCACCCCGGTTGGCATCTCGGGCCGACATGTGGTTCGATAACGTGCAACGTCCGGAGTAGGAAATGCACATCGCACCGTGTATAAACACTTCAATCTCAACGTCCGTGTTTTGCCGCATCTCTCTGATTTCATCCATGGTCACTTCACGGCCAAGTACGACGCGTTCCAATCCTTCTCCGTGCCAGAAGTTTAACGTTTCATAGTTCGTGGCGGATGCTTGCGTCGATAAATGGACTGGCAAACCCGGTGCTTCCATGATGCAAATCTCGATCAGAGCCGGGTCTGCGACGATGACCGCATCCACCCCCGTATCACGCACTTTGCGGAAAAACTCTCCCGCACCGTCTGTATCGTTTTCGTGCGCAATCATGTTCGCCGCAACGTAAACTTTTGCACCATGTTTTTTCGCAAATTGGACGCCTTCCTGCATCTCTTCAAACGTGAAGTTGCCTGCTCGGCGTCGCAAACCATATTCCACACCTGCGATATATACTGCATCAGCGCCATAATGGATCGCTGTTTTCAACTTTTCGAGCGTACCACCTGGTGCCAACACTTCAGGTCGTTTCAATTTCGTTTTTATCGTCATGTCCTTTCCTCCTTATTGTACTTCACTTGGGTCTTTTGTGAAAAACCCTTCACTGAGTGAACGTTCCACCGGATGCAACTCCTGCAAACGCTCATTCAACGATTGTTTCAGTTCATCGGTCCACGTTCCATTCATCAACGCTTCTTTTGCTTCGACGAAAAGTTTGGCAATTTCAACAAATGCTTCGCCTTTCGTAAAAATGCCATCGAGCTTCCAATGGTTTAACCCGACTTCGTACAAATCATCCAAGTAAGGCATTAAATTGACGTCGTCGGTGGCGAAAATGTGAGTGCCATGTTTATCTTCATATATCGAATAATGCGTTTCTTTGTTTTTCGGTTCGGCAATGAACAAGCCTCGTTCCTTCGATGTATCGACATTTTTGCCGACAAAATTGAAATAGTTGGTGACCAACGGACGTTTCGATTGATGGATGCAAGTCGCGCCGTAGACGAGTATTTCCAAAGGAACGTCCGTTTGTTCCCGGATTTGCTTTAATTCAACCCACGTCAGTTCACGGGCAAGGACGGCGCCGATCGCACCGCGCTTTACCCAGAAATTAATCTGTCGAGCGCTCGTGACAAGCGTATGCGCATCGTAAATAAACGGCAGTTCAACGCCTTCTTTTTTCATCACTTGGATGACGCCGGGGTCGCCCAACGTAATCGCATCGACATTCGTTTTTTTCAAAAACGCCAAAAACGGTGCGATTTTTTCGATGTGCTCGTTATGCATGATGGCGTTGACGGCGACGATGACTTTTTTGCCCTGTTCATGGGCCATCTTCGTGATCGTTTCAATTTCTTCATTGGAAAACGATGTCGGCAGTCGCAACCCGAAATCATCGTTACCTATATAAAGTTGATCAACGCCGCAAGCCAACAGCTTTTCCGCTTGATCAACCGATTCAGCCGTTGCTATGATCTGTACCATTATGTTCATCCCTTTCAAAAAAAGAATATCATAAAATGATGCGTTTTGGCTATATTTACAAACGTTTTGATTAAAAAACTTATTTCCATTATATACAAAAGGCAGATAAGCCAAAAGCTTGGTTTCGACGAAATTTTAAACATATAAAAGACACGATTTGAACAATCGTGTCTTTCCCATGATTAGTCTATCATTATATAGTTTACCATAAAACGCTTCATTTGTTTTCATTAACGACCATTTCGTCACCAACTTCTAAAAGGAAGTGAACCTGGATCTTGATTTACGATCAGCTGATAGATCGGAATCGTATAGGCGATAACCGACAACGCGATCGACACGCCAATCCATACGGACCAACGTTCAAGGATGCGCGGTGGCTCGTTGGCTTTCTCATTCACGACTCCGATTGGATATTCGAGCGTCTTCTCCATTTTCGGCGTGACAAACAACAAATTGATCCAAATGTAAAGCATGAGCAGGATTGCAACGAACAAAATCACAGCTCCGATCGCGATCACTTGATTGTAACTCATCCATGTGATTCCAAGCTCATGCTCGCCGTAAGTCGAATATGCCGTCCGGCGCGGCGCCCCTTTCAATCCTGCAAAGTGCATGACGCCACCGAGCAAAATCATTCCTACCGTCCAAAGGATCGTCTGTAAAATCGCAAGGCGGTTCATCGTTCTCGTAAACGTCCGTTTCGTAAGGACGGGAACGAGCCAGTAAGAAATGGCAAAGAACGTCAGCACGACGGATGACGCGAACGTCAAATGGAAGTGACCCGTCACCCACCACGTATTGTGCACCATCTGGTTCAATTGGTAACTCGTATTAATGACGCCACCGGCCCCGCCAGGAATGAAAAGCAGCATCCCCATGAACGCCGCAAAAAAGCGCGCATCTTTCCAAGGTAATTTCTTCACCCATCCGAAAAGTCCTTTTCCGCCTTTTGAACGGCCGGCCAGTTCAAACGTAGCGATGATGGAAAACGCAGTAATGAGCGTCGGTACAACGACCGCCATCGTCAAAATGACTTGCAAAAATTTAAAGAATGAGTGAAGTCCTGGTTCCATCAATTGGTGATGCAATCCTACCGGTACGGAAAATAATATCAACAGGATGAACGTCAAACGCGGCAAAGAATTGCTGAATATTTTTCCGCCGATGATTTGCGGTATGTTGACGTACCAGTAAATGTACGCCGGCAAGAGCCAGAAGTACACGAGCGCATGTCCGAAATACCAGAATAACGTCCGTGTAAGGCTTACGTTTATGCGCGGCACTAAATCGAACGCCCAAGGGATGATCAATACGACGACGGAAACGGCCACTGCCAGGCTTGCATGCAGCCATAAGATAATCGTCGCAATCGTCATATACGCAAATAAAGGGGAAGGTTTGCCGCGATTTTTTTTGCGCCAACGGGCGTATGCGATGATGATGCCGATCGATATGATCCACGAACCGACGATTAACAGAGCCAGACCTACGTAAAACCAGCCATTGGCGCGCATCGGGGTATAAAACGTATATAAAACGGTCGCGTCATTTGTTAAAATTAAAAAAATTGCTATCAGCGTCCCGATGGCCATCATAAAAAAAGCGATCCAACTGAGCGTGCGCGTTATTTTTGGCATTGAGCCACCCAACGTCTTCGTCACGCCGGAATACAAAAACGCCATGATGAAAAACGTCGTAAACACAAGCGCCAATGCAACGCCATGGAACGTAAGCAACTGGTAGTACGTCAACCAGTGCGGCAACGTGATCCAACCGGCCCGCTGCATCATTTGCAAAAATCCGGCAACGGCCCCCAAAAACACGGACACAAACGCAAAACCGATGAATGCAAGCATAATATTCCGATCTTCTTTTTCAAACTCAAAATCCGTCAATACATTGCCATGCGCATCTTTTTCAATCAAACCAGTATGTTGATGATCCATTCTTTTCACCTCTTAAACCGATAATATTATTCAACGACAAATTTTGCGTACATCTGTTCATGACCGATGCCGCAATATTCGTGGCAAACGATCAAATATTCGCCAGGTTCATTGAACGTGTGTGTATATTCCGTTATATGTCCAGGCGTCAACATCAAGTTGACCGGCGTCCCCGGTATATGAAATCCGTGAACGACGTCTTTGCTCGTCATTTTAAAATGGACGGTCGCCCCTTGGGGTACGACGATTTCCTTCGGGTCGAAACCGAAGATGAAGGAAAGCACATTCACTTCATATTCGTTGTCCCCGATTTGTTTTACGCCAAGCTCATTAAAAGGGGGCGCCGCTTCAACTTGTTCCGGCTCAATCGTATTTTCCAATCCATCTGGAGGGTTCAAGCCCATTGCCACACCGAGCACGCCCGATATGAGAAGAAATAGAATGAGGGAACCGACACCAATGGACAACCATATCTTTTCAAATTTCGGCATATCAAACATCGTATGTTCGCTCCTTTATCCTAAAGTTGACCAATAAAAAGAAAAGATGCCAAACCATGATAATAAAATGAAAAGGCCAATAAGCAGGACGGACACAAACGTCCCTTTCAATTGTTCATCGTATGACGGTTCATCACGGTGCCCGCGATGCTTCTTGTTCATCTTTTTTCATCCTTTCTATACAATTCTTTATACATTTCTACCTACTGTGTTTTTCATATGAAACTTTTTCGTGTTTAGTATAAACGTGCCATTTATTTTTATGCGCTGAACGATTGAACCAACAAAAAACTTTGCGGCCGATGAAACGGAACGCAAAGTTCGTAATTGGACTTCCGCGAATTTAGGAAACTTTCTCGATCCATGATCGAAAGCTCTTCCTTCAAGCATCTCATCATCGAGAACGGGACAAACGCATCGCATTCATTAAAACCGTCAACGAACTGAGCGCCATCGCCATTGCCGCAACAAACGGATCGATGACGCCAAACATCGCAAACGGAATCATCAACACATTATAAAAAAAGGCCCACAGGAAGTTTTGTTTAATGTTTCGCATCGTTTTTCTGCTTAATACGATGCCTTGAACGATCGTCGACATCTGGTTGGAAAGCGTCGTCACATCACTCGACTGTACAGCGAGACCCGCACCGGATGAAAATGCGATGCCGACATCGGCAAGCGCCAATGCTGGTGCATCATTGATTCCATCGCCGACCATGGCGACTTTAGAGCCTTTTTGCTTCAACGATTCGACGAGTTTTGCTTTGTCATGCGGACTGCATGACGCATAATATTCAAAAATGCCGAGCCGCTTCGCCAATGCTTGCGTCGCACTTTCATGGTCGCCGCTGGCGATGATCGGCTTTATATTCATTTTTTTCAACTGCTGAATGGCGACAAGCGAATCGGGTTTGATTTGATCGCTCACGGAAAACACGCCATGCAACGAACCATTCACATAAACGTAGACGATCGTTTTGCCTTCCCCTTTCCATCTGTCGACAAGCGTTTTTATCGGTTCCGTCAATGATTTCGCCTCAACTTGATTGGTGATGAATACTTCATCGCCATCAACGATTCCTTTGATCCCGGTTCCTGCCAACACATTCACCTGTTTCGCCTCCGGCATTTTGGCAACGTTTTTTTTGGCATGTTGATAAATCGCTTTTCCGACTGGATGTGTAGCATATTTTTCTACCGCACCGACTTGTTGCAACAAGCGCCTGTCATCTTCTATGGCATAAACGTCCGTCACTTGAAACGCGCCTGTCGTCATCGTTCCTGTTTTATCTAAAACGATATGGCTGATGCTACTTAAATTCTCGATATATTTCGCTTCCTTGAAAAATAATCCGAATTGCGCTCCTCTTCCACTCGCTGCGACGATGGAAGCGGGCGTCGCCAATCCTAAGGCACAAGGACAAGCGACAATCAAGACGGCGATCATCTTAACCAAAGCCTCGTCAACGAGCCCCGGTGCGGTGATGAAATAGGAAAGAATAAAAGTGAACACCGCCAGCAAAATGATGACCGGGACGAAATATGCTGTCACGCGATCGGCGATGCGTTCGATGTCTGCTTTTTTCAATTGTGCGTCTTGCACCGTCTTAACGATGTGCGCCAACAGTGTCTCATGTTCCTCTTTCGTCACTTTTACATACAGCACACCGTAATGGTTGAGAGTTCCCGCAAAAACAAACGAGGAAGTATTTTTCGGGACCGGAACACTCTCTCCGGTCAAAAGCGATTCGTCCACTTCGGATGAACCTGCGATCACTTCTCCATCGACAGGAATTTGCTCTCCTGGTTTGACGATGACGATTTGGCCTTTTTGGACCGTTTCGAGCGGCACCGTTTTTTCCATTCCATCCTCAATGATGGTGATATGTTTGCGCCCTTTTTTTAAAAGATGCTTCAGAAAAAAATTCGTTTTTTCTTTCATCCGTTGTTCTAAATGGCGCCCTAGCAAAATAATCGTGATAATAAAGCCGCTCGTGTCGAAATATAAGAGCGGCATATCACTTTTATCATGCGTGATCATGAGAAAGTAACTGTAAAAAAAGGCGATCGTCGTGCTTAAGACGACGAGCACATCCATGTTGGCCGTCTTCTCTTTCAACGCACTGAATGCACGTTCATAGAAAGGTCTCCCGATTATAAATTGAATCGGAAATGCGGCAAAAAATTGAAAGAGCGGCTCCATGAAAAGCTTTGGCGTTATCGTCGCAACGAACTCGTTTATATGGGCCGACATCGCCATCATCAACGGAACGGTTAACACGATGGAAACGAGCAACGGAAACGGATTCGTCCGTTTTGATGCGTCGCCTAAATGGTTTGCCTCTTTCGCTCGGTAACCTAATGAATCAATGCGCTTCATAATTTGTTCGAGCGGCATTTTTTTGTCGTCAAAAACGATTTTCCCTTTATTCGTCGCCCCATTAACGGCAATTTCTAAGACGCCATCCATTTTCGCCACCGATTTTTCAATCCGCCGCACGCAATTGGCACAATGGATGCCGTCAATGTGCACATAAGCCATTTTTTTATTCATTCGCACTCACCACAATTCATCATGTTGGTATAAATTATGGGACAACACCCCTTTTTAGAACCGGTATCAAAAACGAGTGAAACTTGCAAACAACGACGTCAACCAATGAAAAAGGCAGGAGAACGATACTCCTGCCTTTTTCATGAAATGTTCATCCTTTTTAATCTTAAAGCGTTCGAAACGACGCTCAATGAACTGAACGCCATCGCCGCTCCCGCCACCCACGGAGCGAGCAACCCGGCCGCCGCAATCGGAATGCCCGCACTGTTGTAGGCAAATGCCCAGAACAAATTTTGGCGGATATTGCGAATCGTCAAACGGCTGATTTTCAATGCCTTCGGTATGAGAAGCAGCTCGCCGCCCAAAATCGTCACATCGGCCGCTTCAATCGCCACTTCTGTCCCGGTTCCGATCGCGATGCCGATATCCGCTTCTGCCAAAGCGGGTGCATCGTTTATGCCGTCGCCGACCATGGCGACGTTTCTGCCTTCCGCTTTTAGCTCTTTTATTTTGTTCGCTTTATCCTCCGGCAAGACCTCGGCAAGCACATGATCGATACCGACCGCTTTCCCGACCGCTTTGGCCGTGCGTTCATTGTCCCCTGTCAAGATGAGGACATCGATCCCTTCCGCTTTCAACTGTTCAACCGCTTCTTTCGCAGTTTCTTTCACCGTGTCCGCGACTGCGGCAATCCCTTTGCATACGCGGTCGACCGCAATCAACACCACCGATTTGCCTTCTTCTTCCAACCGATACGTGTCATCTTCGTACGGTTCAATGTCCACACCGTGATTGCGCATGAACCTGCGTGAACCGACAAGAACTTCTTTTCCCGAAACGAAAGCTTTTACTCCTTGTCCAGGTACTGCTTTAAAACTTTCCACCGGGAGCAAGTCGACGCCCTTTTCAACCGCGTAGGCAACCATCGCTTCAGCAAGCGGATGTTCTGAACCACGTTCTACACTTGCTGCCAACATTAACAATTCATCGTCGCCGGTGAAATCCGTCACTTCCGGTTTTCCTTTTGTAATGGTTCCGGTTTTATCAAAGACGACCGTATCAATCAAATGCGTTCGCTCCAAATGTTCGCCGCCTTTAAATAAGATGCCGTTTTCAGCGGCTTTTCCCGTTCCGACCATGATCGATGTCGGCGTCGCCAGACCCAGCGCACAAGGACAGGCGATGACGAGCACCGCGATTGCTGCGACCAAAGCAGACTCAAAATCGTTCGGACTAACGAAGAATAACCAGGTGAGGAACGTGACGCTCGCGATTACAACAACGATCGGGACGAAAATGCCCGAGATTTTGTCGGCCAAACGTTGGATTGGCGCTTTTGAGCCTTGCGCTTCTTCCACCGCTTGAATGATATTTGCCAACGCGGTGTCTTTGCCCACTTTTACAGCGCGCATCTCAATCGTTCCATTTTTGTTGAGCGTCGCGCCGATCACTTCGTCGTCGACCGTTTTATAAATAGGAATCGATTCTCCCGTCAACATCGACTCGTCAACATACGTGTCCCCTTTTACGACGATGCCATCGACCGGAATTTTTTCGCCCGGCTTGATAAGGAGCAGATCGCCCACTTTCACCTCTTCAACCGGAATCATTTTTTCCACACCGTCGACGATGATGCGCGCTTCTTTCGCCTGCAATTTCATGAGAGCGGCTAGCGCTTGTTTCGTTCGGCCTTTTGCATTCGCCTCCAAATATTTGCCGAATAAGATGAGCGTGATCAAAAGGGCGCTCGTCTCAAAATAAAGGTGCGCTTCATAGCCGGGAACCGTCATCGCTTTGATTCCTTCATAAATGCTGTAAACATACGCCGCGCTCGTCCCCATGGCTACAAGAACGTCCATATTGGCGCTTCCGCCGCGCAAACTGCGGAACGCCCCTTTATAAAATGGCCACCCAATCACGAATTGTACCGGTGTCGCCAAAGCAAACTGAAACCAGGGATTCATCAAAAGCTTCGGCACGGGAAGGCCGAACAAATGGTCAAGCATCGTGACGAGCAGTGGAAAAGATAGGATGGCGGATGCAATCAATTTTATTCGCATCCGTTTTATTTCTTTTGATTTTCGTGCTTGTTTTTCCTCGCGGTCGCTTTTTGCTTTTGCACCGTAGCCGAGCTTTTCGATCACTTCGATTAGAGCATCTTCACTTGTAATGCCGGGATGATATTCGATGACAGCGGATTCCGCCGCTAAATTGACGCTGGCGCGCTCTACCCCTTCTTGTCGATTCAACACTTTTTCGATGCGGTTCGAACAAGCAGCGCACGTCATGCCGCTTATATCTATTTCCATTTTTTCCACTGCGACTTGATACCCAAGTCGTTCTATGGTTTCTTTTATATCTTCAATCGTCACCATATCAGGATCATAATTGATGGAAGCTTTTTCCGTCGTCAAATTGACGTTTGCTTCAACTCCTTCTTTACGGTTCAACACTTTTTCGACCCGATTGGAACATGCCGCGCAAGTCATGCCAGCTATGTGGATGGTGATATGTTTCGTTTTGGCCATATGTGACCCTCCATTCATTTCGCAAATTGCTTCATCACGTCGATCAACTCTTCAATCGCCCGTTCCCCATCGCCCGTTTCAACGGCATGGGCGACGCAATGTTTCATATGTCGTTCGGTAATCGATAAGCCGACTTTTTTAAGCGCGGCTTGAATCGCGCTGATTTGAACCAAAATGTCGATGCAATAACGGTCGTCTTCGACCATTTTTTGAATGCCGCGGACTTGTCCTTCAATTCGTTTTAAACGGTTGACGATCGCCTTTTTCTCCTTTTCGTTCAACTTCACAACTGGTTGTTCATATAAATAGTCTGACATTTCCTACGTCCTTTCGACACTTTTATCGTTCTTGATTATACTATACCCCCCTATTGTATAATATGTCAAATCGGTTCCCTTTTATGGGCGCTTGTCGCACAATGATGTTTCAGCAGCCGATTTTGCTCGCTTGAATCGGACTTCGACGTTTCGTTATAATGAATGAACAATCGACTTTTCGCTTGCCTTATGTAAACACAAACCTTTCAGGTGATCCGTGTGAAAACGATCTTTTCCCATTTGAAACCGTATAGCATTCATATCGTCATCGCTTATACGTTGACGTTCATTGAACTTGCCTCGGAATTGTTGTTCCCTTTATTTTTGGGCATCTTGATCAACGAAGGGATTATGGCGGACGATATGAAACAAATTTATTTTTGGGGGACGGTGATGCTTTTCATTACCGCTTTGACGTTTGCCGCCGGAATCGTCAACTCATTTTACGCGGCGCACATCAGCGTCCAATTCGCCTATTCGCTGCGTGAAAGATTGTTCAGCCACATTCAACGTTTCACGTTTGAACAGCTGGCGAAAATCCCGAGTTCCGCACTCGTCACGCGCTTTACGAACGATGTGCGTCAAGTTCAAAACACGATTTTTATGGCGCTAAGAATCATGGCGAAGGCCCCGTTTTTGATTTTCGGAAGCGTCATCATGGCGCTTGTTGTCAATTTCAAAATCGCTTCGATCTTTTTGTTGACAGTCCCTTTGATGATGCTGTTCCTTTATTTTGTTCTTATCAAAGGCGCAAACATGTTTAAACGCGTCCAACATTACATCGATCGCATCAATCGGATCATTCAAGAAAATATCGCCGGTATGCGTACAATCCGTTCCTTTGTAAGAAGTGATTTTGAAAATGAACGTTTTTCGGAAGCAAACCGCCTTTTGGCGACGAACACGACGAAAGCCTTCCGCTTCGTCGAAATGTCGATGCCGGTTTTATTGTTCGTCATGAATCTGGCGATGTTGTTTATTTTATGGTTCGGGCACTTTCACGTCGTACAAGGCGCAACGACGGTGGGCGATGTTGTCGCCATCATCAACTATGCGTTGCGGACGGCGATGGCCATCTCGCTGCTTACGTTCATTTCACTTGCCTTTTCACGGGCAAAAGCATCGATCGAACGAATCGACCAAGTATTGGCTGAAAGAGCGGAAGAAGAAACGTCCGGGGATAAGTACACCGAAGCCATCAAAGGCAGCATCACGTTCGACAACGTTTCCTTCCGATATGCAAATGCCAATGAGCCGACAATCAAAAACATTTCCTTTAACATAAAAGAAAAGGAAACCGTCGCGATCATCGGCGCGACCGGTTCGGGAAAAACGACGCTTTTTCAATTGATCCCGAAATTGTATGAACCGACGGAAGGTAATCTTTTTATCGACGACAAGCCGTTGGACGAATACGACATCGAAACGCTGCGCAACCAAATCGGCTACGTCCCGCAAAAGGCGTTGTTGTTCACCGGTACGATCCGCGACAATATCACGTTCGGGAAACGTGACGCAACCGAAGCGGAAATGATTCAAGCCGCAAAAGACGCACAAATCCACGATGCCATCATGGCTTTTCCGAACCGGTACAACACACTTGTCGGTCAAAAGGGCATAACGCTATCTGGAGGGCAGCAACAACGCATTTCCATCGCACGGGCTTTGATCCGAAAACCGAAAATTTTGCTGTTGGATGACTGTACGAGTGCTTTGGATTTGCAAACGGAAGCGAAACTGCTAGAGGCGATTGCAAAATACAATTGCACGATTTTGATGATCACACAAAAAATCCGCACCGCAAAACGCGCCGATCGAATCATATTGCTCGATGCCGGAAAAGTGAGCGCCATCGGGACGCATGAACAATTATTGCAACATTCAACGCTCTATCAAGCGATTGTGCAATCGCAAAGCGAGGACGTAACCTATGTTTCATAAAGTGTTCCGCGAACCTTTTTCATATGAAAAAATACCACTCGAGACGGCGATTAGAAAAGAAAAAGACCGGGCGACAAACACGTGGCAGACGGTGAAACGTATCGCCTCCTATTTTTTGCCAAACCGTTTCAAATTGTCACTCGTCATTTTCATGGTCATCGTCAGTTCGCTGCTCGGGCTCTACGGCCCTTATCTCGTCGGCACCGCGATTGACGAATTCATCGTCGCAAAAAAGACGAGCGGTTTGGCCACATTGGTCGTCGCGCTTTTTTTCGTTTATCTTTTTCACTCCTTGGCGATTTTTTTGCAAAATTATTGGATGGTCGGAATTTCGCAACAAATCGTATATACGTTAAGGAAACAATTGTTTGAACATTTTCACCAATTGCCGATTTCCTTTTATGATACGCGTCAGCAAGGCGAACTGATGAGCCGGGTAACGAATGACATCGATAATATCAACAACACATTGAACGAGTCGGTCATTCAAGTGTTGGCGAGCATCATCACCATCATCGGGACGATCATTGTCATGTTATGGTTGAGCCCGCTGCTCACCTTGATTACGTTGACGACCATCCCTTTGCTTGTGATCGCGATGCGTTGGATTACACGGCGGACCGGACCGCTGTTTAAAATTCAGCAGAAAGATTTGGGCGAACTGAACGGCTTCATCGAAGAAATCATTTCCGGACAGCAAATCGTAAAGACGTTCGCCCAAGAGGAACGGGTGAAAAAAGAATTTGCGGAACGGAATAAAGCGCTCCGCTCATCAGGATTTTGGGCATTGACGATCGGCGGCTTCATCCCGAAAGTGATGAACATGTTGAACTTTTTGAGTTTCACGATCATCGCGCTTTTCGGGGGACTGCTCGCGCTCAAAGGCCACGTCACTGTAGGGGTGATCGTCATCTTCTCGGAGTATGCCCGTCAATTTACACGGCCATTGAACGAGTTGTCCAACCAGTTTAACGTGCTGCTTTCCGCCGTCGCCGGCGCCGAAAGGGTTTTTCACATACTGGATGAGAAAGTGGAACAATTTGATGAAGACGACGCTGTCGAACTCGATACCGTAAACGGCCATTTTCAATTTAACGATGTCACGTTTTCATATAAAGATGCACCCGTATTAAAAAACATCCATTTTGAGGTGAAACCTGGGGAAACGGTCGCGCTCGTCGGCCATACCGGCGCCGGAAAGTCGACGCTCATCAATTTGATTTCCCGCTTTTACGATTATGATGCAGGGGAAATTTTGCTCGACGGCGTTCCGCTTACATCGATCAAACGGGAAAATTTGCGTCGACATATGGCTTTCGTTTTGCAGGATACGTTTTTATTCGAAGGCACGATCCGGGAAAATATCCGCTACGGCAAACTCGATGCAACGGACGAAGAAGTCATTGAAGCGGCGAAAAAAGCGAATGCCCATACGTTCATCAGCCGCCTACCAAATGGATATGACACAAAACTCGATGAGTCCGGCTCCATCTTAAGCCAAGGCCAAAAGCAACTGATCGCTATTTCCCGGGCAATGTTAAAAGACCCTTCGATTTTGATCCTTGATGAAGCGACAAGCAACATCGATACCGTTACCGAATTGCTCATTCAAGACAGTTTGAAAAGGCTCATGAAAGGACGTACGAGTTTTATCATCGCGCACCGATTGAACACGGTGACGCAAGCGGATAAAATCATCATGCTCGAAAACGGCGAAATCATTGAGGAAGGTTCACACGACGAGTTGCTTTCAAAAGGCGGCCGTTATGAACTACTATATAAAGGGGCCGTCCCAAACGACAAGGAGGATGTTTGATGGCACGAAAAGGAAAAATGTACGATCGTACCATTGACAGCAAACATTTGCACGAATCGATTACGATTAAAATTTACGAACCGGAACAATTCGATTCGCTATATGAACATAACGTCATCATCATGCAGGATGGCGATGACTACTTCCATCTCGGGCGCATCGCTACTGTCAGCGACCGTTTGCACGATCAATTTGACATTGTCAACGCGACATTCGTCGGCATCCCATACAAGGATCGCTTCGATCGTTGGAAAAAATACCATCCGAACGGAGAACAGTTTAACGCTTATAAAGCATTTTTGCATGATGAAGTCGTCCCCCTCATCGATGAACTGCTGCCGCTCAATCCATTGGGAACCATAAGGACGTTGCTTGGCGATTCATTGGGAGGGACGGTGTCGCTGCTTTTAGCGCTCGACTATCCAAACATGTTTCAACGCGTGGTGATGCAATCCCCTTACGTTGATGAAAACGTGATTGCCGCCGTCAATCGATTCGACAACATCGTTGAACCGCAAATTTTCCATACGTACGGTTTGGCGGAAATCGATGTGCCAACGACGAAAATGGGCAGATTGAACTTTGTCAAGCCGAATGAACAGTTGGCCGGACTGTTAAGCGAAACATTCGCTTCCTACGAAAAATTAGTGAATCCGGAAGGGAACCATACGTGGAAATATTGGCAAAAAGAACTTCCGGACTTGTTGGTGAAAGCATTGAACGCATAAATGCCATGATGGGAGAGGAAACGATGACTGTCAAAATTGCCACTTCACCTGAAGAAAAAGAAAAAGCTTTCGCAATCCGCCACGAAGTTTTCGTCATGGAACAAAACGTGCCGATCGAAATCGAATTGGACGAATTTGATGACGAAGCAATCCACTTTCTCTGTTACAACGATGAAAACGAACCGGTTGGCGCTAGCCGCCTGCGCATCATCGACAATTACGGGAAATTGGAACGGATCTGCGTCTTAAAGCCATACCGGGGTCAATCGTACGGAAAACGATTGGTCGAAAAAATGGAGGAAGAAATCGTCAAACGCGGCTGCAAAAGAGCCGTATTAAACGCCCAAATGGATGTGGCAGATTTTTACGAAACATTAGGGTATCAGCAATTATCCGAGCCGTTTTATGAAGCGAACATCCTTCATGTGACGATGGAAAAACAACTATCTTAATGGACAACGGTTTCGGTTAATCGCCTAGATGATGGCAAAACGTAGCGAGTTTGCATTGTCTTTCCATCAATTGAGATGAAAGGATCGGAAATGCATCCTTTCAATGTCAAAAACGGCCGTGACATGTTTTTACGGTCCAATGAAAGGAAAAAGATAACAAATGAGTATAACGAAGGAGTTCAGCAAATGAAATGGTTGGGCATCATTGTTCTCGCGATCATCGCTTTAGCCTTATTTACCAACTTCCCCGTGTTCACCGTCGGGCTTTTGCTCGCTTTATGGGGCATATATCTATATAACAAAAACAAAAAAACAAAAACGAAAACGAAATTGGCGCCACTCATCATTGCGTCGGGAATCATCCTGTCGTTCATCGGCATCACCGTTCATGATGACGGACAATCCACCCGCGACGATGTAACCACGAAAGAAAAGCAAAGCGTCTTCGTCCCGGAAATGAACGTGTTGAGCGAAGTCGTCGACGAAGAACTGCACATCAAAGGGGAAACGAATTTTCCGGATGAAACGTCGTTACTCGTCAAACTGTTAAACCATGAAAACAACGAAACGGAAATTACAACGACGGTAAGTGAAGGAACTTTCGAGGTTGAGCCGATTCCAATCCAACAACTCAAATCCGGCGAGCAAACGTACCATATTACCTTGGCTGAAGAACAGCCGGATTCGGTGGAAAAAATCATCGGCGAAAAAGGAAAGCAGCTTGAAGGGGAACTCATCGACGAAGACAAGAACTTTTTCGTCGCTTTTACGGTCGATATACCGGAGCAAAAAGCAAAACTTTCAGAAGCTGAAGTTCAACAAAAACGGACGAAACCGACACATACGAGCGGGACGACGGATAAAATCCCCGTCACGTTGGTGCAAACCATCGACGGCGATACGATCAAAGTCATCTACGATGGGCAGGAACATAACGTACGGTATTTGTTGATCGATACGCCGGAAACGAACCATCCGCGTTTCGGAAAACAACCGTTTGGCGAGGAAGCGAAAGAAAGAAATCGCCAGCTTGTAAATGGCGGCGATTTATATTTGGAATTCGACGTCGGTGAACGCTTCGACAAATATGGCAGATTGTTGGCTTATGTATACGCCGGCGATACGCTCGTTCAAGAACAATTGCTGAAAGAAGGGTTGGCCCGGGTCGCCTATGTTTATCCGCCAAATACACGGCATTTGGACCGTTTTGAAAAAGCGCAGCAAAGCGCCAAAGATAAAAAGATCGGCATTTGGTCGCTGGAAAATTACGTCTCCGACAACGGGTTCAACAGAACCGATCATGAAGGCGCCGACACCTTAACACCCGATAAAAAAATGAACCAATCTCCGAAAACAAACAGTTCGAACGGAGAAGTCTATTACAAAAATTGCACGGAAGCGAGAAAAGCGGGCGCAGCTCCTTTGTACAAAGGAGAGCCCGGCTATGCGAAACATTTAGATCGTGATGGAGATGGCATCGCTTGTGAGTGATGGAAACAAATGAACATCCCATTGGCAAAGAAAATAAATGGAATCATCCCTAGAATCGTCTTCGGCGTTTGATTCTAGGGATGAACGCCCCCTTTCTTATCCCTCATTCACCTTTTCCATGACCACTTCGTGACAAACACGTTCGTTTATCCCATCGTACAATCGTCATCTTTGTAAATGTCATTAACTGCTTGACCTATAGCAAATGCGCTCGCGATTGAGATGGATGCGTCAACACGTCAAACGATTTTGTTAAGCGATCACCTCCGCAATTTCGGCGCCGAATTTGTTTTCGGTTGTACCGTTAGCATAACGAAATGTCTGTAACAGGTCAAACTGCGAAAATTGCAAAATCGCCTTCAGATGTTTACTTTTATGCTGCATAAATCGCAAAATAGGGAACAAAATTCCATCTTTCAACGTCGCGTTTTTTCAAAAAATGAAATTCAGGCAAATTTACACGATTGACATAAACGGTCTGTTTTGCCTCCATTTCACTTGAATCGCCCGTCCATACATTTCCGACATCGAAGCATCGGTGATGACTTCTTCTCGCCTACCCTGTTTGAATACCGTTCCATCTTTTAAAAGAAGTGTATGTGTAAACACCGGGAGCACTTCTTCAATGTGGTGCGTCACGAAAATGATCGTCGGTCCGTTTTTATCATTTGCCAAAACGTCGATTGCTTCGAGCAAATCTTCACGGGCGACAAAATCGAGCCCATTTGTCGGTTCATCCAGAATCAACAATTCCGGATTTGCCATCAATGCCCGGGCGATCAAGATTTTTTGCTTTTCTCCTTGCGAACATATTTCGTACGGTTTTCCATACGTATGAGCGACATTTAATTGCTGCATCAATTCTTTTGCCCGGAAAAAGTCTTCCTCTTTCGGTTCGGCATACATGAGGCCAAGCGCGGCGAACTTGCCGCTGATGACGAGATCTTCTGCTTTGTGCCGGCCGTTAATCCGTTCGCCAAGTGAAGAACTGACCCAACCAATCCGTTTTCGCAATGTGTAAATGTCCGTTTTTCCAAACGTTTCTCCAAGCACGATCACTTCGCCGGTCGTCGGCCATATGTATCCATTGACCATGTTCAACAATGTCGTTTTCCCTGAACCGTTCAAACCTAGCACGGCCCAATGTTCGCCTTTATGTACTTGCCAATGGATATGATGTAAAATATCCTTTCCCCCTCTGCGCCAAGAAACGTCTTTCATGAAAATGACCGGATGCAATTGC
>JAAYTF010000158.1 GCA_012518125.1 Bacilli bacterium | reverse complement strand
ATTGATTTTTATCTTTATGCCTTCGTTGAAAATATCGATCAATTCCCGGCCGATATGGAGATCTTGGCTCACGGCGAATTTATGAAAATCGTTGTTGTTGCCAACGAGATAAAACTTGCCTGTATAAGTTCGGTCCAAATTCAAGAAACAATCGAAAAAGATCCCTTTTGCACAAAAATATCCGTAGAGCGGTCGCCTATTTTTTAAGTTTTTGAACGTACGGTGGCCTTCGAACAGTTTGAAATCGGCCGAATTGATTTGAATGACGCCCGGGTCGGTGTAGTGGTATTTAAATTTTTCGATGATTTCGGTGATTTTCACGTCATCTCGGAAAAGTTCTTTTTCCTCGATGATGGGAGCATGATCTTGGAATGCGTCAGCAATGTTATCCAATTCCTTATATTCGGATGAACGAAATTCATCCCTGCTTATATGGGCGTTATACGCATTAAGTTTTTCACGGTTTTTTACAAGGGAATAGCCTTTCAAATGGTTGGGCAATTCGTACTTGTAGATGGAACCGCCCAATTCGATTTCCGAATCTTTCGCATCCGGCAAAATCGATTCAATCCAGTAAGCCTCTTTGAGGAGATAATCTTCTGCACGCGCAGGGGTGAAAGCCATGTCCGATACGATCAAATTCCGGTCGACTTTCATATTGCCTTTAATCGTCGGGCTTCCGTGAATGAACAAATTCCCTTCGCCGCCGGTGCATTGCTTCGCATCTTGTTGGCATGCTTCACTCGCATTCGTGCTCAAGACGTATTTTAACGGAACGGGGTATCCGTCTGCGCCCATTAAAACGGTCGTTTCAATCGTCTTTTCTTTTCCGTTCACCTTACCCGTGCTTTTGATCACGACTTTTTTCAACGTACCGCTTTCCGATTCGTCTTCCCAACGGTCGACGCAAGCCTGATACGTACCGGTCTCGCCCGCAGCTTTCACCGGATATTCGGTTCCTGCCTCCGGGCATTGATAATGCTGTAACACATGTTCAAACAATGTGATAAACTGCGTTTCGCTTACGCCTTTTTCCGGGATATTGTTTTGGATGTCGTGATTGATTTGATTCGTGATCCGCTGCAAACCTTTTTCCGAAAGTTCGCCTGCTTGCGTCACGTCCTCGCGAATCGTATTTTTACTCACTCCAGACATGACGATCGTAAGGAGGGAAACGGTCAAAATTCCGAACAACACGATGATCAACACTGTCAAAAACAACGCATAGCCTTTTTCGCTCTTAAGGATTTTCATGATGGGCACCTTCACCTAAATCATTGATCGTGCTGATGACGCTTTCTGTCGTCAATGTTTGCTTGTCTTCGGAACTTTTCAACGTCAAAACGATTTTATATTGCCCCGAATCCGGTCCAAGCTCCTCAATTTTCGTCTGATTCGGTTCGATTTCGATCAAACCGCTATTTAATACGTTCGTTTTCACATCCCCGTCGATCCATAACTTTCCGTCGATAAAACCTGTCCGTTTGCCATCTTTCTTCTCGATATAATAGTTTTGCGTTCCCGGTTCGGGCAGTCGTTTTTGAGCAATTTCACTTTCTTTTATGAGGAACATTTCACTGACCAATTCCGACATGATCAAATCGGCTTCATCCCGCAAACCGGCTTCGATTTTAACCCGGTCGTACGTTCTGAAACCGCTGTATAACACACTGTAAGCGACAAACCCGACGATAGCCATGATGACGAATGTCGCAAGCACTTCCACGAGCGTCAAACCGCGCTCATCCATTTTCATACGTCGCATAATTTACGTATCCTTCCACTATGCTTTTAATGTTTCTTTCCGCCAAACTGACGGTGACGACGACGTTCAGCAATTTTAAATCCCTTTCCTCATCCGTTTGGCTCACGGTGATTTCCACATGATACGTTTGGTCGTTTACGACTGGCAAATATAAGGTTTCACATTCACTCGTACGGCAATCTTCATGGTCGTAAACCACTTCGAATTCGGCAGTTTTCGCTTTCAACTCTTCAAAATTGTAGAAATAATCGTCCGGTTTCACTTTCATTCGTTCGATCGTCGCCTTGGCGAGATTGATCGATACGAGCTTGGCATTGTTCGACACCGCTGTTTTGTTCGTAAACGTGAGCAGACTGAACACACCGAGCAGAATGATGGAAATGATGACGATCGAAGCGAGAACTTCCACGAGTGTCACGCCTTTTTCATTTTTGGGAAAACGACTGCTTGTCCGTATCATCATCTTGAACTCCTTAATCCGCAAAATAAAACGTCGTAAGTTCCGCTTCGAATGGAATGAGGTCGGACGGATTGTCGGAAAAATACAAATCTTGTTCCGTCGGTTTCGTAAATCTTAAGCTTGTCACGATGCTGATGCGATCTTGACTTTCAATGATCTTTAACAACTCGATAAATTTGTCAAAGTCCGGGCTGAGCGCTTCGATTTTCACGGTCAACACTTGTAGTTGTTCCGGTTTTTCATTCAATAGTTGCGGATCGATCGAAACGTCCGTTTCTTCATCCGCATCTTCGCTTTCTTCCTCGTCGGCGTCCCCACCTTCCAACTCGCTTTCAAGCTCGGCTTCCGGATCGGTTTCCTCCGCCTCTTCGCCTTCTGATTGATCCGTTTCTTCTTCATCGACATCAAAACTGCTGTCATAGGCAAATTCAATCGAGTCGATTCGGCTTTCGGTATGCAGTTCCAGTTGCTGCAACGCCAATATATATTCATCCAACTCCCGTTCACGAGGGATTTTGTTTTCCAACATCAATTGTTTCAAATCAACTTCGCCGGAGGAGTCTTGTAAATTTTCGATTTGCGCTTCAAGCAGCTCGATTTCATTTTTCAACTGTTCGATGCGATTTTGCTCCGCCTTATAGTCTTTGACCAATGGGCGTACCAACACGAAAAAAACGACGGCTGCCAACAAAAACAACATGACAGCTAGAATGATCAATGACCGTTTATTTTCCTCGAAATATTCATTCATCTTCGTCAGACTCCTCCTCTTT
>JAAYTF010000184.1 GCA_012518125.1 Bacilli bacterium | reverse complement strand
CTGGGTAGCTTTTTAAAATTTTCGAGCTTTTAGATGTGGATTCATAAACATTGGTGTCTTTTAACCGGGCATAGCCAGATAATTTATTTATCTCATCTCCTACATCATTTTTATGAATGAACCCTACATGAGGTTTTCCATTTAAATAAACGGTCGCAATATACCACGTATCATTATACGGTCTAAATTTTAACAATTGACCGGCGAAATAACTTTTTAGAATTCGTGAATCTTTCGAAGTTGATTCATAGACGTTTGTCAATTTGGTTTGTGCATATCCTTGTTCAAGTGCAGGCAAGTTGTCTCTTAAATCATCTTTTGAAATATAACCTGTTTGAGGTTTGCCGGCTATATATACCGTCGCTTCATACCAATTTTCCGACAAAGCCCGATATTTTAGTAGATGACCATAATTATAAGATTTCAATACTTTTGAATTCGTGGAAGGTGATGCATATACATTTGTTGGATGCTTAATACCGTAACTGTAATAAGTTTTACCCTTGTTTTCCACGAAGGTGTCTACATCGTGTTTATTAATGTAACCTTGAACATACTTTCCATTAACTTTTACTTTAGCTTTATACCAATTGTCATTATACGTTTCATATTTTAATGTTGATCCGATATCATATGACTTTAAAACTTTTGCAGTAGTGCTGGTCTTTTCATAAACGTTAGTTTTGTTTTTCAGAGCAATTCCATATAGTGTCATAGATTGGATTGACGCTTGGTTTACTAGGTTGACTTCGGAGTCAATTGCAGTAATCTTCTTTGGTTCTTTTTCAGCAGTAGAAACACTTGAAACTTTTTGTGAATGCTGTTTTTCGTTTTTAGCTGTTACTTCATTGACATCCGTGTCCTCGTTTGTATCTATATTTATATCAGTTTCTTCTGGTAAATATGTAATGTTTTTCGAACTTACATAACCTTCCACTTCTTCTTTTTCATACATCACACTTATTTTAATAAAATCTACAAACTGGTCATCAATTATTCTGGCGTTAGTTCCTGATTCGACCGTTACCAATTCAATTTCCGCCGCTGCATCTTTGTAAATTACAACATCTGCTCCATTTTCTGAAATAAGCACAACGTTTTCGTTAATAATATGATTTTCTTTTGCATCGGCAAACTCTACATTAACATTTAAAGCGAAAACTATAAGTATTATCGGAATTATGTTTAAAATTTTGTTTTTTAAATACATTTCTGCTTATTTCACCTCCTTCTATTACACTAGTATATAATTCTTAATCAATCATGTAAAACATTGTAGTTTTTTTAGATATTTTGTGGATTTTTGTCAATTATATAACGCTTCTTGAAACTTTTAATAAATGTCATGCAAACAATTCTAAATTGTTTTCACAATTAATTCCATCGCTTTTCCAAAACACTTATAGTATAATAAAATGATGAGTAAATACCCTTTGGAGGTTCATAACAATGAAAAAAGTAATAACATACGGAACATTCGACTTGCTCCATACTGGTCACATCAATTTGTTGAGACGTGCCAAAGCACTTGGGGATTATTTGATTGTAGCCCTTTCAACCGACGAGTTTAACGAAGGAAAAGGCAAGAAAGCTTATTATACGTACGAACAGCGTAAAGCGATTTTGGAAGCGATCCGCTATGTGGATAAAGTCATTCCAGAATATTCCTGGGATCAGAAAATTGAAGACATCAAAAAATACGACATCGATATTTTTGTAATGGGAGACGATTGGAAAGGTAAGTTCGACTTCTTAAAAGATTATTGCGAAGTTGTATACTTGCCACGTACGGTTGGTATATCAACTACGAAAATCAAACAAGATTTGAACAAGATGAAACATGCTTAGGGAATTGTTCATTGCAATCTATCTATTCATTTTTAAAACAATCTTTGAAATTAACAAAATGTTCCCATTACAAAAAAAGTCCGTGTTTGTCGCTAGCTTCCCAGGGAATATTCCATTAATGATAGAAGAATTGAATAAACATGCATTCAACGAAAAAATAATCGTCATCCATACAAATCAAAAGCCTGTCGAGATGATTGAGGATGACAATATCACTCATTTAATATATCGACATCCGTTCCAATTTTTTAAATCGATTCACCATTTGGCGACAGCAAGATATGTCTTTGTCGACAATTATTTTGCTTTTTTGGCAGCGAGCGATTTTAAAGACGAAGTGCGTTGCATCCAAGTATGGCACGCGGCGGGAGCGTTAAAATTGTTCGGTTTGAACGATTTGACGATCCGGCATCGCAAAGCATCCGCCATCAAACGGTTCAAAGCGGTTTATGACCGTTTTGATCTCATTGTCGTCGGATCAAGGAAAATGGAAGACATCTTTAGAGAAAGTTTCGGCATCGATGGAGATGAAAGGTTTTTAAGAACGGGGATTCCGCGGACAGATTTCTTTTTCGATGACATCAAGAAACGGCAAGCGATGCAACAATTTCATAAAGACTTTCCTTTCATCGGTGATAAAAAAGTACTTCTATATGCTCCAACGTATCGCGAAGAACAATTAGGCCAGTCAGGGATTACACTGCCATTAAACTTGGCGAATTTGCATAACCAATTAGGCGAAGACTATGTGCTCCTTTTAAGATTACATCCAGCTTTAAATCAACAATTTAAGAATCCATTCTCAGATTTCGTCATAAACGTTTCAGAATATGATTCAATTGAAACATTGCTAGTTGGCACTGACATTTTAATCAGCGACTATTCTTCCATACCGTTTGAATTTGCACTGTTAAATAAACCGATGATTTTCTATGTACCAGATTTTGATAACTATGCAAAAACAAGAGGTGTAATCGAAGATTATGAAACCGAAGTTCCTGGACCTGTTGTAAAAACGACGGAAGAATTGATTGAAATCATTAAAAGTGAACAATTCGATTTGGATGCAGTGAAACAGTTTGCCAGAGAATGGAATGAATATTCGAACGGGCAAAGCACATTGAACTTGATTCAATCGCTTTATCCTTTACCGGAAGAAACAAGAGAACAAATCCGCGAAAATGTATAACATTCTAGCGGATTTGTTTTTTATTGCTACATTTTTAAAAATTTCAATGTCATGAAAAAAACTCCCATACATTGGGAGCATTTTTTTCATATATTCTTATAGCGACGATGAATCTTCTTGTTCTTTTGCCTTTTTTCGTTTGTAATCTATTTTCAACAACTTCAACACACTGTCAACGAGCGGCCGCTTCCCGCCCATGACAAGCCCGGCAAACTCCGCGAGGATATGGATGAGCAAAAAGGCGACGATGGCGACAAGCAGCGACACGAACAAGGAAGCTCGCGCGAACAGGATGGCAAGCAATCCGAAAACCGCGCTGAAACAATAAATGATGATGACCGCCTGCCTGTGGCTGAATCCGGCACGAATGAGCTGATAAT
>JAAYTF010000157.1 GCA_012518125.1 Bacilli bacterium | reverse complement strand
GTCCCTGACTGCATTGAGTCCGGAGAAAAAGCGGCGGCACAAACCATTGAGTATTTAAACGCAAACGAAAAAAATTGAGGCTGGATGTTCATCCAGCCTTTTCAATTGGTTGCCGGCGTGAACTACCCTCCACTTACCACCCTTGCGGGTTGCTTGAAGTGGGGGCTTCTCGGATAATCCTGCGCCAACCGACATTCATCTCCCGCCTACTCATTGGGCTATCGCCCTTCACATTCCTTGAGGATGGGAGACTTCTGTCGGAAGAAGTTAAAAAATTTGCATTATTCTGTTTCCAACTCGGAACAAATATCAACTTTTGTTGCATGATTGCAACATTGCAAAACGGTGCTATTCGGATTATCATCATATTATATGAATTCACTTGCTAACATGAACGAATCATTCGAACGGGGTATATATAAATGGAAATGAACGTCGTTTTTCAGACGATTTTTTTGATCAGCATGTTCATATTGATCGGGGCGGTTTTGGCGCGGACGTTTCCGTTCAACGAAGATACGAGGGGCATGTTCGTAAGCTTGATCGTAAATGCCGCCTTGCCGGCAATCATTTTATCGAGCATTTTCAATATCGATATGACGCCGGAACGTTTTCGCACCATTTTGTTCGTCTTTTTCATGTCGATCGTCATCAACGTCCTGGGCATCTTTTTAGGTTATTTGTTCCTGTTTCTGTTCGAACGGAGAAGTGAGCAAAAAAATGAACTCGCCCTGCTTTCCGGACTCGGCAACACCGGTTTTATCGGCATTCCGTTGTGCGCCGTGCTGTTCGGCCCGGAAGGCGCTTTATATGCGGCGGTCTTCGATGCGGGCGTCGATTTTACGATTTGGACGGTCGGCGTTTACTTGCTGCAAAAGAAAAAAGAGTTTTCTTTGCGCACATTAAAAGCGATGGTCAACGTTCCGATGATCGCAATCGTCGGAGGGTTAGCTTCCGCCTATTTGCAAGTGAAGCCGCCGAGCGTTTTCATCGACTTGTTCGACCGCTTGGCCGGCCTTGCCGCACCGCTTGCGATGTTTTATATCGGGGCGATCATCATGAATTTCCAACGGGCCCGCATGAAACGGTCGATCAAAAAAATTTGGATCCCGCTCGTCGTCAAACTGATCATTTTGCCGTTGACCGTTGCGGGAATCGTCATCTTTTTGCCGCATGAAGCGGTCGTCCTTCAGGTCATACTGATTCAGTCGATGATGCCGACGATCACGCTCGCATCCATTTTGTTCGCCAAATTTTCCGCCGATGAAGAAATGGGCGCGTTGGCGACCGTCGTCTCAACATTGATCGCTTTATCGACGATACCGCTCATGATTTTCATCGTCCATCTGATCATCCCGTTTTAACGGAAATGTCGAAAAGATAGGAAAAATTGACGTTTTCTTTTCGACATTTTTCATCTATAATAGTAAATAACAAGTTAACAAAATTTGGTATGACCTTCGTTTTACAGGGTGGATCCAGAAAGCGATGCGACAATTTTTTGCGCGGAATTTTCTAAACATTTGCAATACTAATGCAACCGGCACATCGCTTGCCTTCATTGTCGTTGTTGACCACGACCGCTCCTCGTACGGACCTTTCACCCTGAAAAAACATGGCAAAACGTATCGGGGTGACTTGAATGAGAAAATGGTTGGTGCAATTGACACTGTTTTCTGCGTGCATGTTCCTCGTAAGTTGCAATGCGCTCACAAAAAAAGAGCCTGACATTCACGGTTTCGTTATCGAGCGTACGGAGGAGACGATTTTCGTCGTCAGCAAAACACCGAAAGATTTCAGCGACCATGGCGGCGTAAAAGAATTTTATGATGCCATCGTTTTGGATGGTGCCCCCGATGACGTTGCTGTCGGCGACGAAGTCCGCGTCTGGTATAAAGGCCCGATCAGGGAATCGTACCCTTTGGGCGGTTCGGTCGGTGCACTTGAAATCGTCGAAACCGAACAGCCTGAAGGAGCGGTCCTTTCCCGCAAGGAAGCGGTCAAACGGGCATTGGAAAACATCCATACAGGGAATTTCATCTCGATCATCGACGTTTCGTTCGATCCGGAAACACGCACGTGGAACGTTGCTTATAAACCGATTGAATATTACGACAACGAACCTCCCGAGCTCACCACTGTCAAAGTGAAAGACGAATAATGCAACTAGCTCCCCCTACTACCCCTTCCTTTCCCTTGGGGGTTTTTTTCTTGCAAAGACTTCCATGGAGCCGTACTACATTTAAACCGAATGGCAATGACAAGGAGGGCTTTTTCTTACAAAATTTTCACGAAACTGTCACGTATTCGTCAATTTTTTTAACCGTATCCGAACAAAAATTTGTTATATTATAATTACAACTACCCTATCAAGGATGGTTTTGCCACATCGTAAAGATGAAATTCCGATAGCATACTCCCAAGTTTTGCATATGTCAACCATCCCCTTGCCACTATGATGAACTTCCATACCCCCTTTTTACCATTCATAGTGGTCTTTTTTTTTTGCCTTTTTTCGCTATCTCCACAAATCCTTTTCGACATTTCCCGGGAAATAAACCAATTTTTCCACCACGCTTATTGTGCCGAATCCCCGAAACAACTTCTAGGTGAATCGTTCAATTGTTTTAAAACTAGACGATAAAACAACCTCTTTACGTTTACCTACATATAGTGTTACTGAAATTAAAACTTGAAAGGGGATGTTTGAAACAATGAGCTGTGGAGGAAGCTACAGAGAGGAAAGTTATTCATGCGGTAGAGACAGCGAACATTGCGTAACGCGAATTGTAAAGAAAATCGTCAAAGCGCAGCACCGTGCTGTCGAAGCAGAGGAGGACACTTGTTTTACGAGCTGCGACCGTTCGATCGCCGACTTGTTGAACGACTTTGAACCAAACCGGCGCCGTCTACGCTTTAACACGATACCATTTATTTTGTATTGCAAGGGCGACTGCAAGCCGTTCATCGGAAGCGGCATTGTCCGCAAGCACGACAGCGCGACGGGCAGAAGCAAGTTCGTCTGCATCGAGTCGCCGGTGTTCCGTGTGAAAAATTTTGTCGAGGGCAACGACCATTGCGCCATCTTGGAAATTTTGAAACCGGTCTATTATTCGGATGCTAACGGCGATGGAGCTAAAAGCCGTTGCCATAAGCGGGTCTGCGACTTTTTCTGTCCGGAAGACGTAAGAAACTTCAAAGCGACCGGCATTTGCATCACGGTCGACTTGCGTTGCTTCTGCGGCATCACTTGCCTCGACCCAATCACACCGATCCGAGCCAGCCTCGATGAGCGCGAAGAGTGCTAAACGGCTAGGCTGAAACGGCATACGCTATCGTACCACTCTACTCTTATCATATGTACGTTCGACTCATATTGTGTAAAAGAAAACTCCTTTCTTTTACCACCCTCTTCTTGGAAAAATGTATTGGCAGGTAAACATGAAAGGCACCTTTTTGTCGAAAGGTGCCTTTTTGATTATCCTTCTTTTACACAAAGTTTTTGTTTGAGCAACAATTCCACCGTTTTATAAAATACATAGACGGTGAGTGTAATGAGTCCGCCGACTTGCAAGTGGCAAATGATTTCCAAGACGGTG